>CBIHPJ010000244.1:0-11396 GCA_966211295.1 uncultured Myxococcales bacterium | reverse complement strand
GATAACCGGGGTGGCACATCAGCTCGACCACGCCGTCACGCGGTGCCTCATCGAGCTGTTCCACCCAGCGCTCGGGAGTCCAATACGCGGAGTCGCCTGCATCTCCGAGGAACGCGTCGTTGGTGCGCACGCCGGCATCGCGCAGCGCCTCACGCATCTTCGCGTCGATGCTGCGCACCGCGAGTCCACGCTCTCGCGCCACGATGCCCAGACCCCCGAGCACCGTCGGATCCTTGTGCGCGTGCTTGTGCACGTCGATGTGCGTGGCGTCGCGGCCGATGAGCTGCTTCAGGCGATCGAGCTGGGCGCGCGTCTCTCGCACCACGAATTGCAGATCGAGCTGTGCGCGCTCGCGGAGCTCACGTGACGGCGCGCTCACCGATTCGAAGCGCACCAGGTTCAAGTGGAGACCGATCGCGAGTCCTTCTGCGTCGCGCGCCGCGTCTTCGCTCCAGGGCGAATTGACGATCATCGTGGTCGAGGAGACCACGCCCATGCGCATCGACTCGGCGATGCCCCGGGAGACCTCGGGGTCGTAGCCGAAGTCATCGGCGTTCAAGATCAGTCGGAACGTCATGGCGCTGGCGCCGCGGCAGCACACTTACTGAGCAGCTGGTCGGCCTCTTTGGGGAATCGCTCTTTGAGCTTCTTCTGCACAGCTGCGAGCTCGCTGGTCTGCTGCATCTGCTCCATCTCGCACAGCGCGGTGAGCGGGCGGGTATCAGCGCCGGCGAGTGCATCGGCCGCGAGATATTCAGCGCGCGCGGCGGTGAGGTCGTTCTTCGAGAAGAGCACGGTGGCCAGGTAGTAGTGCCCCTCGAGCAGATCGGGCTTCTCCTTCACCACCGAACGCAGCAGCCGCATCGCTTCATCCTTCTGCTCTTTCCGGAACTTCACGAAGCCGAGCTCGGCGGTGGTGGCGGGATCGCTCTTCTTCTTGTTCGCCTTGCTGAGCGCGGTCTCGGCTTCGTCGAGCCGGCCGCTCTGCGAGAGCCAGTAGCCCTGGCGCGAGAGGTACTGCGCGTTGCCCGGAGCCTTGGCGACGGCCTTGCTCCAATTCTCCAGCGCCGCTCCCGGATCGGCCTGCAGCTCACGCAGCTCGGCCATCACGGCATCAGGGCGAGCGTCGTTGGGCGCGAGCGTGGCTGCCTCTTTGATCGCGGTCTCGGCGCGCTTGCCTTTGCGGTTCTGCACGGCCGCGCGCGCTTCCATCAGGCGTGCATCGAGGCTCTTCGGATTCTTCAGGAGCCAGCCGTCGACGAGGGAGAGCACGGCGTCCCACTCTTTGGCTTCGGTGAGGAGGGCTCCCGCGCGCGCGAGCTGCGCCTCGGTCGCGTCGGGCATGGTGGCGAGATCGACCAGTCCGCTCACGCGACTGCGGCCCTCTGCCTGCTCGGCCTTCGCGAGCTGCTCGGTGGCGGTGAGCTTCGGACCCTTGAACGCGAGGAACGCGGCGATGCCGAGACCGATGAGCGCGGCGAGGCCGATCACCAGGAAGATCGGAGAGCGCTTCTTCGGCGCAGCTGCAGGAGCAGGCGAGGCTGGGGCCGCAGCCGCTGGCTGATACGCGCGAATGGGCGAGGGAACGGTGCTCTCGAGTCCACCCGCGGGCGTGGGCGGAACGGCGACCGGCGGCACCGCGGGCATGTTGGGGATCGAAGGATCCGCCTCGCGCGCGCGGCGCAACGTGTTCCGCTTCTCGTCGTTCTGCGGGAACAGACCGCTCACGTACGCGCCGACCTCATCGACGCTCGCGAGCACCGAAGCACCGCCCACGGCCTCCATCGCTTCGACGAACTCCGCGAGCGTCTGGTGGCGATTGCGCGGTTCCTTTGTGATCGCGCGCAGACAGATCGCCTCGAGCGCCTTGGGCACCGCGGGGTCGTACTGCGAGGGCAGCACGGGATCTTCGCGGGCGATGCGAATGACCACCTCGTCGATGCTGTTGCCCGTGAAGGGACGGCGGCCGCAGAGCTGCTCGTAGAGCATCACGCCCGCGGCGAAGATGTCGGCGCGGTGATCGACCGGCTTCGCGGTGATCATCTCGGGCGACATGTAGAAGAACTTGCCCTTGAGCGTGCCCGGTTCGGTACCCGCGCCCCAGGCGCTGGTGCGCGCGATGCCGAAGTCGATCACCTTCACGTCGCCGCGCACACCGACGTGAATGTTGTCGGGCGTGAAGTCGCGGTGCACCAGCGAGAGCGGTTTGCCCTCTTCGTCGACCGCGCGGTGCGCGGCGTCGAGACCACGGCACGCGTCGGCGAGCACGCGCAGCGCCACTGGCGCGGGCATGCGGCGCCCGTTCTCAGCGGCCTTCTGACGGAGCTCGGCCCAGGTGCGGCCTTCGAGGAGCTCCATCGCGATGAACGGCTCCCCGTCGACCTGCCCGAGCTCGAAGATGCTGACCACGTTCGGATGACGGATCTGCGCGGTGATGCGCGCCTCGTTGAGGAACATGCGGACGATCGCCGAGTCCTTCACCAGGTGCGGGAGCAGCCGCTTCACCGCGACCATCGGACCGAACGCGCCGTCGGGGGAGATCTGGCGCCCCACGTACACCTCGGCCATGCCGCCCGTCGCGAGGCGCGACGTGAGGCGGTACTGGCCGATCCAGAGTGGTTCCCCGAGGGTGTTCACCGGGCGCGGAGCTTAGGTCAGGACTCGCAACAGGCGTGCGAAACAACACGGTGCCTCTCTCTCCCTTCGGGAGAGGGTCGGGGTGAGGGCGTGCCCAATGAGTACACTCCCTGGCTATGCGCCAACTCCTCGCCGCTGCCGTCGTGCTGGGCCTCGCAGTCGCGCTCCTCTCCCAAACGGTCAGTGCCGAGCCGCCGCCCGCGATGGAGCGGCGCGACGTGGCGAAAATCCTCCCCGCGTTGAAAGCGAAGCCTGCGCTCAAGGCCGAGCTCGCCTCGGTGCGCTTCTACGCCGAGGTTCTCGGTCAGACGGAGCTCCAGGTCCCCATCGGCGATCCGCTCGAATCGCTCGGCCCGTGGGGCGACAACGGAGCGCTGCTCGCCTCCGAACGAGGCATCAGTGACTGCAGCGCGCTCGACGCGAAACAACTCACTGCCGCGAGTGCGATCTTGAAGGACTCCGGCGACGCCCTGCCCGTGACGCTCCGCGCGTACACCCTCGGTCAGCAGGGAAAGAAGGACGAGGCCGCGAAGCTCTTCGCTTCCTTCATCGATCAGCAGCTCCCCTCGGGGAAATGCCCCGGCGAGCACCCGATGTATTCGCACCGTCGCATCGGTCGTATCGGCTTCGCCCTCGAGTGCCTCAAGAAGTTCGCGCCCGCGAAAGACGTGAAAGCAGGGGAGAAGCAGCTGCAGCGCGCGCAAGACTGCGCGAACAACAACCACGCCGTGGGCTAACGCTGTGAACGAGGCGTCCAGCTCGCGTTCAGCCCGCTGAGCGTGATGGAGGTCGCCTCGAGTACTTCTTTCAAGGTGGCCGGCACTCGCTCGTCGATCAGCACGAGCCGATGCGGGTTCATGCGCGCGTAGTAGATCGACTGACCATCGCGCGCATACCGCAGCGTGTTGATGCGCCCTTCATCGACGACGTAACGAAGCGCCTCGCTGTTGGTCGCCAGGTTCCACAGCCGGAGCGTGCCATCGAAGGACCCGCTCGCGAGCTGCCGGCCATCGGGACTGAAGTCGACGCTCGACACCACGTCTTGATGCCCGAGCAGCGTGGTGGTCATGGCCCCGTCGGCCACGTTCCACAGCCGCACCGTGTGATCCCAACCTCCCGCGGCGATCCGACTGGAGTCAGGTGAGAACGCCACCGAGCGCACGCCGAGCTCGTGTCCGACGAAGACGCGGACCTCAGCGAGAGTCTGGGTGTCGTAGAGCCGAACCTTGCGATCGTAGGCGGCCGTCACGATCCACCGGCCATCGGGAGAGAAAGCCCCCGAGAAGAGGCCGTCACCTGCGCGAGGGAGCTCAGCGATCAGCTTCTGCTCTGACACGCTCCACAACATCGCGCGGCCGCTGCGATCGAGCGTGAGCAGCCGCTGGTCATCGGGGCTCAACGTGATCGAGTCGATGGAGGCCTGGTGTTCCGAGAGCTGCTTGAGCGGCCGACGCGCGCTGACGTCGTAGAAGTTCACCTTCCCATCGACGCTCGAGCCGACCGCCAACGTGCCGTCGCGCGTGATCACCATGCCGCGCGTCGGATAGTCCTCCAGCGGGTGGGGATCGCCCTGCGCATGCTCGAAGCTCTCGCGCTGTCTGAGATCAGGCGAGAAGAGCGCGAAGCCGTGGCTCTGCTGCGTCGCCCATCTCCCATCGCTGAGCTCGCTCAAGGCGATGGTCTCGATCTGGCCGAGCTGGGGAGGCACGCGATCTGCGAGGGTGCGCACGGTGATCACGCCGCGGCGGCCTCCCGTCGCGACCGTGGAGGACTGGCCCATGAACACCGTCGCGCGGAGCTCGTCATCGCGGCCCAGCGAGGCACTCGCCAACGGCACCAGCTGCTTGGACCACGCGCGTGAAGTTCCGTCAGCGCCAGCCGACGCGATGAACTGCCCGTCGCGCGACCACGCCACGGCGTACGCCTTCTGAGTGTTGCCCACGAGGGTCTGTACTTCGGCCCAGGTCGCGGTGCTCCACACCCGAACGGTCGAGTCTCTGCCTCCGGTGGCGAGCCAAAGTCCGTCCGGAGAGAAGGTGGCGCTCAGCACCGAGCCGAGGTGCGCGCCCCAGCTCTTCAAGAGTTCTCCGTCGGCGACCCGCCAGACCTTCACCACGCCGTCCCACGAGGCAGAGACCAGCGTCGCGCCGTCAGGAGAGAACGCGACCGTGTAGACCGGCTTCAGGTGCGCGCTCGTCCAGCGAGGCTTTCCGGTGGCGAGCTCGAAGAGGAGGACCTCCTTCGCCTCGGTGGCCACCGCGATCGTCGTGCCGTCGGGTGAGACCGCGAGCGCGTTGATGGCGTCGCTGAGCGGGGCGATCACCGAGCCCTGTCCGCTCGCCAGATCCCACTGATGGAGCTGGTTGTCTTCGCCACCTGAATAGAGCGTGCGCCCATCGCGGCTGAGTGCGAGTGCGTTCACCGAGGCTGATCCCTGGAGAACTCTGGGCGCGGCGTGGGTCGCGAGGTCCCAGATGCGCACCGTCCCGTCGGCTCCGCCGGAGAAGAGGGTGTGACCGTCGGCGCTGCTCGCCAACGAGATCACCGAGCCCTGGTGGCCCACGAGCTCGATCGTCTGTTGATTGGCGCGTGGCCAGGCGGAGCGAAGGCCCACCGTGGCCTCTTCCGTCGCGGCCAGTTCCCGCGCCGCGGCGTACCAGGCGGACGCTTCCTCCCAGCGGAGCATCGCTTCTGCCTGTCGCGCCTTCTGCACGTAGGCCGAGGCCAGCGAGGCGCGGCTCTCGTTCACGGCGCGCGAGAGGGCGAACACCGCTGCCACGAGGAGCACCACGCTCACCACGCCGATGATCGCGGCGGTGCGGTTGCGGCTGACGAAGAGCCGAACCAGCTCCACCGCGGAGTAGTCGTGCGCGCCCACCGTGCGCCCATCGAGAAAGGCCCGGAGGTCATCGGCCAGGGCCTTCGCGTCGGGATACCGGCGCGCTTGATCTCGTTCGAGCGCGCGCATCACCAGCGCGGCCAACGCGCGCGGCACGCCGGGAGATCGCTGCTGGAGCGGCGGCACCGGGCTCGTGCGCACCTTGTCCATCACCTCGACCAGTGAAGGAGCCAGGTGCGGCGGGGTGCCCGCGAGGAGCTCGTAGAGCATCACTCCGATGCTCCACACGTCACTGCTCTTGTTGATCAGCTCGCGCCGGCCCTGGGCCTGCTCGGGGCTCATGTAGAGCGGAGTACCGATCGCCTGGCCTTCGAGCGTCTGCACCCGGCCCGGTGGCGCCTCGCTCTCCGAGAGCACGCGGGCGATGCCCCAGTCGAGCACCACCGTCTCGCCCAATCTTCCCAGCACGACGTTGTCTGGCTTGAGATCGCGGTGCACCACGCCCTGCTCGTGGGCGTACGAGATGGCATCGCAGACGGCGAGGAGCCGGGGCAGGAGGGCGAGCCGCTCGGGCAGCGAAGTGAGCCCGCTCATCGCCTTCCCGAGAGTCCCGACGCGGCCGTGCTCGTCACCTCTCACCAGTCGCTGGGTGCAGAAGAGCTGGCCGTCGTCTGAGCGGCCGATCTCGTGCACGGCGATGATGTTCGGGTGCTCGAGGCGCGCGGTGATGCGGGCCTCGCGAAGGAAGCGCGCTTCCGCATCCGGATGGAGCTGGCCGTCGACGCCGACGCGCGGCACCTTGAGCGCGACCTCGCGGTTCAACGACTTGTCGAACGCGGCATAGACGACCGACTGGCCGCCTCGCCCCACCTCACGTCGGATTTCGTAGCGGCCGCTGCTCGCGACCAGCGAATCGGGCGACGCACCCGCCGAGGGCAGCGTCAGCGCGAGTGGGTTCGGTGTATCCCCCGAGAGCTCCATCCGCCCTGATCTCTAATCGAAAAGGCTGAGTTGCGGCGGCGCTTCGCGGTGGCCCGAGTCGACCTGGTTGTCGAAGAGCGCCTTCACCGTGGCGAGCGTGTCGGCCTCGTTCGGCTTCTTGTCGTCGCGAATGCGCGCGATGCGGGGGAAGCGCAGCGCGAATCCGCTCGAGTGGCGATTCGATTTCTGCAGGCCGTCGAACGCGACCTCGATCACGATCTCCGGCTTCACCAGGTGGAGGTGCGCATTGCTGCTGATGGTGATCGCTTGCAGGCGCGCGGTCATCTGATCGATCTCCGCGTCGGTGAGCCCTGAGTAGGCCTTGCCGATCTCCACCAGCTCAGTCCCGTTCCACACCGCGAAGGTGTAGTCGGAAAGCACGCCCGCGCGTTTCCCGTGGCCCCACTCGGCGCGGGTGATCACCACGTCGAGCGTGGCGTAGGCGCGCTTCACTTTTCTCCACGCGCTCCCGCGCCGGCCCGCCTCGTAGGGAGAGTCGGTGCGCTTGAGCATCAGCCCTTCGTTTCCCCGCGCGCGTGCAGCGGTGAACGCGTCATCGAGCTGAGCCTCGAGCGCGACGTCGGCCTTGAGCGTGAGCACCGGATTCACCTTCACCGGGAGCGCCTCGAGCCGTTTCCTCCGCTCGGTCCACGGCAGCTCGAGCAGCACCTCGCCGTCGTACAGCACGTCGTAAGCGATGAACGCGACCGGAGTGGCTGCGATCACCTTCGCGCCTGGCGATTGGCGATTCAGCCGCGCCTGCAGCGCTTGAAAGGGCCGCGCCATTCCATCGGCCTTCACCGCGATCACCTCTCCGTCGAGCACCACCGCGCGGGGCATGCGGGCCAGCGCCGTGGCGAGCTCGGGAAATTGACCGGTGACGTCGTCTTGACCGCGCGCGAAGAGCCGCACGTTTCCATTCCACACGTGGGCCTGCGTGCGCACGCCGTCGAGCTTGTCTTCGATGATGGTGAGCGCGGGATCGATCGGCTCCTTCACCGTCTCTGTGGGAGTCGCGAGCATGAACGCCACCACCTGACCCGGCACCACCGCGGCCTGCGCCAACTTGCGATCGAACGCGAGCAACGCCAACGCACCTGGATCCGGCGTGAGCGCCGAGGCCTTGCGCAGCTCGTCGAGGGTGGCTCCGAACGCGTCGGCCAGCGCCTCTTCGAAGATCCCCAGCTGCACGCCGATGCGCAGCTCGCCCAGAATCGCCTTCACCAGGTAGCGCGCTTCCCAGGGCGCAGAGCGACTCAGCAATTCGGTGAGCAACTGCTGCTTCACCAGTCGATCGGGCGTGGAGGCGACCCGCTCGAGGATCTTCGGCACCTCGAGCAGCGGCAGGTGGCGATTGCCCGCGGGCATCAGCACCTCGAGCGCGTCTCCGAAGTCACCCAGCTCCCGGCTCTTGAGCGCCACCGCCCCGAGCGACTGACCAGACGCATCAGCAGCCGCTGCGCTGAGGAGTGCCCATCCCACACCGAGATTGCGCGTGTCTCCCACGGGCAGAACCCGGCCCAGGATGAGCCGGGCGGCGATGGGGAGCTCTTCGCGCGAGAGCAGGCGCAGCAGCCCCGACAGGGCCGCCACCTTCGCTTTTCGGGAGCGGGTCGCCTTCACGGCGTCCAGCGCGTGCGCCAGCCTCTGCATGGCCGAAACATATGCCCGCTTTGTTGCTAGAAACCCGCGCGATGAATCACCTCCGCTTCAACCTGAACGGTGAGTGGGTCGAAGAGCGCGGTCTCAGCCCGACGACGACCCTGCTTCGGTACCTGCGCGATCGAAAGAACATGACCGGCACGAAGGAAGGCTGTGCCGAAGGAGACTGCGGCGCGTGCACCGTCGCCGTCGCCGAGAAAGCGCCGGACGGGAAGCCGACGTGGCGCGCGGTGAACTCGTGCCTGCTGCTGCTCCCGATGATCCAGGGCAAGCACGTGGTCACGGTCGAAGCGCTCAAGGCGCAGGACCAGTACCACCCCGCGCAGGTGGCGATGGCGAAGGCGCTCGGCAGCCAGTGTGGCTACTGCACCCCGGGCATCGTGATGACGATGTTCGAGGCGACGTACCGCACGGATCTCGACGCGCCGTGGAAGCTCGATGATCAGCTGTGCGGGAATCTGTGCCGCTGCACGGGCTACCGTCCGATTCGCGACGCGGCCGAGGTGGTGGCGGGCACGTGCCCGAAGGATCGTTTCTCCGAAGAGCTCCCGAAGTCCGCGCCGGAGTCGATGGCGCTCGATTACCAGGCCACGGGTCAACGCTTCGCGACTCCTGCCACGTTCGACGCGCTGTGGGCCGAGCTCGACGCGAATCCTGATGCGCGCTTCGTGGTGGGCGGTACCGATCTCTCGCTCGAGGTGACGAAGAAGTTCGCGGTGCTCCCGAAGCTGATCTCGCTCGAGGGACTGAGCGAGCTGAAGACCCTGCAGGAGATCGACGGAGGCTTCCGGCTCGGCAGCGGCGCCACGGTCTCCGAGCTCGAAGACTTCGCGAAGGAGCGGCTGCCTTCGCTCCACCGCATGGTCCGCTACTTCGGCGCTCGGCAGATCAAGCACCGCGGCACCATCGGCGGAAATCTCTGCACGGCTTCTCCCATCGGTGATCTCGCTCCGGCGTTGTTGAGCCTCGGAGCCACCGCGGTGATTCGCGGCCGGAGTGGAGAGCGCAAAGTCCCGCTCGATCAGTTCTTCCCCGCGTACCGGAAGACCGCGCTCGCTCCGAAGGAGATCCTCGCGGCGATCGAAGTGCCGCGCGTCGCTCCCTCTGCGCGCGCGATCTCGTACAAGGTCAGCAAGCGCCGGGAGCTCGACATCAGCACCGTCTCCGCCGCCTTCTACGTAGACACTGATTCGAGCGGGAAGGTGACCACCGCGCGGCTCGCGTACGGCGGCATGGCGGCCACTCCGAAGCGTGCGACGGCGGCTGAAGCGGCGCTCGTCGGTCAGCCGTGGAACGAGGCGACTGTCGCTGCAGCGGCGAAGGCGATCGCCGACGACTTCAAGCCGATGTCGGATCACCGAGGCAGCGCGCCCTATCGTTCGCTCGTCGCCGCCAACTTGCTGCGCGGGTTCTTCGAAGAGACGCGCAAGGTGAAGCAACCCTCGCTCGCGCTTCGTCATGCCGCGACCGTGCAGACCGCCGACCAGGTCGGCAACGAGGTGGCCCGTGGCTGAGCAACAAGTTCACCAGTCGAAGAAGAGCCCCGCCGCTCAGGAGCCTGAGTCTCCGCTCACGCCGCTCCATCAGCCGCTGCTGCACGAGAGCGGACTGCGTCACACCAGCGGCGAAGCGAAGTACGTCGACGATTTCCCCGCGCCCGCGGGCATGCTGGTCGCACAGGTCGTCGGCTCGACGCACGCACGCGCGCGCATTCGTGGCCTCGACACCTCGAAGGCGAAGCAGGTGCCCGGCGTGATCGCGGTGCTCACCGCGAAGGACATTCCCGGCGAAAACAACGTCGGCCCCGTGGTGCACGACGAAGAGCTGCTCGCGGACAAAGAGGTCTACTTCCTCGGGCAGGCGATCGCCGTGGTGGTAGGCGAGACCTACGAGGCGTGCCGCGCCGGAGTGGCCGCGGTGAAGGTCGATCTCGAAGTGCTCCCCGCGGTCGTCACCATCGAAGACGCGATCGCCAGGCAGAGCTTCCTCTCCGACGCGCACTTGATGCAGCGGGGCGATGCGGAAGCGGCGCTGAAGACCGCCGACGTGCGTTTCCAGGGCGAGGTCGTCACTGGCGGGCAGGATCATTTCTATCTGGAGACCCAGGTCACCCTCGCGGTGCCCGAGGAGAACAGCGCGCTCAAGCTGTACTGCTCCACGCAGCACCCGAGCGAAGTGCAGACGATCGTCGCGCACGTGCTCGACTGGCAGCGTCATCAGCTGGTGGTCGAGGTGCCGCGCATGGGCGGCGGCTTCGGCGGCAAGGAGACCCAGGCCGCGAACTACGCCGCGATGGCGTCACTCGCCGCGCTGAAGACCGGGCGGCCGGTGAAGGTCTGGCTGAATCGCGACCAGGACATGATGTGGACGGGTAAGCGGCATCCGTTCCTCACGAAGTTCGACGTGGGCTTCGCGAAGGACGGAACGATCGTCGCCCTCGACGCGCAGCTCTACAGCGATGGCGGCTTCAGCTCGGATTTGTCGCGCGCGATCCTCGATCGTGCGCTCTTCCACTCGGACAATGGCTACTTCCTGCCGCACGTGCGCCTCACCGGGCGCGTGGCGAAGACGAACCTGCCCTCGAACACCGCGTTCCGCGGCTTCGGTGGACCGCAGGGCATGGCGGTGATCGAAGATCTCATCAACCGCTTCTGCGAGCGCACCGGCCTCGATCCCGTCGAGGTGCGGCGGAAGAATTTCTACGGCCCCGCGCCGCGCAACCTCACGCCGTATTGGCAGGAGGTGAAGGACAACCGGCTCCCGCGCATCTTCGACGAGCTCTTGAAGTCGTCTGACTACGAGAAGCGGAAGACCGAGATCGCCGCGTTCAACGCGAAGAACCCGCATGTGAAGCGGGGGCTCGCGCTCACTCCGGTGAAGTTCGGCATCAGCTTCACCACGTCGTTCCTCAACCAGGCCGGCGCGCTGGTGATGATCTACGGCGACGGCAGCATTCAGCTGAATCACGGCGGCACGGAGATGGGGCAGGGGCTCCACACCAAGATGCTCGCGATCTGCGCGCATGAGCTGGGGGTCGCTCCGTCGAGCGTGTGCGTGATGAACACCGCGACGGACAAGGTGCCGAACACTTCGGCGACGGCGGCTTCGAGTGGCTCCGACTTGAATGGCCAGGCGGTGAAGCAGGCGTGCGAGATCTTGCGCGAGCGTCTGCGGCCCGTGGCGGCGCGTTTGCTCGGTGTTCCTTCCGAGAGCGCGAAGGACATTCTCTTCGCGGGCGGGAAGGTGTTCCTCGCGTCGCGCCCTGAGCTCGCGTTGC
>CBIHPJ010000243.1:0-11420 GCA_966211295.1 uncultured Myxococcales bacterium | reverse complement strand
AACCTCGACAACGCGACGTTCTCCGGGCTCGCTTCGCCGCCGGCGCTCGTCGACGCATTTCCTCTGAACGATTCGAGCCCTCCTTCGGGGTACCCCAACGCGGTGGCCTGTGGCGCCTTCCTGAGCGTCACCGCTGAGACCGACAGCGCGCTGTTGGCCGCAAGTGGGTACGTGCCGCATGTCGGCGAGGGCCTCAATGCGTATGCAAACGGCGAGTTCGTTTGTCTGAGCGACCAGAACCCCGGACACGATCTCATGCTGCTCAAGACCGCCATCGTGGGCGGAGTCGGGTTCACCGCGCCGCAGCTGGCCGCCGTGAGTACGCGAGGTACCTCGCTGGTCTGGTCGCCCCGTTCCGACGTCTCGCTGTACGGCAACACCGCGCCCGTGACGCTCGCCTCGCGGCTGGGTGTCTCGATCGCGCTGGGCACCGACTGGATCGTCAGCGGTTCGATGAACCCGGTGCGTGAGCTGCGCTGCGCGGACTCGCTCAATCGCGACGCCTTCGCGGGCTTCTTCTCTGATCGCGACCTCTGGCTGATGGTCACGGCGAACGCGGCGCGCGCGGTCGGAGCACAGGGCCGCCTCGGTACCCTTGCGCCGGGCAAGCTCGGCGACCTCGCGATCTTCGACGGCCGCGTGCACCCGCTCTTCCGTGCGGTCATCGACGCTGACCCGCAAGACGTCGCGCTGGTCTTGCGGCAGGGCAAGCCGCTGTACGGCGACCAGAGCGTCATCAGTCAGATACCGAACGTTGCGGGCTGCGACCTGGTCGACGTATGTGGCGCACCCAGGTCGGTCTGTCTCTCGGGCGAGATCGGCAAGACGTACCCGGCGCTCGAGGCAGCCATCGGCGCGCATTACGCGGCGTTTTTCTGCGGACCACCGATGAACGAGACGAGCTGCGTGCCGTCGCGGCCCAGTGCGGTCAACGGCTCGACGACGTACACGGGCGCGCGCACGGCGACCGACACCGATGGCGATGGCATCGACGACTCGGCCGATGACTGTCCGAACATCTTCAATCCCATTCGGCCGATGGATCAGGGTGCGCAAGCTGACTTCGATGCCGACGGCGTGGGAGACGCCTGCGACGTCTGCCCCCTGGACGCGAACACGACGGCGTGCACCGCGGTCGACCCGAACGACATCGATGCCGACGGCGTGCCCAACGCGCTCGACAACTGCCCGCGCGACGCGAACGGCAACCAGCTCGACATCGACGGCGACGGCAAGGGTGACGTCTGCGATCTCTGCCCGATGGCGTCGAACCCCGGTTCGACGGCCTGCCCTTCGACCATCTACGCGATCAAGGGCGGCACCGTCGTGCCCGGCTCCACCGTTTCGCTGCGTCGTCAGCTCGTCACCGCGGCCAACGCGCCGGGCTTCTTCATTCAGGTGAAGAACGGAGACCCGGACTGGAACGGCTCTGCCGACCACTCGGGCCTCTTCGTGCTCGCGCCCGGCAACACGCTCAACGCAGGCGACCGCGTCACCATCTCGAACGCGGTGGTGCAGAACTCCTTCTCCCAGCTCCAGCTCACTCAGCCGGTGACCACGGTCGACTCGAGCGGCGAAGCACCGCCTGCGCCGATCATCGTGCTGCCCACCGAGGTCGCCACCGGCGGCATGCGGGCCGATGCGCTCGAGGGCGTGTTGGTGCGAGTGCAGAACGTCGGGGTGACCAACCTGATGCCGCCGCTCGGGCCCGGTGACACCGCCCCCAACAACGAGTTCGTGATCGATGGCTCCTTGCGCGTGAACGATTTCTTCTACCTGGTCTCGCCTTTTCCCTCGCAGGCGCAGCCCTTCGGCTCGCTGACGGGCATTCTCGAGTGGCGCAACTCTGACTCGAAGCTCGAGCCGCGCTCTGCCGCCGACGTCGTGGGCGGCGCTCCGTCATTGGCCGCTCTCGGCCCAGCGAGCTCGTTTCTCGACGTGGGCCAGATGATGACCTCCACGATGCCGACGGCGTTGACGCTGACGTTGGCGAACGCGCCTTCGGCGGACACCTTCGTGCCGGTCACCTCGAGCAGCCCGTCGAGCCTCACTGTCGTCGGGGGCGGAGTCACCGTTCCCGCGGGGGCGACGAGCGCGGCGGTGCTCCTCAACGGCCTCCAGCAGGCGAACGACGTGACCTTGAGCGCCACGTTGGGGGCCACGACGCTCATGGCGCACGTGCGGGTGATCGGCGCCAGCGAACAGCCGGTGATCACCTCGTTGACTCCCGCGAGCACGAGTCTCACGCCAGGCGGAACGATCACGCTCACCGCGACGCTCGATCTGCCGGCGAGGGCAGGGGGCTCGGTGGTGTCGCTCTCGCTCACGCCTGCGAACGGCGGGGCGATTCCGTCCACCATCACCGTTCCCGCGGGGCAGCTGAGCGCCACGTTCAGCTACACCGATGGCAGCACCGCTTCTTCCGTGACGGTGACGGGAACGCTGGGCGCGAGCTCCGCGGCCTCGGTGCTGACCCTGACGAGCGCGAGCTGCACCACGAATCATCTCGTGATCAGCGAGGTCCGCAGCCGCGGCCTCGGCGGTGCTTCTGACGAGTTCATCGAGCTCTACAACCCGACGGCGAGCGCCGTGGTGCTCGACAACACCTGGAGAATCGAGGCCCGGAGCAATGCAGCCTCGACCTACAGCTCGCGGTGGAGCGGCACGGGCAAGACGATTCCTGCACATGGGCACTTCTTGATCGCATTCACCGCGTACGTGGGCATGCCCGCTGCCGACGAGGCGATGGCGACCGGCATCACCGATGCGATGAGCCTGCGGCTCGTGCAGTCAGGCTTCGTCGTCGACGCGGTCTGCTACGCCTTTGACGCGACCTCGGCCATGCCGTTCACCTCCGATGTGACGTACTCGTGCGAGGGGGGGCCGGTGAACAACCCCCACAACAACACGACGGCGACGAACAGCGCGACCAGCATCGAGCGGAAGCCCGGCTCTCCGAACGGGAACTGCACCGACACCCAGTCCAACGTCTCCGACTTCCAATCGGCGTCCTCGAATCCCGAGAGCTCGACGAGCCCCCCGGTGCCGTGAGCCGCTCTGCGCTGACTACTCGTGACTCTCGGCCTTCGCGGTGGTCGGCCAGTACGTCGCCGCGCGCGCGGTGTCGGAGCTGAAGACCAACTTCGCCGCGGGCAGCTCGTACATGCGCGGATGCGTGCCGCTCGCCGAGTCGGAGATCAGCACGTAGGGACCGCTCAGGCGGATCGCGACGAGATCTCCGTCGGTGAAGCCGAGCTTCGGCAGCACCGCGGGAGGTGAGCCGGCTGCGATGAGGCCCGTGGTGTAGACGAACTCTCCGGAGATCTCCCAGACGTAGAGGCGCGCGCCGCCGGCTCCGAAGAAGATCCAGGAGCCGTCGTCTTCCTTCGCTCCCTTCGGAGCGAGCTTCATCAGCTCGGGGACGATGTCGCCTTCTGCCGAGTCACCCTGGATGTGAGCGGACAAGAGGTCCTCGGTCGAGGGGCCCAACTTGCGCGAGGCCTCGAGCTCTTTCACTCCGAGGCCGTAGTCCCAGCCGGTGGTGGAGAGCTTCGTCTCGAACTTCTTCCACTCGGCGCCTTCGCGCTTGTACGCGTGCACGAGCACCGGCAGTCCTTCGGTGATGGTGGAGAGGTCGAACTTCTCGGTGCCCGAGGTGATCTCGCCCTTCGCGTTCTCGGGCAGCGCTTCTTCGAGGAGCGCCACCACCGCGCCAGTCGCGTCGACGCCGAGGTCCTGCAGCGTCTGTCCGTTCACTGACGGGAGCGTGAGCGGTTCGAGCTTCTGCTTTCTGGTCGAGACCACGAACGCGCGCGTGGTCGCCTTCTCGTCGGGCGTCTCGTCAGGGTAGCCGGGCTTCGAGGAGAGCGTGCTCGAGTAGCCGGCGGACTGAACGAGTCCTGGCTCGAACCAGACGATTGCCTTCGACGCGTCGGGGCTGAAGTTGACCTTCGCTCCCACGCAGGTGCCGGGGAAGGTCGCGAGCACCACCTTCGTGCCGGCGATGGGATCGAGCTGTCTCCATTCGCAGTTGGTGCCGGCGGGCTCGAAGACGCTCAGCGTCGAGCGGGCCGTGGGGACTGGGAACTCGGTCACCGCTGCAGGAGGTGCTCCGGCGTCTGGTGTTTCGGGAGTCGCTGCCTTGCGGCACCCAGTCACGACGAGCAGCACCACGGCAATTCGAAGCGTCGGCGTCATGGCGCGACACTCTAGGGCTTTCGGGTTAGGTGTTCCGCCGCTTGCTCTGGCTTCTCGTCGCGTTCGGTTATCTCTGTGGGTCGATTCCCTTCGGGGTGATCGTCACTTCGTTCTTCACGAAGAAGGACGTGCGCGCGGAGGGGAGCGGGAACATCGGAGCCACCAACGTCGCGCGCGTGGCGGGGAAGAAGTTGGGCGCGCTGGTGCTGCTGCTCGATGCCGCGAAGGGATCGGGGCCGGTGCTGTTGGGACTCTGGCTCGCTCGGGAGAACGCGGTCCTGCACGTGGCGATCGCGGCGGCGGCGTTCCTGGGTCACGTGTTTCCCGTGTGGCTCAAGTTCAAGGGCGGGAAGGGTGTGGCGACGGCGCTCGGAGTGTTGCTGGTGTTGATGCCGATCTCTGCGCTGGTGGGCTTCGTCGCGTGGGTGATCATTCTCGCGACGACTCGCGTGAGCTCGATCGGATCGCTGGTGGGCGCCGTGCTGGCGATCGGGAGCAGCTTCCTGCTGCACTATCCGCTCGCGTATTCGCTGCTCGGCGTCGGGCTGTTGCTCGCGATGTTGTGGACTCACCGCGGCAACATCGAGCGGATCATCAAGCGCACTGAGAACCGGGTGTGACCCTCAGCGCGGGTGACCTGCGATCGAGAGCCGTCGATCGAGGTCGTAGGCGGCGCTGATCAGCGCAAGGTGCGTGAACGCCTGCGGGAAGTTGCCGAGCTGCTGCGCGCGTGGTCCGAGTTCTTCGCCGTAGAGCCCCACGTGATTCGCGTAGCCCAACATCTTCTCCATCAGGTGCCGGGCCTTCAGCAGGTCGCCCATTCGCGAGACGCACTCGACGTACCAGAACGAGCACATCGAGAAGGTGCCTTCACCGGGAGGGAGCCCGTCGCAGAACTCGTCGTCGACGTGGTAGCGGTACACCAGCGAGTCGGCCACCAGGAACTCCTCGATGGCCGCCAGGGTGGAGCGCCAGCGGGGATCGGTCGGCGAGATGAACTTCACCAGCGGCATCAAGAGCGCCGAAGCGTCGACGGCTTCCGAGCCGGGCGTCTGCACGAAACACTTTCGCGTGGAGCTCCAGAAGCGATCGGTGATCTCCTCGTGAATCGCGTCCCGCTCGGTGCTCCAGCGCAGCAGTGGCGCCGGCAAGGATCTGCGCAGAGAGAGCCGGACCGCCCGATCGATCGCGACCCAGCACATCACCCGCGAATAGAGGAACTCGCTCCTGCCGCGCCTCACTTCCCAGATGCTCTCGTCGGGGCGACGCCAGTTCGCGCAGACCCAGTCGACGAGCCGGCGCACGTTGGCCCAGAGGTCGAAGGAGATCGGCGTGCCGTACTTGTCGTACAGATAGATGGCGTCGAGCAGCTCACCGTAGATGTCGAGTTGCAGGCCGCTCACCGCACCGTTGCCGATGCGCACCGGGCGCGAGTCCAGGTAGCCGCGCAGGTGCGGCAGCTCCTCTTCGGGGACGTCGTGGCGGCCGTCGATTCGGTAGAGCACCTGGAGCGAGCCGTCGGGCTCGAGCTCCGCGCACCGCGCTTCCACCCAGCGCATGAAGGCAGCCGACTCGTCGGTGTAGCCGAGCCGCATCAAGCCGTAGAGCGTGAAGGAGGCATCTCGGATCCAGGTGTAGCGATAGTCCCAGTTGCGCGAGCCCCCGATGCGCTCCGGGAGGCCGAAGGTCGGTGCCGCGACGATCGAGCCGTGCTGAGACGAGGTCAGCAACTTCAGGGTGAGCGCGGAGCGAATCACCATCTCACGCCACCGCCCGCGGTAGCTCGCTCTCGCCGCCCACGATCTCCAGAAGTTGGTGGTCGCTTTGAACGCCTCGGGCACGTAGTTCTTGTGGCCGCACGGCGTCGGTTGACTGTCCTCGAGGACCTCGAGCACGAAGTTGGCCGTCTCGTCGCCGTGCAAGGTGAACCGAGCGACGGCATCGCCGCCCTGGATCTCGATCGGCACCGACCCGCGCAGCCGCATCGCGGTGGTGCCTGTCGAAAAGACGATGCCCTCCTCGGTGCGCGCGATGGAGTGCGTCGCTCGCCCGTAATCGAAGCGAGGTGAGCAGCGCATCATGAAGGGCACCGCGCCCCTCACGGCCTTCGCGCGGCGGACGATGTTGTGCGGCACGCCCGCGTCGGCGACCGGCATGAAGTCCGACACCTCCGCGACCCCTTCGTCGTCGAGGAAGCGGGTGATCAGAACATTGGTGTCGGGCAGGTACTGCTGCCGGTGACTTGGGTCCTCGAAGACCGCGGCGAGCTGGAACGCGCCGCCGCGCTCTGGATCCAGGAGCGAGGCGAACACCGAGGGAGAATCGAACGACGGCGCACACAGGAAGCTGATGGTGCCGTCCACCGCGACCAGCGCCACGGTGTGCAGATCGCCGATGACGGCGTGTTCCTCGATGCGGCGGTTGTGCGACATGCCGCCTCCCGCTGAGCAAGTAACGAGCGCGTGCCGCGATGGACCGGCTCTTCGGCGAGGTCACTTGCCGGGCGGGACCAGTCCGTCCTCGCGCAGCCAGATGATCGCCACCTCGAGGCTCTCGGGGCCCTTGTGCTTGAACTGGCCCTGCGCATCGACGGGGAAGCTCTTGGTCAACTCGACGAACTTCTTCAGCTTCGCCGCGTTCTCATCCTTCACCAGGTGCTTGAAGAGCACCTCCGGCGCGATGCCCATGTCCTTCGCCGCCTGCTGAAGCAGGGGACCGATGTTCCGCCCGTCCTTGCGCAGCAGATCATCGAGCGCGTCGGCCGCCGGAGCATTCACGCCCGCCGCGCGCAGGAACGCATTCGCATCAGCTTCGATCGCGTCCTCCGCCTTCTGCGCGTCGCGGCTCTCGACGTACCACTTGCCAATCGTGCCACCGACGACGAGCACCACGCCGATCACCTGGCCCGCCACCGGCACCACCTGCGCACCCGCCGCCGCGCTGAACGCCGCCGTCGCGAGGATCGCACCACCCACCGCCGAGGCGCTCGAAGCGACGCCCTCGGCGTGCTTGCCCTCACGGAAGGCCTGCACGGCCGAGATTCCATCCATCACCGCCGCCACCGCGCCCGCCGCAGCCGACACGCTCTTGCCCAGCATCAGCACCTTGGACGCCGCGTTCGCGCGACCGATCACCTCCATCGCGAGCAGGCCGCCATCGACGCCGACGCCAAGGCCCTCGGTGATCGTCCCGATCTGATCCTTGATCGACAGCTCATCGAACTTGCCGATCTTGTCGACCACCGCGAGCGCGGAGAGCGCGAGACCGAGTCCCTTCAGCGCCTGACCTCTGCGGCCGTCGAAGCCAGGCACGCTCGACTCGACGTCCTGGAACTCCTGCGTGAGCGCCTTCACCGCGTCTTTGCCGCCGCCCTTGAGGACGTCGCCCATCTTCGCGGTGAGCTTCTCCATCGCCTCGGCGCCCACACCGAACAGCGACGCGTTCTTCTCGAGCGAGTGCAGGAGCGCCTGCGCCTCCACCAACTTCCCGCTGCGCGTGAGGTCGAGCACCTTCATGCCCACGCCCTTCGCGAGCGCGGTGCTCACGTGCCCCGCGAGCTTCGCGCCTTCATTCGCATCACGAACGAGCTGCGGCACGCGATCGAGCAGGCTCGGCTTGCCATCAGCCTGGAGCGCGAGCGCCTGCATCATCGACTCTTCACCCGCCTTGGTGGCGAGGAAGTCAGGCAGCAGCTGCTCGAGCTTCGAGTCGTTCCCCTCGAGCGCGTACTGCACCGCCGGAGCGAGCCTCGTGCCCGCCGCTTCCCACGCCTCGTACTCGGCCTTGTGCTTCGCCTTGAAGCCGTCGATCGCCGCCTGCCGCTTCTCCGCGGGCAGCATCGGGCCGAAGCCGACCACCAATCGCGCGAGGTCGGTGTTGAGCTTCTTCACCTTCTCGCCCTTCTCGGAGAAGTCCGCCTTGAGCGCGTTCACCTTCGCGGTGAGCGGCGCTTCGATCGCCTTGGAGAGACCGGTCTTCCCCGCGGCCTTGAACGCGTCGCGCAGCTCCACCGCCTCGACGAGGCCCTCGCCTTTCTCGAGGCGCGCCGCGAGCTGCATCATCACGGGCGAATACTGAGTCGCAGTGCCATCGGCGATCAGCCTGGTGAGCCCATCACGCTCGATGGTGGGGAGCTGCTTCACCGTGTCGAGGAGCACGGCCGCGACCTGCGGCTGACCCTGCGCCGCGCTGACCATCTGCTTGATCATCGGCGCCGCGGCCTTGATGAGCGCTTCCTGCTGAGAAGGATCCGAACTCTCGAGCTGCATCTTCAGCATGCGCGCCGCGTTCTCTGGGCTGGTGAGCATTGCCTGGCTGATGCGCATCACGTCGGCCGCCACGGCCGCCTCGCGCGAGATCCCCACCACGGGCGCGCCCACCAACCGCACCTGCTCTTCGCGGCTCTTGCTCGCGAGATCGCCGAGGTCCATCACGTCCTTCGCGCCGGGCACGTTGGAGGCGCGCGCCTGCTCGAGTGCCGCGCTCTCCTTGCCGCTGATCGCGCCCTCGATCGCCGCCTTCGCGCCCTGGAGATTCTTGAGCGCCTTCGCAGCCTGCTCGGCCTTCGTGCCGCTCGCCTCGGCCTTCCTGAGCGCAGCGCCGGTCTTCGACTTCTCCGCGGCAGCGACGTCCTTGGTGAACTGCGCGGTCGCGGCGGAGTTCGTCTTGCCCGCGGCGATCAGCTCCTGCTCGAGCTTCGGGAGCAGCTTGGTGAGCGCAGCGGCCTGCTCACGCGGCGTGCCCGGACCGACGAGGCTGGTGATCGCCTTGCTGAGCGCGTCCTGGGCCTTCGTCTCTGCGGCCATCGCGGCCTTGGTCTGCCCGAGGAGCTTCTGCACCTTCTGCTGGAGCACCGCGTTCTTCGGATTCGCCTTCGCCTCGGTGTCCGCGGCCTTCAGCTGCGCCTTCAGATCCTTCACCGTCACCGCGGCCTTCTGCGCGGAGTCGGCGAGCTGACCGACCTGGGTCAGCGTCGGCTGAGACGAGAGGGACGTCTTGGGAGCAGCGCCAGCGACTTTGGAGATCTTGGGGGCCATGGCGGGGACCCATTTGCAGTCGCAGGGCCACTTCCGCGCACCTCGTAAGTGCGCGTTCCGCCTCGGGGAGTACGGCTGATGTCACTGACAGTCCCACGACTGTCTCCCTCTCCCTTCGGGAGAGGGTCGGGGTGAGGGGGTCACGAATCGCGAAACTGATCGGGATCCAGTCCCGCTTTCCCGAGCCAGCGGTACAGCTGACGAGCAGACGTACCCAGTGAACGAGCCGCCTGCGCGACATTCCCATTCGCGCTGGTGAGCGCCTTCTCCATCTCGCTCTTGTTCGGCACTCCGCCTTCTTTCGCTTTCGCTGTCGGAGCTGAAGGCGTTGCCTGCTCGAGCTGACCGAGCGCCTCGACGTTGATCACGACCTCGGTTCCTTCACTCGCCGCGCGCTGCACGATGTTCCGCAGCTGCCGCACGTTCCCGCCGAGTGCGTGAGTCACCAGCGCGCGACCTGCCGCGGGATGCAGGCTCGCCTTCTTCACGCCGGCCTTCTCGAGCAAATGCGCGAGCAAGAGACCGAGATCCTCCTTGCGATCTCTCAGCGGCGGCAGGTCGAGCACGAAGCCCGCGAGGCGATGGAGAAGATCGGATCGAAACCCATCTCCCTCGGCCATCAGCTGACGATTCGTCGCGGCCACCCAACGCACGTCGACGTCGTGAATCTTCGAGCTGCCGAGCGCGGTGACCTTCGAGGTCTCGAGCACGCGGAGCAACTTCGCCTGCCCCGCCGGCGTGAGGTTTCCCACTTCGTCGAGCAGGAGCGTGCCCTTGTTCGCGCGCACGATTTCTCCCGTGCGCGGCTCGGTGGCTCCGGTGAACGCGCCCTTCTCGTGACCGAAGAGCGTCGACTCGAAGAGGCTGTCGGGGATGGCGCCGCAGTCCACCGCGACGAAGGGCCCTTTGCGCGAGCTCACGTCGTGCAGCTCATTGGCGACGACGTCCTTGCCGGTGCCGGTCTCTCCGACGATCAGCACGGGCTGCGCGCTCGCCGCGATCTTCCCCAGCTTGCGGTACCGCTCACCGAGCTCTGGATTGAAGGTGCGCAGTGAACCGAACGACACGCCCTGCGCGCGCCCCTTCTTCCCGATGATCTGCCACGCGAGCGTGGTGGTGGTCTCTCGGTAACAGAGCACCGTGCGGCCCAATTCGATCAGATCGCCGCTCTCGAGCTCACGCTCTCCGTCGACGCGCTCACCGTTCACCCACGTGCCGTTGCTGCTGCCGAGATCGTGTACGAGCACCACGTCGCCGTCCTGCACGAGCTCGGCGTGTGAAGTGGAGACGCGCGGATCTTTCAGACCCAGTCGCCCCGTCTCCTGCTCGTCTGCCTCAGCGCGGCCCACGGTGAGCTTCTTGTCCGTGAGCGCGAACACCAACCCCGGAGGCGCGAGCGGATCATCGAAGTGCATCACGACCGTGATCAGTCGCGCGTGCGGAGTGGGATCTGCGTCGACCGCCTCCTTCAGCGTTCCAGCCATGGCCGGGGTTCTAGTCGACCAAAACGCGTAACGGATTCACCACGTGCAAAACGAAGCGATCCACCCGCCGGAGCGGCCTGCAAGAAGGCGTGGCCGATCACTTTCCCCCAAGGAGGATCCAATGAAACGACTCTCTCTGATGATCGCAGCTGTGACGTTGCTCGGCGCGTGTGCCCCTGACCCGGTGTACACGCGCTGTGTCGAAGAGAAGAAGTCGTACTGCAGCCGGCTCTTCGCGTGCGTCGCGTTGGGCGGACTCAACGTGCAGGTGAACTTCGAGAACGAGAACGACTGCAACACGGAGGAAACGAAGAGCTGCATGCAGGTCAGCGAGCAGAACGCATGTCCTGGCGGCACGAGCTCGTCTTACTCGGCGGCGAAGCACGACCAGTGCATCGCCGATCAGAAGACGCAGAGCTGTGCCGCGTTCGCGAGCAGACCGAGCAGTTGTTCTTCGTATTGCTGCACGAGCAGCAGCGGCACGTGCAACTGAGGATCAGGGCTCGGCAGTCGGGCGCTTGATCTCACTGCGCTGAGGGACGCTCTCGTCGTCCTCGTCCAGCTTGGAAGCGGGGCGGGGGCCCGGAGGGGGCGCTGTCGGGGCCGGAGTCGGAGAGATTTTCTTCTTCGGCTCCGGCTTCGCGACGGCGACCTGCTTGGCCTTCTTCGCTTCGGCGGCGAGCTTCTTCGCCTCTTCCGCTTT
>CBIHPJ010000242.1:0-11424 GCA_966211295.1 uncultured Myxococcales bacterium | reverse complement strand
GCGTCCGGGCATGCGGCTCTTCCGCCAGCAATGAGAACTCCCTCTCCCTGCGGAGCGGAGAGAGGGTCGGGGTGAGGGGCCCAATTCGTGATCAATCGTTGGGAGTGCCCGCGGGCAGGCGCACCTCGAACGAAGTGCCCTTCCCGATCGTGGTCTTGCAGGTCACCGAGCCACCATGCTCCTTCGCGATCTTCTTCACGATCGCCAGGCCAAGTCCCGTGCCGTGCTTCTTCCCGCTGGTGACGAACGACTCGAACAACCGCGCCGCAATCTCGGGAGGAATACCCGGCCCGTTGTCCTTCGCGCGGAAGATGATCTCGTCGCCCTCACGCTCCACGGAGAGCAGGAAGCGTCCCCCCTCAGGCATCGCGTCGATCGCATTGCGAGAGAGGTTGAAGATCACGCGCTTGATCTTGCTCTCGTCGAAGCGCGCGGCGCCCGTGTACCCGGCGTGCACTTTCAGATCGATCCCGGTGCCCGCGAATTCCTGCGCGAGCTGCTCGGTGAGCTCCTTCATGAACACGTGCATGAAGACGCGGCGAATGAAGACCGACTTCTCGCCGCGCACGAAGGCGAGCGTCTCCTGCTGCATGTCGGAGATGTGATTGAGTTGGCCCAGGATCTGCGCGGCCATCTCGGCACGGAGCGCGGGCTCGTCCTCACCCGCCATCATCTCGGCGTAACCACCCACCACGGTCAGCGGCGTGCGGAGATCGTGCAGCACGCCTGAGAGCATCTGACCGATCGTGGCGAGACGCGCGCGGCGCTCGACCTCTTCCTGCGACTGACGACGCTGCAGCGCGCGGCCGATCTGCGCGGCGAGCAGAACAGCGAGGTGTTCGTCCTTCTCGCTGAAGCCGCCCTTCTTGTTGAGCAGCTCGAGCGCGCCGAAGGTCTTGTTGCCCATGGTCACGGGGACGCAGAGCACCGCGCCCGTGACGAGGCCGAGCCGCTTGGCGATCGAGCGATCGTGAAACTCGGAATCTTCCGCGGCCTTCACGCGCACGACTTCGCCGCTCTCCGCCACGTGTCCGGCGATGCCCTGCCCGGTCTTGAGCCGCAGCGAGACCAGCGCCTCGCTCTTGTCTCCCTTGGCCGAGCGGAAGAAGAGGCTGTCGCGATCTTCCTCGCCGAGCAGGATGCTGCCCGCGCGCGCACCGACCCGCTCCATCGCGATCTCGAGGATCCTCTCGAGGAGATCGGTCTGTGCAGTCGCTGCTGAGACGGCTCGCTCCACCTCGTAGAGCGCGTCGAGATCGCTCATACGGCTCTGGAGCTCTTCCCCGCCGCGCTTGAGCTCGTCCACCAGCAGCACGTTGTCGAGCACCGCCGCGATCTGCGTGGAGATGCCCTCGACCAGCGCCTTGTCCTCGGCGTTGAACGCGTCGACGCGGTGATCCAGCACCTGGAAGACGCCGAGCACGCGCCCGCTCAGGTGCCGCAAGGGAGTGGCGATCACCGAGCGCGTCTTGAACCCCGACTTACGATCGATGTCGGGATTGAAGCGGGGATCGTTGTACGCATCGCCCAGCATCAACGTCTGGCCCCTGGTGAAGACGTAGCCGGCGATGCCGAGCTGATCGGGAATGCGAAGGTCCTTGAGCGACCCGCCCTTCACCACGCGGCCCCAAAGCTCGCGGTTGTCGGGGTCGTGCATGAACAGCGTGGCCGCCTCGGCCTGGAGCAACCCGGTGATTCTCTCGAGCACGGTCTGCAGCAGCTGATCGACGTCGCGCGCGGAGGAGATCTGCGAGCCCACCTCGAGCAACGCCTGAAAGCGCTCGGACTCCGTGGTCTGGCGGGGGGACCGTTCCATGGCGGTTCTTTTAGCCCGCCTCTGGAGCGTTCAGTCGAACAACGAAATCTCCTGCGCGCGCCAGAGACCGTTGTCGAAGTGCAGCTTCACGCTCCGCACTGGAACGCCGGCGTCGATCGGGATCGCGAGGTAGCTGCGTCGCGGGTATCCGTAGCCGCCATCGTCGAGCTTTACCGGCTGGAACAAGGTTCCCAATCGGTCCTCGAACGAATCCGGCAGCAGCAGCCCCCGCGCCTCGGTAGCGACACCGCCGTCGTCCTGGAGGGTCGAGACGTTGATGAAGTTGCTCGGCCCCTCGACGCCCCGCAGGACAAGCATCGAGAGCGCGCTTGGCGCGGGAAGCTCCATGACGAGATCGACCACGTATCCAGCGTCCACGCTGGTGAGATCGCCGTCGGTGAGCGGACACGGGAATCCGACTTCAGGACAGGCGAGCCCCCGGCTCACGGGCACCCGAGCGCCGGTCAGCGGCAATCGATCGGAGGGGCGGAGCTCGACCGGCCCACCGTTGACGGTCACTCCGTAAGCATCATCCCTCGGCTCGGAGAGAGAGGCCTCGAGGCGCACCACGCCGGAGAAGTCTTCGAGGCGCGCCGAATCGAGGACGATCGGTACCCGCCCAAACGAGATGGGCTCGTTGGGGTCGTACGAGGCACGGCGATCGTTCGCGCGCCAGATGATGCCTCCGTCCGTAGTGGCGAACTCCGCGCGGTGGTCGAGCTGCGTAAACGGAACTCCAGGAACTGGAGGGCTTTCAGGCGGCAACGGCACCGGCGAATCGAATTGCAGCAAGTCCCCTTCCATCCGCGGCGAGGCGCGCCAATCGCGCAGTGGATTGAGGCTGACTCCGATTCGCGGGTAGCTGAACTGGGTCCACGCCACGCTGCCGGAAACGAAGGTGGTCTCGACCCGGAAGCAGTAGCTGCCAATACCGCCAAAACTTTCCGCTTCGATTCGAAAGAGATCGAACTCGTAGTCTCCCTCGGAATCGACCTGCGTCTCTTTGAACAACGCCTCGGCGCCCTGGCACTGTCCAGACGTTCCGTACTCCTGAAATCGGCGGAACAAGCGCACGATTTGTCCGTCCTCGGCCGGCAGCACGTTGCCGCGCACCGGCACGATCTCGTCGGGGTTCGTGCAGCCCACGAGCAGCAAGGCGAAGAGTCCGAGCCGCATCAGTAGGTCACCTTCACTCCGAACGTCGGCAGCACCACGGGGATGCTGATGGGATCTTTGATCGGATAGAGCGGGCTGCTCCCAGGCGGCCCCTGGCTCCCCATCAAGTAGTAGTACCCGTACGTCTCGGGGATGAAGAACGTGTTGAACATGTCGAGGTAGAACTCGGCGGTCGCGGAACTGTACGTGATCGACTTCGACGCCCGGAGATCGAGCCGCGCGTACGCAGGAAGTCGGTCGACCTGATCGAGTGACACGGGTACCCAGCCCTGGCGCCCCATCGAGTCCGTCACGATCCGCGAGGTGCGCGAGCCGAACTCGCCCGACTCCGGCCGTCCGGTGTTGAAGTGGAAGGACGCGCTCAGCTTGTAGCCCTTGGGCAACTGGTACCCGAGCGTGAGGTTGAGCGTGTGCGCCTGATCGAACGCGAAAGGCAGCAGCGCGGTCGTGTCTGAGACCACCTGCTGATCGTCTCCGTACTGAGCGAAGCGGCGCATCCGCTCGCTGCGCATCAACGTGTACGAGAGCCAACCGAACATCCTCCCCTGCTGCGGCAGGCGGAGCATCAGCTCCATGCCGTACGCACGTCCCCAGCGATTACCCGTGTAGAGATCGTCGATCGACGAGACGCCGGTCGCGAACTCCTGGAGGCTGCGTTCTCTCGCCTGAAAGATGTGGTTGTAGAAGACGTCGCCTGAGACCTCGAGACCGAGCCAGGGAAGCACGCCCACCGCGCCCACGCTGAACTGCGCGACCTCCTGCAGCCCTGAACGAAGCGCCGCGGTGTCGGAGATCGGAAGCGAGACCAGCAGCATCGGCGCCTGGTGCATCAGTCCGGCGCTCGCTCGCAACGTGAGGGCCTCGAGCGGCTTGAAACGAACATCGAGCCGAGGATCAGCGGAGAGAAGCGTGAACCCCGGAGTGAGATGCCAGGTGTCGAAGCGCACGCCCGCCACCGCCGTCCACTGTTTCGAGAAGAACGCGGCTTCCGCGAAGGACCCGGTGAAGACGCCCATCGCGCGCGGCTGGCGCAGGAGCTCGCCGCCCTTCCCGACCAGGTCCGCTGTGTTCTTCACGTCGGAGATCTGTCGCTCGAAGTCGAAGCCTGCCTTGAGTTGAAGGTGCTCGCCGAGCTCCACGCGGTAGAGCGCACGCCCCGTCCATGTGAAGCGATCGAGCTGAAACTCACCGGCTCGTTGCCCGTAGAGATCGACCTCGATGCCAAGGGTGTCCCAACCGACGTTGCTCCCCACCTCGAGCACTCCGGGACCGATCGGATACTGGGCGCGCAGATCGATCCGGTGAAAGAGAACTCTCCCCAGCATGGTCGGCGGCGGGCCATTCGAAGGACCACGAATGCCCGCGAGGTCAGTCGATCCAAACGCGAGGAGCCGGACATTGCCCTTGCCGATCTTCTGCTCCACGCGCGCCTGGTAGTCGTACGACTCGTACACCGGCTTCACGCCCTTGAATGCGTCCGCCGCGGTGAGCGCACCGAGCAGCCAGCCCGCGTAGCTGACGCTGCCCGCGAGCGTGATGTTCGTCCCGGTGGAAGCGATCGGCACCTCGAGGAACACGTTCGACTGCAAGAGATCCGCGGCGACGTTGAGGTGCACGCGATCGTCACGGGCTTTCGCCACCTGCGCAGAGACGACACCACCCGAAATGCGCCCGTACCTGGTGGGCGCGTTCGCGGGATAGAAGTCGACGCTCTCGATGAAGTCGTTGTGCACCACCGAGGCCGCGCCCATCAGGTGGTACAGCTGCGGCATCCTCACGCCATCGAGGAAGAAGCCCGTCGCCGCCGGGAGCGCGCCGCGCACCACCGGATAACTGAAGCCCGATGAAGGGGTCACCACTCCGGGCAACAGCATCACCACGCGCAGCGGCTGACCTCCGGTTCCCGCGGTCTCGCGCAGCTCGGCGCCCGCGAGCGAAACACGAGAGAGCTCCGCGCGATCGGTCTGACCGCGCACCACGGTCTCGTAGGGCCGAATGAAGACGGGCTCGAGCCGATAGATGACCTCGAGCTTCTGACCCGCATCGAGCGTTTCGCTGAACACGCGCTTGATGTGACCGGAGGCAGTCACCTCGATCTGAGTCGCGCCACTCGGAACGTCGAGCGTGAAGCGCCCTTCCTTATCGGTCTCGACTGCGACGCCACCGTCTTCGAGCGACAAGTGCGCGAGCGCGATCAGGTCACGCGTGCCCTTGGTGAACACCCGGCCCGTGATGCGAGCGCCGGGTGGACCTGCATCGGGAGCGGAGTGCTCGAAGCGATAGCGATACGCGAGCACGACCGAGACCGCGCCTCCATCGACCGAAGCAGGCGCAAACTCGAGTCCCCTCGAAGCGCTCAGCGCCGCGGCGGTGAACGCTTCACCAGGTGAAGACGCAACCTGCGCATCCACGACGGAGCCCGACTCATCGATCGTGAGCATCAGCTCGACGTCGCCGCCCACACCGGCATCTTCGGGCCAGTCAGCAGGCGAAGCCTTGAGCAAGACCGGCGGCTCAACGCCCGCGTCGAGGTCCTGCGCTCCCGCAAGAGCACTCACCAGCGCCACCGCGCCCACCGCCCACCAACACCTCACGCCTCACTCCCCTCAGTGACCTGCCTGGTTCGGGCGCAGCATACGCAACTGCAATCTCTCGATTGCGCGCTGGCTCACGAATTAGTGAGCGTCAGCCCACGATCGGCCCTGCCCCACGTCGACCACCAGCGGCACCTTCAGCTCTGCCACCGAGGACATCACCTTCTTCGCGAGCTCAGCGACCTGCTTCGCCTCATTCTCGGGCGCCTCGAACAAGAGCTCGTCGTGCACCTGCAAGAGCATGCGCGACTTGAGCTTCTGCGCCTCCAGCTGCTTCTCCATCTCGAGCATTGCGCGCTTCACGATGTCGGCGGCGCTGCCCTGGATCGGCATGTTGATCGCGGCGCGCTCGGCAGCCATCGCCACCTGGCGATTGCGAGACACGATGTCCGGCATGTAGCGGCGGCGACCGAAGATCGACTCCACGTAGCCGCGCTTGCGAGCGCCCTCGAGGGTCTGCTCGACGTACTGATTGATGCCGGGGAAACGCGCGAAGTACGCCTCGATGATCCCCTTCGATTCCTCGATGGGAATGTTGAGGCGCGTCGAGAGGCCGTGCGCCGAGAGGCCGTACGCGATGCCGTAGTTCACCATCTTCGCGGTGGAGCGCTGCGCCTTGGTCACGCTCTCGAGCGGAATCCCGTACACCTCGGCAGCAGTGCGCGCGTGCACGTCAGCGTCTTCCGCGAAGGCCTTCACCAGGCCCTCGTCACCCGAGATGTGCGCGAGGATCCGCAGCTCGACCTGGCTGTAGTCGGCTGAGACCAGCACTGAGCCCGGCTCCGCGACGAAGGCCCGGCGGATCTGCTTCCCCAGCTCGGTGCGAATCGGAATGTTCTGCAGGTTCGGATTCGTCGACGAGAGACGTCCCGTCGCCGCGGCCGCCTGGTTGAACGTGGTGCGAATGCGCCCATCCGTCCCAATCAGCGTGGGCAGCGTGTCGAGGTACGTGCTCTTCAACTTCGCGACCGTGCGGTACTCGATGATCGCGCGGGGCAATGGATGCTCTTCGGCGAGCTTCTCGAGCACCTCATGCTCCGTGGAGCGCTTCTTGTTGGCCTGCGGCAACTTGAGCTCGTCGAAGAGCACCTGCGCGAGCTGCACTGGCGAGCCCACGTTGAACTCGCGCCCGCCCGCGTGCTGGTACACGTCCTTCAGCATCGCCTGCACCGAGGCGTCGACCTGCACCGAGATCTCCGCCAGCGCAGCGCGATCGATGAACACGCCGGTGCGCTCCATCTTGGTGAGCACCGGCACCAGCGGCAGCTCGAGCTCGTGCGCGAGCTTGCTGAGCCCCATTCCGTCCATCTCGGTCCACAGATCCCCGACGATCCGATCGACCGCGTCAGCCGAAGCCGCGAAGAGCATCGCGGCGCGCTCTTCGTGAATCTCGGCGAGCGTCGCCTTGCCGCGCCCTGACTGCCCATCGGGCCACGCCGGTAGCTCGGTGTGGAGCCGCTCGCGCGCCATGTCCGACAGCGCGTGCTCTTTGCGGGAAGGATTGAGCAGGTACGAAATGAGCTCGATGTCGGTGTGCAGCGTCACACCCTCGATGCCCACCGACGCGAGCAGATGCAGCAGCGCCTTCCCGTCGTGCGCCTCGAGCTGCAAACCAGCTCTTCTCAGCGCAGGTCCGAGATGCGCGGAGAGAGCCTCGCGGCCGAGCTCGGGCACCACCAGGTACACGCACGTATCCGGAGCAACCACGCACGCCAGCCCCTGCAACTTCGCGGAGTGCGCGTCTCCCTCGAACGCAGGCACCAGGGAAACGCGAGTCGCCTTCGCGAGGCTCTCGCAGAACGTCTTCAACCCCGCCTCGTCCTTCACCAGCGTCGCGGTCTGGCGAAGCGGAGACGCGGGCGCAGAAGGCAGCTCCTGGATCAGCCGGAAGAACTCGAGCTCGGTGAAGAGCGCTCGCAGCTCGGCCGCCTTGTATTCCTTGCGAATGAGCCCATCGAGATCCACCTCGATCGGGAGCTCATGCCGGAAGCTCACCAACTGAATGGCGCGCTTCAACTGCTCGAGGTTCGTCTTCAGCGCTTCCTGGATCTTCGGCTTCTTCACCTCGTCCAACTTCGACATCAGCACGTCGATGTTGCCGAACTGCGCGAGCAGATCCGCCGCGGTCTTGGGGCCGATGCCCGGCACCTTGGGGATGTTGTCGATCGCGTCGCCCACCAGCGCCTGGTAGTCGCGCATCTGCGAGGCCTTCACGCCGTACCGCTCCATCGCGTCGGCCTCGGTGATCGGCTTGTCCTTCATCGGGTCGTAGATGCGCACGCCCGGCTGCAGCAGCTGCAGGAAGTCCTTGTCGCTGGTGATGATCTCGACCTGGTAGTCCTTCTTCCGCGCGGCGGTGACGAGGGTGGCGATCACGTCGTCCGCCTCCCACCCCGCCATCTCGATGATCGGCAGCGCGAGCAGCCCCGCGATCTTCCGGATCAGCGCGAACTGGCTGAGCAGATCGTCCGGAGGCGCCTCGCGGTTCGCCTTGTAGTTCGGGTCGATCGCCAGGCGGCCCTTGCGGCTCTCGAGATCGAAACAGAGCGCGAAGTGCGTGGGCTTTCGCTCACGCATCATCTTCAGCACCATGCGCGTGAAGCCGAGCACGGCGTTGGTGGGCAGGCCCTTGCTCGTCGTGAGCGGAGGGAGCGCATGGTACGCGCGGAAGATGATCCCTGACGCATCGACCAGGGTGATGGTCGGCGGCCCGGCCGGAGGCGTAGGCTCAGGCGCCTTGCCCTTCGCCGGAGCGGAGGGCTGCAGGAAGCCGAACAAGTCGCCCTGATTCGCTGATCCCCGCGCGGTCGCCATGCGGGGACAGCTAGCAGCTGCGATTACTGGCCGCAGCCCTCTTCAGTCATCGAGTCGTTGATCTTCTATTTTAATCCGTCGCCGTCGACCGCGAAGTCGAGCGCCGCCTTGAGCTGCTCGCACGACTGCGCGCGATCGAACGCATCTTGCGCGCGCTTGGTGCAGACGTTGGTGAGGGCCTTCAGGAGATCGATGTTGCTGCGCGAGAAGTTCGAGCCGAGCTTCCACATCTTGCACGCCGCGCGGAAGTCCTTGCGGTCAGCGAGCCCCTTGCCCTTCTCGTACGCCTTCGAGCTCATGGTCTCGACGATCGCCTTGCGCACGAAGGACACGCGCTTCTCGAGCTCCTTCTTCTTCTCTTCGGCAGAGAGCTTCGCGGCGCGATCACCGAGCACCAGCCGCTCGTCGACGGCGAGGGCCTTCAAGAACGGCGTCTCGGCCTTGTCGGGGCGATCGTTCGTGATCTCCGTGGTGCCGTTCTCGTAGAGGTTGATGGCGTTGTTCACGTCGAGCAGCAGCGCGCGCGCGGTCTCGTGGTACTGCGCCTTGTTCATGTTCTCGGTGATCTTCTGCAGCGGCACGGGCGCCAGCTGGAAGTCACCGGTGAAGTAGGCGACGAGCGCGCGGCCCATCTCGGGCTCGGGGTAGCGCTTGGTGAGCTCTTCCTTCGCCATCTTCGCCGGGTCAGGAGGCGGAGGCGGCGGACGGAACGCGACGATCTCGGGGCACTGCCACATCGGCTCGCCCGGCTTCAGCTTCTCGCGAGCCTTCAGGAAGTTGATGTAGAGCGGATCCTTCGGGCGCCAATCGCTCTTGGGGTTGAGCGGCCCGTCGAGCTTCATCTTCATCAGCGCCGGCGGGTACAGATCGTCGGGCTCCATCGTCTGGCACGCGAGCTTCGAGTACAGCTCGCAGCGCTTGAGCGCGAGGTCCCACTTGGCGTTGGTCGCGTAGTTCTTGCAGTCGGTGCCCGCGCGCTTCTTCACCTCGTTCACGGGCTCCTTCGCGGTGGAGAGCGCCTTCAACAGGTAGCTCTCACAGCTCTTGTTGATCTTCGCGAGCTGGTCGAGCGCGCCTTCGAGCTGGCCGCCGGCGATCTGCTCCTTGGCGCTGTTCAGGTTCTCCTCGCACACCTTCAGCACGGAGATCTTCTTCACCAGGGTGTTCGCTTCGGCGTGAATCGGCTCGAGCTCGATCACCTTCTGGCAGGCCGCGTCGGCTCGCGCCCAGTCGACCATGCCCGTTTCGCTGTTCGAGTACGTGCGGCACTCGGCGAGGAGCTCTTCGATCTGCTCCGCGGGATCCTGCGCGACGGGCTGGGTGTTCTTGATCTTCTTGGGGCCGCCGCCGAGCGCCTGCGGGCCGGTGTCGACCACGTCAGGAGGCGCAGTGAACGCCTTCACGAGGACGAGGATGAACAGCAGGCCGACCACGCCGCCGCCGATCATCACCATCTTCTTCTTCTGCGGGTCCATCGGCATGCCCGTCGACTCGCTGCCGCCATCGACGAGGCTGTCGCTCGGGCGCGGACCGGTGCGCGACGGGCGAGGAGGCGGCTCGGCCGCCTTGCTCCGTGCGATCGGAGCGCGAGGTCCCGAGGTGCCGCCGGTCTCGAACATCAGCTCGACCACGCCGAACTGAATGATGTCTCCCGCCGCGAGGATGGTGTCCTCGGAGATCGGTGCGCCGTTCACGGTGGTGCCGTTCGCGCTGCCGAGATCTTTCAGCGTCACTTCGCGGCCGTTGACGATCACCTCGGCGTGACGGCGGCTGACGGAGTCATCGTCGACGACGATGTCCACGCCCGCCACGCGACCCACGCTCATGGTCTCTTTGAGGGCGAAGATCTTCCCGGTGATCGCTCCGGTGAGACCACGCAGCTGCGGCCCCGCGGCCTTGTTGGGACCGGGACGTTTCGCCAGCGACGCACCCTTCGCGCCGGGCTTGTCTTCCTTGAGCGCCTGCACCACGCGCGTCGAGCGCGGCGCGTTGGGCTTGATCGCCGCGCCCTTCGCGGTGGTCGGCTCCTTCGAGCCCGGCTTCGGCCCGTTCTTCGCTTTCGGCAGCGGCTTGCTGCCCAGCTTCAGCTGAATCTCGTAGTCGCCGATGACGATCTGGCTCTTGGTCGAGAGCTTGGTGGGCCCTTCGATCTTCTCTCCATCGACGAAGGTGCCGTTGGCCGAGCCAGCGTCCTCCACCAGCACTCCATCGCCTTCGACGAAGAAGCGGGCGTGCTTCCGGCTCACCCCGCCCTCCGAGAGGATCAGATCGTTCCCCTCGGCGCGGCCAATGGTGAGCTGCTCTGCGACGTCCTGTTCAGACTGGCTGCCGTCGGGATTCTTGATGACGAGGGTCGGCACTTTCTTTCACTCCTCGCGGAAGATGCCCATGTTGACCGGAATGCCGCGGCGCTGCAGGTCGTCGTAGAAGCGCGGCACGAAGCCCGTGGCGACCATGCGGCCCTTCACCTTCCCCTCCTCCGAGAAACCTTCCTGCTTGAAATAGAAGATGTCCTGCATGGTGACGATGTCGACTTCCATGCCCGACACCTCGGAGATGTAGGTCACGCGACGGCTGCCGTCGGAGAAGCGCGTCTGCTGCACGATCATGTGCACGGCTGAAGCGATCTGCTCGCGAATGGCCTTCACCGGGAGATCCATGCCGGCCATGAGCACCATGGTCTCGAGGCGCGCGAGCGCGTCACGAGGCGTGTTCGCGTGCAGCGTGGTGAGCGAACCGTCGTGGCCGGTGTTCATCGCCTGGAGCATGTCGAGCGCCTCACCTGCTCGACACTCGCCGACGATGATCCGGTCCGGCCGCATGCGCAGACAGTTCTTCACCAGGTCGCGAATGGTGATCGCGCCCTTTCCTTCGAGGTTTGCGGGGCGGGACTCGAGCTGCACCCAGTGCGGCTGGAAGATGTTGAGCTCGGCGGCGTCTTCGACGGTGACGATGCGCTCTTCTTCCTGAATGAACGAGCTGATCACGTTCAGGAGCGTGGTCTTGCCCGAACCAGTGCCGCCG
>CBIHPJ010000241.1:0-11424 GCA_966211295.1 uncultured Myxococcales bacterium | reverse complement strand
AGCGTCGATGGGGATCGGCTCGAGCGCGGCGACTCCGGGCTTCACCACGAGCGCGTGGTGGTAGCGCGGCTGACTCATCTTCTCGAGCTCACCTCGGCGCAGCGTCATCGTGGGATCGATGAAGCGAGGGCCCGACGGCAACTGCACCTGGACGATCGCGTGATTGAACGCCTGCGGTGAGGGCGCGAGGCCAGGCAGCTGCGCTCCACGCGAGCTGTTCACCAACGCCGGCCACGCCTGCAGCCCCGCCGCGCGGAAGAGCGCCACCAACAGCAGTGACTTGTCCTTGCAGTCACCGAAGCCGCGCTCGAGCACCCACGCGGGCGGATGAGGGAGATGACTGTGCTCACCGATCTCCACGCCCACGTAGCGAACGTCGTCCTGCACGAAGCGCACGATCGCGCGCCCGCGATCTCCCTCGGGCATCGCCTTGAAGCGCTGCAGCTCGGCGGCGAAACGCTTCCCTTCATTGGGGAGCACGAAGAGTGCCTCGGCCCAGCGCGCGACGTCGCCCCAATCTTCCCAGTCGGTGAACTCCACGAAGGGCGCGGGCTCGAGGTCGAGCGGCATCGAGGGCTCGAGGTGCACCGTGGGGAGCTTGGTGAGATTCCACCGATAGACCTGAGCGTTGCCCTCGGTGGTGACGGTCGGCACCTCCGCTCCACCGTGAAGCGCAAAGTGCAGCGGACGAGGCCGCTCCCACACGAGACGGAAGCGCGAGCGCTCGAGGCCCTCGTCCCACGACTGATAGTGGCGACTGGAGAAGCGCCCCTTGAACACCGGATTCTGCCCGCGCGTGCTCGAGGCGATCTCCACCACGTCGCCTTCACGCAGATCGCGCAGCTCGATGATCAAGGTGAGGCGGCCGTCGTACATGCCCTCGGCGAGTGAGCTCTCGCGCTGGATCACGCGCGCGTCTTCCTTGTCCCACGCCACGCGGCGCTCGCCGTCGCGCCAAATCCAGACACCGTGGAGCTGCAGCTGCTCCCACGAGGGATCCCACTCGAACTCCTGCCGAGAGAGCGACTCGACGCCGGTCTGCGAAAGCACCTTCCACGCGAGGTGATCGAAGCGCTCTTCCTCCTTTCCCAAACGCAGCTGCACGTCATGGAGCAGCAACCGCGACGCACCATCCGCGACGGCAGAAGTGGGCACCTCCACCGGCTCGACCCACGAGGGAACGGGCCCGGTGGGAGGGAGCTCCAGAGCAGCAACGACGGTGAGCACGAAACCCAGGCTCATGACCCGGGAGTATGCCGTCTTTCACTGAGGGACGATCTTCAGGATCTTGTCTTTGTCGCTCGGGCAGGAGCCGCGACCGTCACAATTGCTGGTGGTGATGTAGAGCTCTCCGTCGGGGCCGCTGATCACCTCGCGGATTCGCCCGAGCTCGTTCTTGAAATACACCTCGTGACTCGACACGCGGCGCTCGGCATCGAACACCACGCGGTGCAGGTGCGTGCTCCCGAGTACTCCCACCAGCACACTGTCTTTCCACTCGGTGATCGCGGTGCCCCGGTAGATCGCCGCTCCCCCCGGAGGGACGGCGTCTTTCCAGGTGAGCTTCGGACGCACGAGGGAGCCGCTGGTGCCGCAGCCGTAGATGGTGGGCCACCCCATGTTCTCCCCGGGTTTCGCGACGTCGATCTCATCGTGGCCGCTGCGATTGAGCTCTCCTGACGGACCGTGATCCGCGATCACCAGCGTGGTCGCGTCGAGCCAATCGAAGCCCTGCACATTGCGCAGTCCGAGCACGTAGGCCGGGTTGTCCTTGATGGGATTGTCGCTGGGCACTCCGCCTTCGGGAGTGAGCCTCAGGATCTTCCCGTTCGGACTGTTCGCGTCCTGCGAGAGGTCGGGCGAGCGCGCGTCGCCGGTGCCCACGTAGAGCATTCCATCGGGCCCGATGCGCAGCCGGCCTCCGTCGTGAAATTGGGCCGCCGCGATTCCACCGCGCACCACCTTGTCGAAGGTCGCGCTGGTGGAGTCATCGGACAACTTCCACTGCTCGATCCGGTTCTGTCGTCCGCCCGCGTCGACCGTCGCGTAGACGAAGAAGAAGTGGTTCTGCGCGAAGTTCGGGTGAAGCGCGATGCCGAGGAGCCCGCTCTCTCCGCCGGGCGCCAGCGGCACGGTGGCCACCAGGTCAGGCACGAGAGCGCCTCCGCGCACCAGGCGAATTCTCCCCGGGCGCTCGGTGACCAGCAGGTCTCCGCTCGGAAGAAACGCGATGCCCCAGGGCACCTCGAGCCCGCTCACCACCACCTGCGTCTTCACCTTGGTGGTGCCAACAGGGCCAAAGCCGTCACTCACCAGCACGCAGTCGGGGCTGCTGACTCCGGTATTCGCGGTCGCGCAGCCCCCCGAACAACCGAGGGCCACCGCGGCGAGGCAGGTACTCACGAGCGAGATGCGCATCACGCAACCATCGCAATCCCGCGGGCTCTGAGCCAACGACCTATTTCAGGGATGGCACCGCAATGAGCATCGAGCTTCGGGCGTTCACACCCCATGCGGTTTCCCATGACCCTCGATGGCTTCACGAAGTCGATCACGGTGGGCTCGTTGATGCTCGTCGGGCTGCTGCTGCCGGCGCAGTACTTTCTCGTGGTGTCGAAGATTCCCTCCACCTTGTTCAAGGTGCTGGTGATGGGGACGCTCTGTGTCGTCGCCCTGCTGCTGCTCTGGACGGTGGCGCTCGCTCCGCGCGCGGTGCGGGTGTCGTCGGGAAAGCTGATCATCGAGCGACTGTGGTGGTTCGACTTCATCCTGCCGATGAGTGAAGTGAGCGGGGTCGAAGAAGGTCCGCCGCTCACGATGTTCGGCAAGGTGTGGCGCGTCGCGGGCAACGGCGGGTTGATGGGTTTCACGGGGCTCTTTCACGTGAGCCACGTGGGCGTGGTGCGCTGCTGGGCCACTCGTCTCGGAGTGCCCACCGTGCTGGTGAAGCGCGCCCACGCGAAACCGATGCTCCTCGGAGTGGATGACCCTGAGGGCCTGCTCCGCGCGCTGCGGCAGAAGACTGGCTTCTCAGCGACGTTTCCTTCTCCGTAAGAACATCGCGCCGAGCGAGATCGCGGCGACTCCGATCGCGACAGGCAAGGCCGCGCGAACCTTCCGCCGCACCGGACGCTGCAGCTCCGACGACTCGCGCTCTGCGAGGGATTGCGTCTGCTCGAGTGACATCTCGAGCACCTTCACCATGTGCACCGCGTTCCTCGGAGTGAGCTGGCGGATCTGCTCTCGGCAGCTGAAGCCATCGGCGATCACCAGCGCGTCTTCCGGCGCCTTGCGCACGCTTGGGAGCAGGCTGCGTTCTCCACACGCGACCGAGACGTCGTGATGCTCGCGCTCGTAGCCGAAACCGCCCGCCATTCCGCAGCACCCCGAATCGAGCACCTCGGCCTTCACTCCGAGACGTTCGAGGAGATCGACGTGTGGGCCTTCGAGCACTGCCTTCTCGTGACAGTGCCCCTGCACCAACGCGCGCCGCTTCACCGGAGAGGGCCGCCACCCCGGATGATCTCGCTGCAGGTACTCGTCGAGCATGAAGATCTGTTTCGACAACGCCTGCGCGTCTTCGTCGTGGGGGAAGAAGTTCAGCAGCTCGTCGCGGAAGACAGAGACACAGCTCGGTTCCACTCCGATGATCGGCACGCCTGCTCGAATCGAGGGACGCAATTTCTCCAGCACGTCTTCGAGCAGATGCTTCGCCATACCGAGCATTCCGTAGTCGTAGAGCGGCCGCCCGCAACACATCGAGCCTGGAGCGATCTCCACCTGCATGCCCGCGGACTCGAGCACCTTCACCGCGGCGATCAGCACGTCGGGTTCCCAGTGATTGTTGAAGGTGTCGACCCAGAGCAGCGCCTGCCGGCTCTTCTTTGCTCGAGGCACGCGCGCGTTCCACCAATCGCGGAAAGTGAACGAGGCGAGCTGAGGAAACTCGCGCCCTGGAGCAATGCCTGCGATTCGCTTCAGGACCTTGCCCAGCACCGGTCTGCTCATCACCCAGTTGATCAGCCGAGGTGCGAGCGAGCCGAGGCGCGCCCACCAGTACACGAGGCCGAACACGTACGCGGTGCGAGGGCGAAGTCGGCCCTCGTAATAGTGCGAGAGGTACTCGGCCTTGTACGTCGCCATGTCGACGTTCACCGGGCAGTCGCCCTTGCAGCCCTTGCAGGAGAGGCAGAGATCGAGCGCCTCTTTCACTTCGTCGCTCTTCCAGCCGTCCGGCACTGCACCGCGCATGGTCTCGAAGAGCAGGTGCGCTCGACCGCGAGTGCTGTGCCGCTCTTCGCGCGTGACCATGAAGCTCGGACACATCGTTCCGTGTTCGAGCCGGCGGCACTCGCCCACTCCCACGCAGCGCTCCGCAGCCGAAGCGAAGCCGCCACCATTTTCATCGGGAAACTGAAAGTGCGTCTTCAGCTGGGGGCGCCGATAGCTCGGACCGAGGCGCAGGTTCTCGTCGAGCTTGTACGGGTGGACGATCTTGTGCGGATTGAGGAGCCCGATCGGATCCCACAGCTCCTTGAACTCTTCGAAGGCAGCGATGAGCTCCGGAGAGAACATCTTCGGCAAGAGCTCGGCGCGCGATTGACCGTCTCCATGTTCGCCAGAGAGCGAGCCGCCGTGTCGCACCACCAGGTCTGCCGCTTCTTCGACGAACGAGCGAAAGGTGGCGACGCCCGCGGTGCTGCGGAGATCGAACGGAATGCGCGTGTGCACGCAGCCCTGGCCGAAGTGACCATAGAGCGCGGCGTGAAAGTGGTACCGCTCGAGCTGCGCCTTGAACGCGCGCAAGTAGCTGCCGAGCTGCTCCGGCGGCACCGCGGAGTCTTCCCAGCCTTCCCACGTGTCCGCTTCTCCAGGCACGCGCGCGGTGGCGCCGAGACCTGACTCGCGCACGATCCAGACGTGATGCGCCTCTTCGGGAGTGAGCAACTTGATGCTCGGCTTGTCGGGCTTCTTCTCGAGAGCGCTCACCAGCGCCTGCGCACGCTCATGCGCTTCTTCCTGCGTGTCGCCACCAAACTCCGCGAGCAACCATCCACGTCCCTCCGGGAGCAGCTGGATGTCCTGCGGGTGCAGCCCCTTCTTCTTCATGCCTTCGACCAGCACCTCGTCGAGGCCTTCGAGTCCGATGGGGCCTGACTGCATGACCTCGGTCACGTGATCTCCGGCCTCGAACACGCTCGGGTAGCCGAGCGCCACGAGCGTGCGCTTCGGAGGACTGTGCACCAGCTTCACCGTCGCGCGGAGAATGGTGACCAGCGTTCCTTCGGATCCCACCAGCGCCTGCGCGAGGCTCGCTCCGGTCTCCGGGAGCAGCGCGGGCAAGTCGTAGCCAGACACTCGCCGCGGAATGTTCGGAAAGCCGCTGCGAATCGCGTCGGCGTGACGGTCGCGAAACGCACGCACGCGCTGGATGAGTTCACGCTCGGCGGCAGTGCGGTACAGCTCGTCTTCGTCGAGGCCCCTCACGATCATCCGCAGACCGGTGGAAGTGAGAATCTCGAGCGACTCGACGTTCTGCGCGGTGGTACCCGCCATCACCGAGTGCACTCCGCAGGAGTTGTTGCCGATCATTCCTCCGAGCGTGCAGCGGTTGTGCGTGGCGGGATCGGGGCCGAACGTGAGGTGCGACTTCTCAGCCTCGTTGCGCAGTTGATCGAGGATCAGCCCGGGTTCGATCACCGCGCGTCGCGCTTCGGGATCGATCGAGATCAGCCGGTTCACGTATTTCGAGAAGTCGATCACCACACCGCGGTTGGTGGTCTGTCCCGCGAGACCGGTGCCTCCGCCGCGGCTCACGAGGGGCACCTGGAACTGCCGGCACAGCCGCACCGTGGTCACCACGTCGTCGACGTCGAGTGGAATGACCACGCCCAACGGCACCTGGCGGTAGTTCGACGCGGCGGTCGAATAGAGCGCACGGCTGCCGTGGTCGAAGCGCACTTCGCCGTGGATCGTCGCACGCAACGCACTCTCGAGCTCCCGCGTGTGCGCGGACTGGCGCAAGAGCGCCTCTCGGCCTTCAAGACTGATGGCCATGACGACTTCCTTTCCAGAGGTACGGCCGCGCGGCCTCGACGTTGAGCTCGACGCCAAGGCCCGGGCGCTTGAGATCAGGCACGAGCATTCCTTCACGGGGCGGAGCGAAGCCTTCGAAGAGCGCCTCCTCGAGACGCGCGTGATCGTGGAAGTACTCCACGTGAATGAGCGGCTTCACCGCGCACGCGACGTGACGATGCAATGAAGGCGAAGTGTGCGCGGAGAGTGGAACGTGAAACGCCTCGCAAAGCCGCGAGGCCGCGAGGAAGCCGGTGATGCCGAGGCATCGGGTGGCATCGGCCTGCAGCACGTCGACCGCGCCTTCTTCGAGCATGCGGCGGAAGTAGTGCGGGTCGTAGCCGTATTCCCCCGCGGCAATGTCCATGCCCGCCGGAGCGCGTTCACGAAGCAAGTGAAGCCCCTCGAGATCATCGGAGGACACGGGTTCCTCGAACCAACACACGCCGAGCTCTTCGAACGCCTCGGCTTGCTCCAGCGCCTGCTTGCGCGTGTAGGCCCCGTTCGCGTCCACCATCAGGCGGCAGCGCTGACCAATCGACTCTCGTGCCGCGCGCACGCGCGAGAGATCTTCCTCGGGCCGCGCGCCGATCTTCATCTTCACCGCGGGCATGCCCTGCTCTGCCCAGCCGCGCAGCTGGACCCTGAGCGCGTCGAGGGTGAGATTGGTGAAGCCCCCGCTGCCGTACACCGGCGCGCCTCGCCTCACTGCACCGAGCAAGCGGACCAGAGGAACACCGAGGAGCTTGGCCTTCAGATCCCACAGCGCGGCATCGACCGCGGAGATCGCAGTGGCCGCGATGCCCGGCCGTCCGATGTTGCGCACTTCCCGGCTCATCGCGTCCCACGCGGCGTTCACCGCGAGCGCGTCGATTCCCTTCACCACGTGCGCGAGCTGATCTTCGATCACCGTCACCGCTGCAGGGCTCGCGTAGCTGTAGCCAAAGCCGCGCTGACCTCCGCCGCTCGCGTGCACCGTCACCAAGGTGGTCGCATTCCAACGAGCAGTGCCGTCTTCTTCCTCGCCGCTGGTGGGCACGCGATACGCCGCGGCCTCCACGCGCTCGATCGACGCCTGCTTCATTGGGAGTAGGCGATGGTGCTGAGCAGCGCCTCCTCGGACTGCCTCGAGTCGAGGCGCGTGTGCTGCACGACGATGGGGAGATCAGCCTCGAACACGCTCGAGTAGTCGACGCCCTCGGGAATCCGGCCGGGCTCTCGCAGATCGTTGAAGCGCAGGTGCAACGTGCGCCGCGCGGGCACGAGGATCTCGAACGGACCGAGTGGCTCGCGATCGCTGAAGTAGATGGTGAGGCGAACGTGCGCGTCTGCGTCGTTCGTGTTGAGCAGACATGCGGTCTCGTGACTCAGCAGCTCAGCCGGGCCGTGACTGCCCGGAGGAATGTATCCCTCGGGGATCGCCCACCGGGTTCTTCCCAGTCCGTTGGTCGCCATGGAACCCACGCGGGTGCAATCAATGTGCGTGCTGGAGCGCGTGGAGATCGAAGTACACGTGCTGCACTGCCGGATCGGCCGCGCGGATCGTGGACTCGAGCTTCCCGGCCGTTTGGTCCAACTGCTCGCGGGTGAGTGAAGGACTGAACTCGACGTCGAGCGCGACGAGCACGCGCTGCGGTCCCAGCTGCATGGTGAGCACACGATCGACACGCACCAACTCGGGCATCTGCTCAGCCGTTCGGCGAATGTGCCGCACCAGGCTCGAGCGCGCGCTCTCACCGATCAGCAAGTCGCGGCTCTCGAGCGCGAGGACGATCGCCACGGCCATGAGCACCACGCCGATCGCGATGGAGGCAGCGCCGTCGAACACGGGCGTCTTCAGGAAGTGCGACAGCGTGACTCCGATGGCGGCGAACGTGAGGCCGAGGAGCGCGGCGCCGTCTTCGAGCAGCACCACGAAGGTCGTGGGATCTTTCGCGACGTGAATCGCCTCGAGCACGCCCTCGGCTTCCGGGTGGGCCTTCCGGTATTCGCGAAAGCGTCGCCACGCGAAAGAGAACGAGCTGCCTTCGAACATCGCAGCGAGCGCGATCACACCGAGGCTCACCAGCCAACTGGTGGCGTGGCGGGGATGCAGCAGGTGGGAAATCCCCTCGTAGATCGACATGCCGCCACCCACCGCGAAGATCATGATCCCGACGATGAGCGACCAGAAGTACAGGTCTTTTCCGTAACCAAACGGGTGCTCCTTGTCGGCGGGACGTTTGCTCGAGCGAACTCCGGCCATCAGCAAGAGGCCGTCGCCGGTGTCGACCAGCGAGTGAATTCCCTCGGAGAGCATCGCCGAGCTTCCGCTCGCCGCGGCCGCGATGAACTTGATCACCGCGATGGCCAGGTTCGCCACGATCGCCGCGACGATGGACACCATCGAAGAGTCAGCTCTCCTGAAGCGCACGTCGCGGCAGAGGTGCAAGCGTTATGCGTGAGGCATGCGCAAGCTCGTCAGGCAGGAGCCCGAACGGCATCGCTCTCTGTTCACCGACATCCTGTTTCCGGGAGCGCTGGCGGGTTGGCTCGGCGGAGTGATCACCGTCGCGGTCGCGATGCTCATCAGCGCGCTCCTCGCTCGAGGTCCGTGGTGGCCCGCCGAGTTGGTCGGAGGTGTCCTCCGCGGATTGGGATCTCCGTCGGTTCGCGTGTTGTGGGGCCTCGTGCTCCACGTCGGCGGTGCAGTCATCCTCGGCGTGGCGTTCTCGTTCATGCTGCCGCGCAGCGGCACCGCGGTCACGGCGCTGCTCCTCGGCGTCGGACTCGGTCTGGTGATGCACGTGGTCGAACCGCTGGTGTTGCCTTTCGCTTCTCCGGCGCTCGCGAAGGCAAATCCAAGCATGGCGATGTTCGCGCTTCAGCTGATCTTCGGAGCGACGCTCGGCCTCGTACCTCGCTTCAGGGCGTGACCTTCCCGAACGGTCCCGGCGCCACGCTCGGCTCGAAGCGCGTCGCGAGCTCGAGCAACGTTCCGGTGAGCATCAGGATCACGAAGAAGATCGCGGTGACGAACACCAACGCGTTGCTGCTCCGCTGCTCGCGGAGGTGCATGTAGAAGAGCGCGATCAACGAAGCCTTCGTGAGCGCGATGAGGAGCGCCACCACCAGCCCCGCGTGAAATTGCGCGAGCACGAAGGACAGCGTGGTGAAGAGCACCAGCGCGCCTCCGACGAGGAGCACCTTCCACGGTCCTTCGCCTGCGGCATCGAGCTCCTTCATCTCGCGCTCCTTCGTTCAGGCCAGGTAGAGCATCGGCCAGAGGAACAGCCACACGATGTCCACGAGGTGCCAGTACATGCCGCCGAGCTCGAGCGGCGTGTGGTACCGCGCGTCGAGCCCACCTGAGTTCACTCGCGCCGCCATCACGCAGAGCACTCCGACCCCGATGGTCACGTGCACCGCGTGGAGGCCGGTGAGCAGCCAATAGAGCGTGAAGTAGATCCCCGCTCCGGGGCGATCGAACTCGGCCAGCCGGTACCACGCGCCCGGCAACGCGCCTTCGCGGACGTGCTGCGAATACTCGAGGCCCTTCACCCCGAGGAAGCCCAGGCCCAGGCAGATGGCGCCCACGAGCAGCAACGTGCTGAGTGCCTTGCGTCCGTTTCGCAGCGCCCAGATGGAGAGCGCGACCAGCACGCTCGCGAGCACCAGCAGGTACGTGTTCAACGTGCCGAGCCCGAGCGCCATGTGACGATGCGCCTCGGCGAACACCAGGGGGTACGTGAAGCGGTACACGGCGTACGCGGCGAAGAGCGCTGAGAACAGCAGCACCTCGGTGCCGAGGAACAGCCACATGCCCAGGTGCGCGGCGTGTTTGCGCGCGGACTCAGAGCCGAAGTGAGCGGCGCTCGCCTCAAGTCGCATGCGGCACCGGGACCGAGTGGTAGTCGTAGGGATCGCGCGGAAACTCAGGCTGCTTCTCGAAGTTCGGCGCAGGCGGAGGCGACTCGCACATCCACTCGTAGCCCGCGCTCCCCCACGGGTTTCTGCCTGCGCGTCTTCCGTACCGGAGTGCCCAGGCCAGATAGCCGAGCGTGAGCATCAGCCCGAAGCCGAGCAGCGAAGCTCCGAGGGTGGACGCGACGTGCAGTGCTTGAAAGCGCGCGGGGTACTCCGCGTAGCGACGCGGCATTCCCGCATTCCCGAGGAGGAACTGCGGAACGAACGTCGCGATGAAGCCGAAGATGACCAGCACCGAGGTTCCGACCGCGAGCGGCTCCGGGTACAGCCGCCCGAACATCTTGGGGAACCAGTAATGCAATCCCCCCAGGAACGACATGATCGCCGCGCCCACCATGATGAAGTGGAAGTGCGCGACCACGAAGTAGGTGTCGTGCCAGTGGATGTCGAGAGACGCCGTGGCGACCGCGACTCCCGTCATGCCGCCGAACACGAGGAAGAAGATGAAGCCCAGCGTGTACGTGAGCGGCGCGGTCACCGAGATGCTGCCCTTGTGCAGCGTGCCCACCCACCCGAACACCTTCGCCGAGGTGAAGATCGACACGAGCATCGAGAGCACCGCGAACGCGCCCACGCCGAACGTCGACTCACCCGCGGTGAACATGTGGTGGCCCCAGGTGAAGAAGCCGACGAACGCGATGCCGAGCGTGGCCCAGACCATCACGCGGTAGCTGAGCGGGTTCTTCCGCGCTGCGACGGAGACGAGCTCGCTCACCACGCCCATCGCTGGCAGCACCATGATGTAGACGGCTGGGTGGCTGTAGAACCAGAAGAGGTGTTGGTAGAGGAGCGGGTCGCCTCCGCGCGCGGGATCGAAGATTCCGACCTGCGCCACGCGTTCGATCGCGACGAGCAACAGCACGAGACCGAGCACCGGCGTCGCGAGCACCTGGATGATCGCCGTGCCGTAGATCGCCCAGACGAAGAGCGGCAGTTTCATCCACGTCACTCCGGGGGCGCGGAGCGTGTGCACGGTGACGATGAAGTTGATCCCGGTGACGATGGTGGAGAAGCCCACGACGAAGATTCCGATCAGCACGGGCAGCACTTCGGATCCCGTGCTGGTGCTGTACGGCGCGTAGAAGGTCCAGCCCGTGTCGGCGCCGCCCTGGATCATTCCCCACATCGTGATCCCCGCGCCGAGAATGAAGAGGTACAGCGACGCGAGGTTGAGCCGCGGGAAGGCGACGTCCTTCGCGCCGATCATCAGCGGCACCAGGAAGTTCCCGAACGCCGACGGGATCGCGGGGATCATGAAGAGCCACACCATGATCACGCCGTGCAGCGTGAAGGTGCGGTTGTACGCGAGGTGACCGAGCAGCGCGCCTTGCGGACTGAGCAGGTGAATTCGCAGCACCAGCGCGAACACTCCGCCGAGGAAGA
>CBIHPJ010000240.1:0-11476 GCA_966211295.1 uncultured Myxococcales bacterium | reverse complement strand
CTGGTGCACCGGGCGCCATCACCGGAGGCGCCATCACCGGAGGTGCGATCACCGGCCGCGGCGGAGCGATCACCGTCTGCGCCGTGATGGGCGGAATCGGTCGGGCCTGAGGAGGCGGAGGCGCAGAAGGCATTCCAGACTGCGAAGGCGGACGCTGCGGCGCGCCGACGGGCTGCACTGCCGGAGCAACGCCCTGAGCGACCGGCATCACCGGGGCGACCGCGGAGATCCTCGGCATCGCGGGCTGCTGCTGTTGCTGTTGCGGAGGAAGCTCCGGTCGCGGCGTGCCCGACATCGGAGTCTGGCCGGGGACTCTCTGCGGCGGTTGCTGCCCCGGAATCGACGGGCGCGGCGTGCCCTGCATCGGGGTCTGACCCGGAACTCGCTGCGGTGGCTGCGGAGGAAGTGCCGGGCGCGGCGTGCCCTGCATCGGCGTCTGCCCCGGCACGCGCTGCGGCTGCGTGGATTGCTGCGGGGGAGCGACGGGAGCGGGGCCCGGCTTGGGCGTCACTTCCTCGGAAGGATCGGTCGGACGTGACGGTGCACTCGGCGCGGTGACGCGCGGCATGGGCCGGCCCTGCCCTGGAGGAGGGCCCGGCGGCTTGCCCGAGTTGTCAGGTCCGTTCGCCATGTCTTCGTTTCAGTCTTATCGCGCGGCCGCGGGGAGATCCTTGTGGCCTGCGAGCTGCGTCTGCCTGTTCGACGCCATCGACTTCTGAATGTCGCCCTCGGAGAGACCAGAGGAGAGGCTGATGGTGGTCGAGGTCTTCTGGCCCGTCTCGAGATCCGCCGCCTGCACGTTCACGATGCCATTGGAGTCGATCTCGAAGGTGACATCGATCTTCACGTCACCGCGGTAACCGATCCGAAACCCTGCGAACTCGAACTCGCCGAGCAGCTCGCACTCATCGGCGCGGTTCGACTCGCCCTGGTACACGCGGATCTTCACCTTGTCCTGGCCGTCGCGGCTGGTGGTGAAGGTCTTCGACTTCTCGATGGGGATCGGGGTGTTCTTCTCGATGATCTTCTCGGTGAAGCCACCGACGGTGCCGATGCGCAGCGAGAGCGGGGTGACGTCGACGAGGAACGTCTCGGTCGCCTTGTCGAGGAGCGCGTGGGCCTGGAGCGCGGCGCCCAGCGAGACCACCTGGTCGGGGTCGACGCCTTCCATCGGCTCCTTCTGGAAGTAGTGCTTCACCGAGTTGCGCACGATCGGCAGGCGCGTGGGACCGCCGACGAGGATCACCGCGTCGACGTCGTTCACGGTCATGCGCGCGCTCTGCAGCGCTTCGTCGGTCACCTTGAAGGTACCCTGCACGAGGTCCATCACCATGCGGTTGAACTGATCGGCGGTGAGCCGCGCCGAAAGATCGATCACCTTGCCGTTCACGTCCTGGCAGATGCCGGGGCAGCTGATCGTCGCCTCGCCGTTCTGGCCGCACTCGATCTTCGCGCGCTCGGACGCTTCCTTGAGCATCTGCAGGCAGAAGCGGTTCTGACGGAGGTCCAGCTTGTGGCGCGCGAGGAAGTCTTCGGCGAGCCAGTTCATGATGCGATCGTCGAAGTCATCGCCGCCGAGGTACGTGTCGCCCGCGGTGGAGAGCACTTCGAAGACGTCCTTACCGATCTCGAGCACCGAGACGTCGAAGGTGCCGCCGCCCAGATCGTAGACGGCCACGCGCTGGTTCACGTCGCGGCCGAAGCCGTACGCGAGCGCGGCCGCGGTGGGCTCGTTCAAGATGCGAAGGATGTCGAGACCGGCGATGCGGCCCGCGTCCTTGGTGGCCTGGCGCTGGTTGTCGTTGAAGTACGCCGGCACCGTGACCACGGCCTTGGTCACCGGCACGCCGAGGTAGCTCTCGGCGATCGCCTTCAGCTCCTTCAGCACGAGCGCAGAGATCTCGGGCAGCGAGTACGTCTTGCCGCGCGCCTGAATGCGCACCGAGTTGTTCGGGCCTTCGACGATCGTGTACGGCATCACCGTCGTCGCCTTCTTCACTTCGTCAGAGAAGAAGAAGCGGCCGATGAGACGCTTGGCCGAGTACACGGTGTTCTCGGCGTTGGTGATGATGTTCTTCTTCGCAGCGTTTCCGACGAGCACGCTGCCGTCTTCGAGAAACGACACACACGACGCGTGCGTCAGCTCACCCCACTCGTTGGGGATCACCGTTGGCTGCCCATCGATGACTGCGGAAACACACGAATACGACGTGCCCAGGTCGATGCCGACCGCGATTTCGGACATGGGGCCGAAGTTACCGTGTTTCCTTACTCTGCGCTCACTTCCCGACAGACCCCAAGTGCGCAGGTCCGTTGGGAGCGGAGTCCGGAAGTAGCGCTCTGGGCCGTGTGTTGAGACGCTGGGAGTGGCCGGTTAGGAGTCTTCGATGTCGCAGGTTTTCGCCCTCATCACCTCGGACTCTGCGCTCGTTCGCTGCGAGCTCGACCGGGTGCGGAGTCAGTTTCCGCTCGAGGGCGGATCGGTGGTCGGGGTGGGCGGCTGGCAAGATGGGCAGGTGGTGCAGCAGCGCTACGGCTCGGGCGCTCCGACCGAAGAGGCCTGGGAAGCGCCTGACTCCGAAGTGGTGATGATCTCGAGCCGTTCGCTCGGCGTGGGCGAGGGCATCGAAGACAGCTCGCAGCCTTTCCGTTTCCGTCAGTGGCTCTTCGCCGCGGCGGGCTCGCTCGATCGAGGGGCTGAAGTTCGCGATCGGCTGCGTGAAGAGCTCCCTGAATTCCTTGCTGCGGCCGTGCGCGGTCCGACGTGGGAAGAGGCCGCGTTCGCGCGGTACCTCGCCGAGCTGCGGAACATCGGGCGCATCGAAGATCCTCAGCTCGACAGCGGGACGGCGGCGGCGTGTCTAGCCTCGTGCGCGAAGGCGATCGAGCAGGTCTCTGGTCTCACCGGAGTGACCACGCGTCCGGGCTTCGCGCTCGTAGCGAGTAACGGCCGAATCGTGCTGGCGACTCGGCGAGGATCGGAATCGCTCTCGTACAAGTTGCTCGAAGGGCTGGTGGAGTGCGGGCGCCACGAGATCAAGGCGAGCGCGAGCGACGCTGAGTCGGCGGTGCGCGATCACCGCCGTCGTCGCTCCGTGGCGATCGCGAGCGGGGTTCAGGGCGAAGGCTGGGTCGCGTTGCCTGAGGGCGCGACGCTCGCGATCGATCGCCGGCTCTCCGTCACGATTCGCTGACTTTCCCCGCTCTCCCTCGGGAGAGGGTCGGGGTGGGGGCATGTCAAACTCGCCCAAAGAAGCTCGCGTCCAGCACCTTGATCAGCAGGTTCGCCATCGCGTGAAACAGCGCGGGCCCCACCACCGAGTTCGATCGCTCGCGCATCCATCCGAAGATCAGCGCGGGGAAGAACACGCCAAGTCTCCACACCTGAAAGATCGCCAGGTGACCGAGCGCGAAGAGCAGCGCCGTCACCCAGAACGCCGCTCCCAGCCGCGCACCGAAGAAGATCCTCCCCTTCGGCCAGGCATCCCTCAGGCGACTCTGCAGATACCCGCGGTAGAAAAACTCCTCAGGCAGCGCGACCACGAAGAGATCGTCGATCGCCCACTCGGTGAACCGATCCGGCAACCGGAACTCGAAGTTCGGCACGCCCGTGTACGGAGTGAGCAGCGTCCGCAAGTTCTCCGGCAGCGTGGGCCACATCACGATGAACGCGACGTACCCCGCGATGAAGATCGGAAACACCACCGCCGACACCGCGAGGAACTGCAGGAAGTCGCTCTTCAGCGTGCGCATCGACAGCCCGAAGTCGGGCCAGTCTTCCCCGCGCGTGCGGCACGCCCACAGCGGCAGGTAGAGGAACCCCACGGTCGCCACCACCTTCGCGAGCGGAGGCCACGCCTGGTACGCGACGAGCGTCGCTCCGAAGCACATCGCCCAGATCGCGAGCGCCTCACGAACCGCGCTGACCTGGAGCCAGCCATGCACACGCTGGTCGAGTTGCTCCAGCGCGCCCATCTCGGAGCTCAGACCTTCGCCGCGCCTTCCTTCAGCTTGCGCGCGAGCATCGCCTGACGCTGGTGCAGCTGGAGGTTGAGCGGATCGATCTGCAGCGCGTTCTCACACGCGTCGAGCGCCTCTTTGACTTGCTCGTTCTGCTCGTAGCCCTTCGAGGCGAGGAACTTCACGTGGGCAGAACCCGCGGCGCTCGGGTGCTCGACGAGGAATTCCTGGCGGAGCCGCTCGAGATCGGTGGGGCCCAGCCCTCCGAGAATGCAGCGCGCGATGCCGCGCCAGTTGCCGCGATTCGCGTCGTAGCGGGAGCGAGGACCGGGGTTGCTCAGCGCCTCACGCGCAGCCCGCACCCGCTGGAGCGCGGCCTCGAGCTGAGCGATCTCTCCGGGCTTGCTCGTCTTGCGCTTGAGCTCGGTGAGCTGCGCCTCGGCGTCAGTGCACCGGCTGCGGATCTCGCCCATGTCCGCCGTCTGCGGCAGCGCGAGCACGATGTAGTGATCGCCGTTCATGCGATCGCGGTACTTCGCCAGCAGCGCCTCGATGCTCTGGCTGTTGAGCCCAGAAGGCGTGGTGCGCGGCTGCACGGGCAGACCCTGCACCAGCCGATTGATGTCTTCGCGAAGGCCCGCGGTCACGTCGAGGAACTGCACTCCGAAGCCCGGCTGCATCGCCCACGCCTTGGCCTGATCGGGCGGAACGTGACGAACCACCTCGGCGAGCAGATCGAGATTCCCCGCGGAGGGGATCGTGATCTTCACCTTCGAGAACACCGGCGGGAGCGCGTTGGTGGTGGAGAGGAACATGCCTCCCTTGGAGATGTCGTTGCACTGCAGCGCGCCGAGCTTCACGCCGTCGAGCCGGGTGACGATCGCCTCGAAGCGCGCCGAGTGACGCTGCTGCGGAGGCTTCGCGAGTCCCACCGGCGCAGGCGCCTGGGGCTCGGGAATGGGCGCGAACTTCGGCTCGGGCGTGGCGATCTGCTGCACCCCCGCCGCCTTGAGCGCATCCTCGAGCGCACCGGCGAACTCACTGGCCGACTGGAACCGATCACCCGGCACCTTCGACATCGCCTTCATGATCACCGCGCTCAGCTCACGCGGAACGCTGGGCACCACTTCGTGCGGCGCCTTCGGATTCAGGCTGCGGTGCGCCACGAGGAGATCCGTGAGACCCCGCTGAGGGAAGGGCAGCCGCGCGGTGGCGAGCAGCCACGCGATGCAGCCCAGCGAGTAGATGTCGCTGCGGCCATCGACTGGAGAGGAGTTCGCCTGCTCCGGCGACATGAACTCGGGAGTACCGACGATCAAACCGGCCGCGGTGTTCGACGAGGAGCGCTCGGTGTCGAGCAGCTTCGCGAGGCCGAAGTCGAGCACCTTCACGAAGTTCTCAGCGCGCCCGCGCTTGATGAGGAAGATGTTCTCGGGCTTGAGATCGCGGTGAACGATGCCCGCGTCGTGCGCCGCCTGCAGCGCGTCGCACACCTGCACCAGAATCGGGATCGCCGTGGCCGCGGGGACTGGAGCCGTGAGGATGTAGTTGAGCGGCTTCCCCTCGAGGTACTCCATCACCAGGTAATACCGGTGCGGAGGGACCACGTTCATGTCGAAGATGTTGACGATGTTCTCGTGCCCGATGAGGTTCACCGCGCGCGCTTCTGCGTAGAAACGGGCGACGAGTCCTTCATCCGACGCGAGCTTGTCCTGCAGCACCTTGATCGCGACGCGGCTTCCGATGACGGAGTGCTCGCCGAGATACACCGTCCCCATTCCACCCCGGCCGATCACCTTCGTGATCTTGAAGGGACCAAGGGTCGAACCCACCACACCATCGGCCGTCTGCGTCGTCATCTGCTGTCCCGACTGTAGACGACGAGGCGTGGCGCGGCTGGGGAAAAGTTCACCGGGCGATTCCGGCGCGGAAGCCCTTCACGTCGCGCGTATTGAGCACGTCGTCTTTTCGCACCCACCCTCTGCGCGCAGCGGCGATGGCGTAGGGGAGGTGGGATTTCAATTCTGAAACGGAGTGTGCGTCTGTGCTCACCACCAGCTTGAGCCCTCGCTCCAACGCCTTGCGCACATTCTCGGGCGCGAGATCCATGCGATCGGGGCACCCGTTGATCTCGATGGCGATGCCTTTCTTCGCGGCCTTGTCGAGGATCTCCTCCATGCGCATGGGCGCAGGGTCACGGCGGAGCAACAGCCGCCCGGTGGGATGTCCCCACACGTGCAGGAAGGGGTTGTCGAAGGCGTTGAGCACGCGCTTCGTCATCGCAGCTTCGTCTTGCGAGTAGCGCTGGTGAATGGATCCGATCACCACGTCGAGCTGCTCGAGCACCGAGTCCGGATAGTCGAGTGAGCCGTCTTCCAGGATGTCGCTCTCGATGCCCTTGAGCAGCTTCACCTTGGGGAATTTTTCCTGCACCTGGTCGATCTCGGCCCACTGCTGCTTCAGGCGATCGAGGGTGAGGCCGCCGGCGTAGTTCGAGGTCTGCGAGTGCTCCGTCACCGTGCAGTAGGTGAAGCCGAGCGCCTGCGCGGCGGCGACCATCGCCTCGAGCGTGTCTTTGCCGTCGCTCCACACGGTGTGCATGTGCACGTTGCCGCGGATGTCCTGCGCAGTGACGAGGTCCTGCGGGATCTGGTGCGCGATCGACGCTTCGATCTCGCCCCAGTCCTCGCGCATCTCGGGCGGCACGTACTGCATGCCCAGCAGCTCGTAGATGTCCTTCTCGTCCTTGATCGGCAGCTTTTCCTGCGCGGTCTCGTGCTTGGCGACCGGCTTCTTCTTCTCCGGATCCTTCTCCTGGGGCTGCTCGCCCATGCGGAACACGCCCCACTCGGAGATCGTGTAGCCCTTCTCGTTGGCGATGCCGCGCAGGCGAATGTGGTGCGCCTTGCTGCCGGTGAAGTGATGGAGCGCGGAGGCGAAGTCTTCGTCAGGCAGCACGCGCAGATCGACCTGGAGGTCGGTGAGCATCAACCGCACCGACGCCTTCGACTCACCTGAGCTCATGCTCTCGGCGACCTGCGGGAATTTCTGGAAGTGCGCGAAGACGGGAGCGGCATCGGCAGCGCTCGCGATGATGTCGACGTCGGCCACGGTCTCGCGGCGGCGGCGGACGGAGCCTCCGAGGCTGGCGCGGATCACTCCGGGGGCGGCCTTCACCCATTCGAGGAGGGCGTTGGCCTGTTCCTCCACGTCGCCCAGTCCCTTGCGGCCACCAGCGCTCATCGAGCGGCGGGCCAATGCGATACCAGCGAGCAGCTTCTCTTCGGTCTTCTGCCCAAAGCCCTTCAGGTCGCGGACCTGGTGCATGTTGCAGGCCTTCTCGAGATCGTCGATCGAGCCCACGCCGAGCTGCTCATAGAGGGCCTTGGCCTTCTTGGGACCGAGGTCCTGCACGGTCATCAGCTCCATGATCCGCGGGGGCCAGGCGGCCTTCATCTCTTCGAGGGCGCTCATCTTTCCGTTGAGCACCAGGTCGGAGATCTTCGCGCCGATGCTCTCGCCGATGTTCGGCAGCGAGGTGAGGCGCTTCTCCTTCACGATGGTCTCGAGGTCCTCGGTGAGGCCCGCGATTCGTTCGGCGGCGAGATCGTACGCGCGCGTCTTGAACGAGTTTTCGCCTTTGAGCTGCAGGTACGCGCTCATGTCCTTCAGCGCCTTCACGACCACGCTCTTGTCTACGGACGCCATGGGGGTCTCATAACGACGAATTTGAGATAGGTGGAGTCCCGTGAAGCGAATCAATCTGGGCCCCGCCGACCTCAAAGAGGGCGAGATGCGGGGATACGCGGTCGGCAAGCGCAATGTGCTGGTCGCGTGCGTCGCAGGGAAGATGAAGGCCCTCGATGACTGGTGCAATCACGCGGGCTGTCTGCTCTCGGGCGGGCACCTCGAGAAGAACACGGTGGTCTGCCCCTGCCATGAGATCGGGTTCGATCTCGACACGGGCAAGAACGTGACGTCTCCCGGCGTGTGTGACGATCAACCGGCGTACCCCACCGAGGTCGAGGGCGGGCAACTCCACGTCGTTGGCTTTCCCACTGAGTGAAGAACTGAGTGAAGAGACGGAGTGAACATGGCTCACGACGATCACGACCACGATCACGATCACGGGCATCACCACCACGGCGATCATCATCACCATCACCACGATCATCATCACGGCCACGCGCAGAACGCGGTGGCCTGCTGGGTGGTGACCTGCTCGGACACGCGCACCGCGGAGACGGATGAAGGAGGGCCGCTCGCGAAGAAGCTCTTGATGGCCGCGGGACACTCGCTCGTCGGCTCCGAGCTCGTGAAGGACGATTCCGCGGCGATCCTGCACTCTCTGGAGCACGCGCTCGAGCACGGTGCGCGCTGCGTGATCTTCACCGGCGGCACTGGAGTGGGCCGGCGCGACGTCACCGTGGAGACGCTCGAGGCGAAGTTCGAGAAGCGCCTCGATGGTTTCGGTGAGCTCTTTCGCTCTCTCTCGTTTCAGCAGGTCGGCAGCGCGGCGTGGCTCTCGCGCGCGACCGCCGGAGTGGTGCAGGGCGCCCTGGTCTTCGCGCTGCCCGGAAGTCCGAAGGCCGTGGAGCTCGCGGTGAGCAAGTTGATCCTCCCCGAGCTCGAGCACGCGGTGCGGGAGATGCTGCGCTGAAGAAGAAAACGGCAGGGGAGAGGGGCGAGCGCCTCAAAGTCCTCCTCGACTCCTTCGTCGAATCCCGCTCCTGGCAGGACCGCGTGAAGGCGGATCCCGTCGAGTTCCCGCATCGCTACTCCGATCCGCGAGACGTCGAGACGGTCGCACTGCTCTCCGCGTCGCTCGCCTACGGGCGCGCGGATCTCTTCAAGCCGAAGATCGCGTCGATCCTCGAGGGACTCGGTCCGTCTCCTGCGCGCGCGATGGCGGACCTCGACATCGCAGGCGCGAAGAAGCTGCTGAACGGCTTCGTCTACCGCTTCAATTTGCCCGCCGATCTCGCAGTGCTGCTCCTCGGCATGGGGCGCACGCTCGAGAAATACGGCTCGCTCGAGGCGGCGTTCGTCGCGGGACGTGATCCTCGCTCCTGGCAGACCACGCTGGCGCGGTTCGCGAAGGGGCTCAGAGCGATCGCGCCCGAGAAGAACATTCTGAAATCGCTCGGTCCCATTCGCGGACTGCATCACCTGCTGCCGTTCGCGGAAGCGGGCGCGGCGAAGCGGCTCAACCTCTATCTCCGCTGGATGGTGCGCGGACCTGATCCGATCGACTTTGGGATCTGGAAGCAGATCTCTCCCGCGGAGTTGGTGATCCCGCTCGATACGCACGTGATGCGCATCTCGAAGTGGCTCGGCTTCACGAAGCGCAACACCATCGGCTGGGCGACGGCGGAGGAGGTGACTGCCTCTCTTCGTCAGCTCGATCCTCTGGATCCCGTTCGCTACGACTTCGCGCTCTGCCACTACGGCATGAGCGGCGCGTGTCCCGCGAAGCCGATCAAGGAGAACTGCCGTCGCTGTCCGCTGAAGGCCGAGTGTTCGATCGGGAAGTCGGCGTAGGCCCGATCCGGAAGATCTCGCGGAGACGATCGAGCGCCTTGCCTGGAACCGGAGCCTTGCCTGCATCGACAGACGACTGCGCCGCGGCGAGGCCGGCTTTGCGCTCTTCGATCATCGACGCCAGCTGAGCGAGGCGCTCGGGGTGAGCCTCGAGGTGACGCTGGAAGACCTCGCGACCCAGCTCGAACAACGTGCAGTCTTCGAGCGCGGTCACCGTCGCGGTGCGCGGCTCTCCCGTGAGGAGCGACATCTCTCCGAAGGCAGCGCCGCGCTCGAGCACGGCGATCTCCTTCTGCCCACTGCGCACCGAGAGCCGGCCCTTCACCACCACATAGAAAGAGGTGCCGCTGCGTCCCTCGGTGATGACCTCTTCGCCCACGCCGAACTTCTGCTCGAGCGCCTTGCGGGACAGACCCTTGACCTCTTCCACCGGGAACTGCGCGAAGAGGGGCAGGTTGCGCAGCAGATCGAAATCGGGATCCGCTTTTGGCTGCTCCTCGTTCTTGAAGTGCACCACCTGTTGCGGGAACGGGATCTCGATGCCGGTGCGGCCGAAGCGGTACCAAAGTCTGCCGAGCACTTCGTCGGTCACCTGCGGCACCGCGGCGAAGTCAGCGATGAAAAAGCGCGTCTGGTAGGTGATCGCCGAGTCTCCGAAGTTCTTCACCGCCACCCACGGCTTCGGATCGTTGAGCACGAGCGGCGCTTCGCGGAGCACCTCGACCACCTCGGCCTTCACGAAGTTGGGCGCGTTCGCGTAGCCGGCTCCGAACTCGAGATCGATCGCCACCGGCTGACCGCCGCGCGAGTAGTTGATCACCTTCTCCTTTGCGATGAGCGAGTTGGGAATGGTGATCGCCTCGCGCCGCAGCGTCTCGATGCGCGTGGAGCGCCAAGCGATCTGCACCACGCGGCCTTCCTGCTCGCCGACCCTGATGAAGTCGCCCACGTCGAAGGGTGACTCGAGTTGCAGCGAGAGCCCTGAGAAGAGATTTCCGAGCGTGTCCTGCAGTGCGAAGCCGAGCACCAGGGAGAGCACGGCCGAGGTGCCGAGCATCGTGGTGACGTCGAGCTTCAGCTGCACCTTCAGGATCGGAATGGTGATGAGGACGTAGAGGACGAAGTCCAGCACGTCGCGGTGGATCTTCGCGGCCACCACCGTGGTGATGCGGCGGCGCGCCCAGAGACCCGTCGCCACGAAGAAGCGCGAGATGCCGAACGCGAAGGCGAGCATCCACGAGACGCGCAGGTACCCGTGCCACTCGTCGTGCAGGTGATCGTCGACCCAGAACGCGTTGAGCCGCAGGAAGACGAAGAGCCCCAGCCACTTCACCGCGCCGGTGACGTCTTCGCGGTAACGATCGTCCTTCGTCATCCGCGCCGCGAGGTACGTGGCGATGAAGCCGAGGACGCCGAGCACCAGCGCGACGTTGCCCTGCAGGAAGGCCATCATGAGCGCTCAGACCTTAGCGGAACCCCGAGCGCGGTCACTCTTGCGCACCTGCCTCCCTTTCCGGGCGTGCTACAGGGGCGCCCATGCCGCTGTCCGACGTCCAGTCTCAGGACCACGCCATCGAGGCGCTCACCTCGGCGCTCGAGAAGAAGCAGGTGCATCACGCGTGGCTGTTCCATGGGCCTGATGGCGTCGGCAAAGAGCTCGCGGCCGCTGGTTTCGCGCAGGCGTTGGTGTGCCCCGAGAAGCCGTGGGTGGGCTGTGGCGTGTGCTCGGCGTGCGTACGCGTGACCAAGCGCAACCACCCCGACGTCCACTGGCTGATGCCCGAGGCCGAGCAGGTCGAGCGCGGCATCGCGGGACGCAGCGACTTCACCAACACGCCCTCGCGCGACATTCGCATCGAGCAGGTGCGTCAGCTGCAGGAGCGGCTCTCTTTGCGCGCGCTCGAGGCACGTCACAAGGTAGCGCTCTTCGTGAACGCGCACGCGCTCAACTTGAACGCGCAGAACGCGCTCTTGA
>CBIHPJ010000239.1:0-11492 GCA_966211295.1 uncultured Myxococcales bacterium | reverse complement strand
CGGCGTGAAGGATGTGGCTGTAGAGCTCCGACGTGTAGAGGAGCGCCTTCGTCGGAATGCAGCCACGGTGCAGACAGGTGCCGCCGAGCCGCTTGTCCTTCTCGATGATCGCGGTCTTGAGACCGAGCTGACCAGCGCGAATGGCTGCCACGTACCCGCCAGGGCCTGAACCGATGATCACAACGTCGAAAGTGTCCGCCACGAACCGTCTCCTTAAATTGGTGACCTGCTCTACTGACTGATCGGGTTCTCTCTTACGCCGCCACATCGAGAAGGCAACGAGCATTCGACTGGCTTGCTATGGGAGGCACGTGGGCAGGTTTCCAACTCGAACACTCGTCCTGATGGTGCTCGCGCTGCTGGCGTTTGGCTGGTTCTGGTGGCGCATGCACGCCACTCAGTCAGTCAGTCAGCCTGCACCCGCCCCGCTTCAGCTCGAAGTCATCGACGGTGATGGAGGCCGGCCTTGAAGGTCCTGATCATCGGCGGAGGGATCATGGGCATGTCGATCGCCCTCGAGCTCCGCAACAAGGGCGACTTCGAGGTGCTGGTGCTCGAGCGCTCCATTCCGGGTGCTGAAGCGTCCTCGGCGGCCGCTGGCATGCTCGCGCCGCAGTTCGAAGCGAAGAAGCCGGGTTCGATGATGGATCTGTCGATTCTGAGCCGCATGGCGTGGCCGAAGTTCGCGGCGGACCTGCAGGAGAAATCAGGCGTCGACGTCGGCTACCTCACCTCCGGCGGCCTGCAGGTCGCGTTCACCGATGACGAGACGCACGCGCTCGACGAGATGATCGCGTGGCAGACCGCGATGGGTCTTCGTGCCGAGTTGTTGAGCGGCGCGGCGTTGCAGGCGCGTGAACCCCGCTTGAGCTCGAAGGCCCTCGCCGCTGCCGATCTTCCCGATGAGCACCAGGTCGATCCTCGCAAGCTGATGCGCGCGCTGGCGGTGGCCGCTTCGAAGGCCGGCGCGCAGTTCAAGTCGGGCACGGTGAGATCGCTCCTCGAGAAGGACGGGAAGATCACCGGAGTCGATCTCGATGGAGAACATCTCCACGCCGAGCTCGTGGTGCTCGCCGCGGGCGCGTGGTCTGGCCTCGTCGCTGGCGCTGACGTGGATCCTGCGCGCGTGAAGCCGGTGCGTGGGCAGATGCTCGAGCTGCAGCTCCGTGCGCCGATCTTCACTCGCCTCTTGAAGAGCGCCGGCGGCTACGTGGTGCCGCGCGCCGATGGCACCGTCCTCGTGGGCAGCACGATGGAGATGGTGGGCTTCGACAAGAACGTCACTGCCGAAGGGCTCACCAAGCTGCTCAACGCGGCGCTCCAGCTGGTGCCTGAGCTGGCGTCCGCCTCGCTCGTGAGCACCTGGGCGGGTCTGCGTCCCTGGACCGATGATCAGCTTCCCTTCCTCGGAGAGGGGCCGAAAGCCGGCCTCCTCCTTGCGACGGGCCATTTCCGCAATGGCATCCTGCTCGCGCCGATTACCGCTCGGCTGTTGGGACAGGTCGCTCGGGGAGAGAAGCCGTCAGTAGATCTGCGGCCCTTCCGCTATCGCCGCGCGGCCTGAGTCATTTCATTTTTGAAATGCTCATCGTTCTCGGAGTGCATTGGCTCTTCCGGTTCCCTCGGAAGTGGCCCTAGAGTCATTTCGCCGTTACACACCGGGCCGAAACCTTGGAAGCCATCCCCCCTCCGCCTCCCCGAATCCTGATCGTCGACGACGATGAGTCCGTGCGCGACGTGATCAGCGTGCTCCTCCGCGAGGAGGGGTACCACTGCGCGGTGGCCTCCGGCGCCGACATGGCGCTGGACCTGGCTCAGCAGGAAGAGACGCCGCTCGTCATCTCCGACATGAAGATGCCGGGGAAAGACGGTCTCTGGCTCCTCGAGGCGTTCCGCGAGCAACACCCCGACACCGCGGTGATCATGCTCACCGGCTACGGCGACACCGAGGCCGCGGTCGATTGTCTGCGGCGTGGCGCGGTCGACTATCTCCTCAAGCCACCGAAGCTCACCGATCTGATTCGTTCGATCGAGCGCGCGTTGGCGAAGCGGCGCATCGAGCTCGCGAGGAAGCGCTACCAGAAGAAGCTCGAGCGCAAGGTTCGCGATCGCACCACTGAGCTGCGGAGCGCGCTGAAGGACGTCTCCACCACGTACCAGAACACCCTGCTCGCTCTCGTCACTGCGCTCGACGCGCGTGAGCACGAGACCAGCGATCACTCGCAGCGCGTGGTCGAGTACACCGTCGCGATCGCGACGCGCATGGGCATCAAGGGTCCGGAGCTCGATGAGATCGGCCGCGGAGCCCTGCTCCACGACATCGGGAAGATCGGCGTGCCTGACGCGGTGCTGCTCAAGCCCGGCAAGCTCACTCCTGAGGAGTGGGTCGAGATGCGCAAGCACCCCGACATCGGCTACTCGATGATCGCGCCGATTCCGTTCCTCACGATTCCTTCGCAGATCGTGCTCTCGCACCAGGAGCGCTTCGACGGCCGCGGTTATCCGCGCGGGCTGGCGAGGGAAGAGATTCACATCGGCGCGCGGATCTTCTCGGTGGCGGACACGCTCGACGCGATGACGTCGGATCGCCCGTACCGCAAGGGCACCACGTTCGCGAACGCGATCGAGGAGATCTCTCGCTGCTCCGGGACTCAGTTCGATCCGCAGGTGGTCAAGGCGTTCCTCGACATTGGCGAAGCTGCGCTGGTGAAGATCAAGGAAGACATGATCGCCCGGAAGAAGGCGGCGGCCGCTGCGAAGAAGGCGGCTGAGGCTGGTACGCCCGCTCCGGGGAATCCTGCGGTGAGCCCGAGCGGAGTGGCGGCCTCTCCGGATGCCACGCCCTGACGTGCTCGATGCGCTTCGTCGGCCGCTGACGAATCTCCGGCTCTCGGTCACCGATCGCTGCAACCTGCGCTGCGCGTACTGCATGCCCGAGGAGGAGTACTCGTGGCTGCCGTCCGGTGAGATCCTCTCGTTCGAAGAACTGAGCTCGCTCGTCGATCGCTTCGTCGCGCTCGGAGTGACCAAGGTGCGGCTGACTGGCGGTGAGCCGCTGGTGCGCCGGGAGCTGGGCACGTTGGTGAAGTTGCTCGCTGCGAAGCCGCTCAGTGATCTCGCGCTGACCACGAATGGAGTGCTGCTCTCAGAGCACGCACAGTCACTGAAGGACGCGGGGCTGCATCGGGTGACGGTGTCACTCGATACGCTTCAGCCGGACCGGTTCAAGAAGCTCGCCCGGCGCGATCAGTTGCCGCAGGTGCTCGAGGGAATTTCTTCAGCGCGCGCTGCGGGATTCAGAGACACCAAGATCGACACGGTGGTGATGCGCGGCGTGAATGACGATGAGCTCGAGTCGCTCCTCGAATTCGCGGGGCAGCACGAGGCTGAGCTTCGGTTCATCGAGTACATGGATGTGGGTGGAGCGACGCGCTGGTCGATGGCGCAGGTGGTTCCGGCGAAGGAGCTCTTGCAGCGACTCTCCGCGCGATTCGGAATGATCGAGCCGCTGCCCGAGCGAGGGAGTGCTCCCGCGGAGCGTTTCCGTCTTCCTGATGGACGCACCTTCGGGATCATCGCGTCGACCACGCAGCCATTCTGTGGATCGTGTGATCGATCGCGGCTCACCGCGGATGGACAGTGGTTCACGTGCCTGTACGCGACGAGCGGGACGGACCTGAAGTCGGCGCTTCGCTCAGGAAAGTCTCCGAATGAGATCGAATCGATGATCCGCGCGACGTGGGAGCGCCGAAGCGATCGCGGTGCTGAAGAGCGTCTGCGAGTTCGCGAACGTGGTCCCCTGGCTTCGGTTTCGGAGCTTCGGCGCGAGCCGCATCTCGAGATGCACACGCGCGGGGGCTGAGCCTCAGGGGAAGCGGTCGTTCCCGGGTCCAGCCTTGAGCTCAACTCGCGCTGGCCTCTCAGCCCGCACTTTCTGTGACCAGGGTGGCGAGGCGATGTGATGGGACGCTCGTTTCAAGATGAGCACACCCGTCGGGCGCGAGAGCGCGGCGCTCGTGGACTTTGTTGACACCTCAACCGTCCGCGCGACCTGGGCCGGCGCCTGTAAACAAAATCCACGCCGGCTGAGTTTTCGCGCCCGGCAGGTCCGCCCGGTTTTAGGAGCTCGCTGTTGGCAAGTTGCACTCGATTCACTTTTCGAGCGCCGTCCCTGCGGAGCTCCGAAACTGAGTTGAGTGCGAACTCCGCAACATCACCTTCACGAAGCATCGCTCAACGCGCGCCAAAAAGTTCGAAGAGAGGGGCCGCAGGTCACGAGCTGGGACAAGATCGGCCCCGACCCGCGTATCCCTGAGGCTGACTACGAAATCTCAGCTTCGATCGCCTTCGCAGCCGCGGTCATGTCCGCAGCCGTCGTGATCGGGCGACCAATCACCAACAAGTCAGAGCCAGCTTGAATCGCAGCAGCAGGCGTCTCGGTACGCGCCTGATCGTTCGCAGCCGCACCAGCAGGCCGAATTCCCGGAGTGCAGAGCACGATCTTCGGCCCCACCTTCGCTCGCACTTCCGACACTTCGCGCGCGCTGCATACGAGCCCCGTCGCTCCGGACTGAACCGCGAGCTGAGCCAACGCCTGCGCGTGATCCTTCGCGTTCGCAAGCACGCCCGTCTGCGCGAGCGCCGCGTCATCCATCGAAGTCAGCACGGTGACCGCAAGGATGATCGGAGTCTGGTGGCCCGCTTTCGCAGCACCGCGCGCGGCACCCTCGCCCGCTGCCTTCACCATCGCAGCGCCGCCCGACGCATGGATCGTCAGGTACGCCACTCCCAGCGCGCCGGCTTTCTCGGCCGCGAGCTCCACCGTGTTCGGAATGTCGTGGAGCTTCAGATCCAGAAACACGCGAGCCCCGCGCCGGAGGAACTCCTCCACTGCGCGAGGCCCGTGCTCAACGAACAACGACAAACCGACCTTGGCGACACCGACGTGCGGTGCGACCCGATCCCAGGCAGCGAGGCCTTCCGGGAGCGGGAGATCGAGTGCGAGGGCGATGCGGTTCTTGGCTGCGTTGGACATGCCCTCACCCCGACCCTCTCCCGAAGGGGAGAGGGAGAAAGATCAGCCGCCCTTCTTCAGCTCGGCGTCGATGACCTTCTCGAACTCAGACGCGGGCTGCGCGCCCGAGAGGAGCTTGCCGTTGATGAAGAACGCCGGCGTGCCCGACACACCAACATCCGATCCCGCCTTGGTGTCGGCCTCCACGAGGCCCTTGTTCTTGCCGCTGTCGAGGCACTCGTCGAACTTGCCCTTCTCGAGGCCGATCGCGGCGGCGTGCTGCTTGAGCTCGTCGACGCTGAGCGCCTTCTGGTTGGCGAAGAGCTGCTTGTGCATCTCCCAGAACTTGCCCTGGTCAGCGGCGCACGCGGCGGCCTCGGCGGCCTTCGGCGCGTTCGGGTGGAAGCTCAGCGGGAAGTGACGGAACACCAGGCGAACCTTGCCCGCGTACTTCTCCATCACCTGGCTCACCGAGTCCTCGGCCTTGCTGCAGAACGGGCACTCGAAGTCGGAGAACTCGACGATGGTGACCTTCGCGTCCGCGGGACCACGCGACGGGCCCTTGGCCTCGACCGTCACGCGCGGCTCCTCGAGGAGCATCTGGTAGTGCGCCTTCTCCTTGAGGCCGTCGAAGAGCTTCATCGCGACCTCGCGGCCCTTGTCCTTGTTCAGGAAGCCGATGATCTGCTCGCGCATCGAGTCGACGGTCGCGCCCGGAGGCATGCGCGCCTTGTTCTCCTCGAACACCTTGTTGATCTCTTCGTCGGACGGCTTGGGGAGCTGCGAATCGAGCTGCGCCTTCACCCACTGCTCGTCGGTCTGACCGACCTTCGCGGCCTCGGCCTTCGCGAGCGCCTCGAGCGCCATCTGCTCGGCGGCCTGCTGGCGGAGCTCGAGCTTCTGCTTCTCGAGCTGCTTGAGCTGAGGTCCGATCTTGGTGTCGACCTCCTTCAAGGTGATCGTCACGTCGTTGTACTTCGCGACCGGCATGTTCGGGTTCTCACCGCCCGCCACCGCCTGCGTGGTGGTGTTGGTGGTGCCGGAGCCGCCGCTGTTCTCCTTGCAAGCGGTGAAGCACAGCGCCGCGCTGGCGATCGCGATGACAGAAATTCGGAGGGGCTGGATCATGGGCAGCCGCCTTAGGCCACCCCATTCGGTGAAGCAATCCCAACTCCGTGCCCTGTCTGAGCGTTACTCCGGGAGGTCCATCAGGTCGTCGTCGCCGGGCGGACGCGGCTTCCTCGTGCCTCCGCCTCCAGTCTTCACCTTGGCGACTTCCTTCTCCAGCTCGAGCCGAAGCGTGGTGTCTGACTCGAAGCGGACCTTGCGCGAGAGCGGTTGGAAGCCCTTCGCCTCGAGGCGGAGGCTGGTGAGCGTGCCAGGAGGACGCGAGAGCGTGAGCGGCGTGGCGCCGAGGAGAATGTCGTCTTCGTAGACCTCGGCCTGCGGCGGCGTGGCCTCGAGCGTGAGCTTCACGATCGCGGCCGGCACGACTTTCGGCTCATCGACCCTGGCAGGCACGTCGCTTTTCGGTGGCGGAGGCGCGTCAGGCTTCGTCGCCACCACGGGCTTCGTTCCAGTGTCTTCCGGTCCTCGTCCCACGGCGATGATCGCCACGATGAGCAGCACCACGACGACCACCAGTGCACCGACGATCAACGGCGTGCGGTTGGGACGAATCGCGGCGAGCTCGGCTGAGCTGTCCCCGCTGGCGACCGGCGCCTTCACTGGCGCAGGAGTGGGAGGCCCCGCCTTCGTCGGCGGCGGCTTCATCGTCACCTGCCGAAGCGCGTTGGCGCTCGTGACCGCGGGATCGTCGACCTTCGGCGTCGGCTGATCCGGCGTGAGCGCGTGGAGCGCGCTGACCATCGGATCATTCTTGAGCGACTCCACCCTGGTGGCCGGCAGTGACGCCGCGGGCAGCGGCATCGGTTCGGTCTTCGACGCGGGCGTCGGATAGGCGGCCACCGCGTCGAGCTGCGCGATCACCGCCTCCATCGAGGCAGGCCGCTTCTCGGGCGCCTTCTGCAGCATCTGCGAGATCAGCTGCTCCAACGCGCGCGGCACCGGACCGTGCGGTGAGGTGAGCGCGGGCGGCGGCTTCGCGAGCTGAATGCTCATCAGCTCCACCGCGGAGTCACCGGTGAAGGTCGGCTTCCCGCGAATCAGCTCGTGGAGGATGAGACCCAGCGAATAGATGTCGGAGCGCGCGTCGACCGGGAGCCCGCCCGCCTGCTCTGGAGACATGTACTGGGGCGTGCCGACGACGGAGCCGATCGCCGTGAACGCGGCGCCAGTGCCCGAAGTGGTGTTGATCACCTTGGCGATACCGAAGTCGAGCACCTTCACGAAGTCAGGCTGGCCGGGGCGCTGCACCAGCATGATGTTCTCTGACTTCAGATCGCGGTGAATGATGTTCACCGCGTGCGCCGCGGCGAGCGCTCGCGCGATCTGCAGGCCGACGTGCACCACGCGCGCGAAGGTGAACGGCCCTTCCTTGCGGTGCTTGATGAGCGTCTTTCCGTCGACGTACTCCATGACGAAATAGAAGCGCCCGTCGGCGGTGCGACCGAAGTCGGAGATGTCGATGATGTTCTGCTGGCCGATGCGGCTCGACGCGATCGCCTCGCGCTTGAAGCGGCCCACGAAGTCGGAGTCGCCGCTCAGCTCAGGCAACATCACCTTGAGCGCGAGTGGCTTGCCGAGCTCCACGTGCACCGCGCGGTAGACCTCGCCCATGCCGCCCGTCGCGAGCCGGCCGATGATCTTGTAGCGATTGTCGATCACCGTGTCGGGCTGGAGCTCGTTGAGCTCTTGCGGCGTCGGCATCGGCGTCTCGCCGGAGACGGTACGAGCCTGCGCATTCACTCCGCTGTCGCGAATCGTCATCACCACGTCCCCCACCCGAAGCTTGTCGCCCGCCGACAGTCGCTCATCGAGCACCGGACTGTCGTTCACCACCACCGCGCCCGTGCCGATCAGATCGCGAATCCACCACTCGCCGCGCGTGTCCTTCACCACCTCAGCGTGCCGCTCGGCGATCAGCGAGGACTTGAAGCAGACCTGGCACTGATCATCGGAGCCGATGATGAAGGACTTCGAGGGAAACGCGACCACGCGGCCGCGCTCCGGCGCTTCGATGAGGAACTCCAGCTCGGCCATGGGGCGCGGCGGAGAATATCAGCGGCCTTCGTGGTGGGAGTGACCTTCATTCCCCCACGCCCCGCTCCAGGGTGCGTCCGAGGGCACGAGGCCGGGCAACGGGATCCAACCGAAGCTGCTCTTGGTGCGCGCGTACTTGGGATCGCAGTCGTCGCACACGGGCCAGCCGGGGCTGACTGGGACAGTGCCCACCATCACGCCGATGCCTCCCGCGGTCATCGCCGTCATCGCGGGCAGCTCAGGCAAGGCGACCGGGCAGGAAAACGCGGCCGCGCCGGTGATGAGCTCGGTGCCCTCGAGGCGAACCTGCGTGCCGTCACTGGTGAAGGCGAGCGCCACGTCGCGCGGTCCCCAGGGGGAAGCCCAGGTTGCGAGCGTCAGCGGAGTGCGACCGAGCGTGCCGGTGAGGAGCCGCTGCCAGCGCGGCTGTGAGTTCGAGGTGGAGAGCGTGCTGAGCACCCGCGTGCCTGCTTGGGTGGAGACCGCGGTGGAATTGCCGACGACTCCGAGACCGAACCAGGTGGGCAGCGTCGCCACCACGTTGCCAGTCTGCGTGTCGCGCACCTCGGCGCTGCGCTCATGGAAGAGCAGGCGATCAGCCACGGCGAGCTCTCCTCCCACGAGGCCCGGCACGTAGCGACGCCAGCGCAGCTGCAGCGACGGCGAGTAGCTGAAGATCATCGTGCCATCGAGGCTGGTCGCCGGGTTGTCGGCCCCGCTCGGAGTGAACGCGAGGTAGATGTTCGACTGCGCGTCCACCGCGACGCCGTAGCTGTGCGGGTGATCGCACACGTTGAAGATCGGATCGGGGAGGAAGAGGCTGCGCAGCGCCTGCCCCTGACGATCGATCACCAGCATCGCGAAGGTGCGGCAGCGATCGTCGACTCCCTCAGGGCTCAGGGTGCGTGACTCGTACAACGTGAGCAGCTCGTTCTCGTTGAGCGCCGCGAGGCGCGCGGTGAAGTACTGCACGCCCGGGCCATTGAACTCGGCGATCGCGCTGGCGGCCTGCGTGTAGCTCCACACGGTGGCGCCCGTGTTGGGGTCGACCGCGGTCACCGGAGCGTCCGAGGTCGCAGGGAGATCGCCGCACACCACCCAGCCGAGCCAATCGATGCAGCGCCGCGCGCCGTTCACCAGTTGCTGCGGCATCGCGCGGTTCGCGTAGAGCCTCGGCTGGGTCATGAAGTAGCTCGAGACCGTGATGCCTCCGGTGCGATCGGCGAAGAAGTCGCTCCACGCTTCCGGTGGACCACCATCGGGCTGAGGCACTCCGAGCGTCCACGTCGGCTCGAGGGTGGAGAGCGGTATGGGCTCGCACACGTCGTTTACGCAGTAGCCCGCGTCTCCACACGGGCCACTGGGGATGCACTCGAAGCCGTCGGGCGGATCGCGCGTCACGCACGTGCCGGAGAGGCAGATGTCGGCGGCCACGCAGCTCCGGGTCTGGCCACAGGGAATTCCGTCGGGCGCGTCCACCAGGGTGCAGCCGGTGCCGGGAACGCAGACGCCGACGCGGCAGATGCCCTCGCCCGGGCACGCGATCGGTCCCGTGTGCTCACAGCCGCGAACGGGATGGCAGCTGTCGGCGGTGCAGGGATCCGAGTCGGAGCAGTCGCGCTGAGTGCCCTCGCAGCGGCCCGAGTGACAGGCGGCGTTGAGCAGACACGCGTCGCGCGCCTCGCAGGAAAAACCTTTGGGTTGATCGCGCTCCACGCAGCGGCCTGCATTGAGATCCCACTCGGCGATGCGGCAGGGGCCGGAGGCGACGCACTCGGGCACGGGAACTCCCTCGCAGGCCAGCGGCACCACGAAGGGTTGGAAGCCGGAGAGCGAGATCTTCAGCTCACCGTCAAAGGTGCCCACTCGTTGTGGAGCGCAGCGAATCTCCATCACCGTCGATCCGACGATGGCGCGCGTGGGCGTAGCGTCGTCGCTGAGGAAACCTTCACCCGTGAGGGACCAGGTGCCTTCGACCGAGGCTTTGCCCGCGTTGATCACTTCGACGGTCTGGGTGGAGACCTGGCCGACGATGAGCCGGCCGAAGTTGATCTGTTTCGGCTCGACGCGGAGATCGTTCTGGATCGGATCGAGCAGCGGATCGCGGCAGGCGCAGCCCGACAGCAACAAGAGTGCGAACGGGAAGGCGCGAGTCACGGGCGAGGAACGTACTCCCTCACCCCGACCCTCTCCCACTGGGAGAGGGAGTTAGGCGGCCGACGGGGCCAACACAGGAGCGAGATCTTCGTTCTCCAGCTGCTGCGACGAGACGTCCGTCGAACGCGCGGAGACGACCTCGTAGTTCGAAGGATCAGACAACACCTTCGCGACCAGCTTCTGATTCAGCGCGTGCCCCGTCTTGTAGACCGTGAGTGCGCCGATCACCGGGCGGCCGAGCAGCGCCACGTCACCGAGCGCGTCGAGCAGCTTGTGACGCACGAACTCGTCGGGGAAACGCAGACCCTCGGGGTTCAGGATCGAGAAGTCGTCGACCACCACCGCGTTGTCGAGCGAACCACCGCGCGCCAGGCCCATCGAGCGCAGCTTGTCGACGTCGCGCAGGAAGCCGAACGTGCGCGCGCGAGCCACTTCACGGATGAACGAGCGATCGCTGAACTCGAGCGTGAACTGCTGATCGCTGATCAGCGGGTGCTTGAAGTCGATGGTGCAGTCGATGCGGAAACGCTTCGCAGGCGAGAACGTCGCGTGCTTGTCGCCGTCGGTCACCGTGACCGTCTTCTTGATCACGAGGAAGCGCTTGGCCTCACCCTGGTGACGAATGCCGGCTTCCGACATGCGCATCGCGAACGGAGCCGCGCTGCCGTCCATGATCGGCACCTCGGGGCCATCGATCTCCATGCGGAGGTTGTCGATGCCGAGGCCCTGCAGCGCCGCGAGGAGGTGCTCGACGGTGGCGACCTTCGCCTGCCCGGAGCCCAGGGTCGTCGCGAGAGAAGTGTCAGTGACCAGCTCAGAGGCAACGCGAATCACCGGCCGATTGGGCAGGTCCACGCGCGCGAAAACGAGACCGTGGTTGGCAGGAGCCGGCAAAAGTCGCAGGACGACTTTCGAGCCGCTGTGGAGGCCTACACCCTCCACCACCACCGCACGTTGAAGTGTTCGCTGCTCGAAAGAGTCGCCGGCCATTTGAATTCGCGCCCTTTGCCCAAATGCGGGTGAAACGTGATGCGGCGCGTTGAGCAACGCATATGCCACGAATTCCGGCGATCAGGTAGCTAAACCTCGCGGAATCACATGGTGGAGCGAGCGTGCACCACTCCAGTTTTTGGAGGTCACGACAAAGGTGACGCGTTTC
>CBIHPJ010000238.1:0-11498 GCA_966211295.1 uncultured Myxococcales bacterium | reverse complement strand
CGCCGCCATCTCGCGTGGCAGGAGTCTGACGGCACGCGCACCGTGCTGACGGAGCGCGGTCAGCTCACGAAGGCCCCTCAGCAGGCTCCCTCAGCTGCTCCGGTTGCCGCTCCAGTGGCTCAGAAGGCTGCGCCGGCTGCGCAAGCGAAACCGGCGACCTCGTCCAGGGGCGCGGCGCCCAAGGTTCCCGAGTCTTCCGTGATCATCCGCGGAGAGACACTCGATGAGATCCGCACCGAGCTCGGTGAGTGCACCCGCTGCAAGCTCTGCAACGGCCGCAAGCAGATCGTCTTCGGCAGCGGCAACCCGCGCGCCGAGTTGGTGTTCGTCGGCGAAGCGCCCGGTGAAGAAGAGGACAAGCAGGGCGTGCCCTTCGTGGGCGCCGCGGGTCAGCTGCTCACCAAGATGATCGAGGCGATGAAGTTCAGCCGCGACACCGTCTACATCTGCAACGTCGTGAAGTGCCGCCCGCCGGGCAATCGCAATCCCGAGCCCGACGAGATCCAGTCGTGCGAGCCGTTCCTCCGCGCGCAGCTGCGCGTGATCAAGCCGAAGGTGATCGTCGCGCTGGGCAAGTTCGCCGCGCAGACGCTCTTGCGTGAAGACACGGCGATCACTCGGCTTCGCGGTCAGTGGCGCAAGTACGAGGGTATCGACCTGATGCCGACCTTCCACCCGGCGTATCTCCTGCGGTCGCCGGACGAGAAGAAGAAGGCGTGGATGGACCTGCAGGAAGTCATGAAGAGGTTGGGGAGCAAGTGATGAGGGGCACGATTCAGATTCACCAGGTGTTCTGCGGTTCGCTCGAAGGCAACCCGCTCTCGGACACGTCGACGCGAGCGGTACCGGTGTACCTGCCGCCGGGCTACGGCGAGGGCGATCAGCGCTACCCCGTCGTGTACTTCCTGCACGGCTTCACTGGCTCGGGCATGCAGTGGCTCAACGTCTCACCGTTCACCCGCAACGTTCCCGAGCGGCTCGATTGGTTGATTGCCGAGGGGAAGATCGCTCCGATGATCGGCGTGTTCATCGACGGCTGGTCGTCGCTCGGCGGCTCGCAGTGGATCAACTCGGAAGGCATCGGCCGCTACCGGGATCTCGTCGCGCGCGACATGGTCACGTGGGTCGATCGCACCTTCAAGACGATCGCGAAGGGCGGCTCGCGCGCGCTCGTGGGCAAGAGCAGCGGCGGTTACGGAGCGCTCGTCATCTCGCGCTTCCACCCAGACACGTTCCAGCACGTGGGAATCCACTCCGCTGATGCGTGCTTCGAATACGCGTACATGAACGAGCTGCCTCAGGCGGCGGGTGCGCTGCTCAAGGCGGGCGGAGTGGAGGCCTGGTACCGCGACTTCGTCTCGCGCGCGTCGGCCACCAAGATGCGCGGCGACGATCACGCGGTGATCAACATGCTGTGCATGGGCGCGGCGTATTCGCCGAAGAAGGGCGAGCCGCTCAACGTCGAGCTCCCCATCGAGCTTCCGTCAGGGCGGTTGCGCATCGACGTCTGGAACAGATGGCTCGTTCACGACCCCGTCCGCTTCGTTCCGAAGAACGTTGACGTTTACCGGAAGCTGAAGAGCCTCTTCATCGACTGCGGCAGCCGAGATGAGTTCAACCTGCGGTGGGGCGCTCGCCTCATCAGCGAAGAGCTCAAGGCGGCCAACGTCGAGCACGTGCACGAAGAATTCGAAGACGGCCACATGGGCGTCAATTACCGCTTCGAGCGATCGCTGGCCTGGTTGGGCTCGCGGCTCGAGCGCTGAGTCTCTTGAGGAATCGAAAATGAAGCAGCTGGTCAAGGAAGTCGTCGAGGACACGCTCCTCAAGCTGAAGAACGAAGGCACGATCACGTTCGACGTGGTGCCTCAGTACAACGTCGAGGTTCCGAAGAACGCGGACCACGGCGATTGGTCATGCAACGTCGCGATGGTGATGTCGAAGGCCACGGGCAAGAAGCCGCCTGAGCTCGCTGACCTGATCATCAAGAACCTGGTCGACTCGAAGAAGATCGTGGTCTCGGTGGAGAAGGCCGGACCGGGCTTCTTGAACTTTCGACTGAAGGACTCGGTGTTCCAGTCAGTCGCGCGGGACGTGCTCAAGGCGGGAACGACCTTCGGGCGGAACAAGCCGAAGTCGAGCGGGAAGAAGATGCTCGTCGAGTTCGTGTCCGCGAATCCCACGGGCCCGGTGCACATCGGTCACGCGAGAGGCGCGTTCATGGGCGACGCGATCTCGCGGTTGCTCGACGCCGCGGGCCACGACGTGACCCGGGAGTTCTACATCAACGACGCTGGCAACCAGATCGAGACGCTCGGTCGGACCGTGTTCAAGCGGTACCAGCAGCTCTTCGGTGCCGACGTGAAGCTCGTCGAGGGCGAGTACCCCGCGGAGTACGTGATCGACATCGCCAAGGCGTGGAAGGCCGAGGCCGGCGACTCGTATTTGAGCAAGCCTGAGTCCGAGTGGCTCCCCAAGGCGATCGAGGTCGGCATTCGGGAGAACATGAAGGCGATCAAGGCGACGTTGGCGCAGGCCAACATCAGCCACGACGCGTTCTTCAGTGAAGCGACGCTCCACGCGAGCGGCAAGGTCGCGAAGATCGTCGAAGTCTACAAAGAGCGGGGCGTCACCTACGAGGCGGCGGAAGGGAAGCGGCGGGAGAAGGGCGACAAGGTCCGGAGCGAGGAGTCGAAGGCCGCGAAGTTCGCTGACCGGCAGCTCGGCGGCACGTTCCTGATGACGGCCACGTACCAGGAGAACGAGAAGTACGTGCTCAAGGACGAGGAGGACCGGATCATCCTGCGGCACGACGGGACGCCTGTGTACCTCACGGCCGATCTTGCGTACCACAAGGAGAAGTTCGACCGGGGCTACGACCTGATGGTCGACGTCTTCGGCGCCGATCACGCGGGCCACGTTCCGCGGATTCAGTCGGGCATGCACTTGCTCGGGTTCGATCAGAAGAAGCTGCAGTTCGTGCTCGTGCAGATCGTGCGGATCACGCAGGGCGGCGAAGAGGTGAAGGTCAGCAAGCGGAAGGGCACGCTCTTCGAGCTCGCGGATCTGATCGAAGAGGCGGGCGCCGATGTCTGCCGGTTCATCTTCTTGATGAAGACCGCGAACGCGCAGTTCGACTTCGATCTCGACAGCGTGAAGAAGCAGTCGAAGGACAACCCGGTCTTCTACTTCCAGTACGGCCACGCGCGGTGTGCGTCGCTGCTCAAGAAGGCGGTGGAGAAGGGCTCACCGTTCGTCGGCGCCGAGAACGTGACCGATGCGCAGTTGGCCCGGCTGGTGTTGCCTGAAGAGAAGGCGATGCTGAAGAAGATGAGCCAGCTCGGCGACGTGGTGGCGGGTGCTGCCGACAAGCTCGAGCCGCACCACGTGCTCTATTACTGCCAGGAGCTGATCGCGGACTTCCACTCGTACTTCACCAAGTTCAAGTCGGACCCGATCATCAGCGCGGACGTGGACAAGACGCAGGGGCGGTTGGCGATGGTCGCGGCGCTGAAGCACACGCTCGCGAGCGCATTCGGCATCCTCGGCATCTCGGCCCCTGAACACATGGAAGCGCCGCCCGAAGAAGAGTGAATCGACTCAATTGCTCCCTCTCCCATCGGGAGAGGGTCGGGGTGAGGGCATGTCACTCGACTTCGTACTGAACCCGGCCGCACCGGATTCGTTCAGCACCTCAATCGATCGCGCGATCGTGTTGGGCGCCAAAGCCGATCGTCTCGGCCACGCCTTCTTCGGTGGCTACACCTCAGCGATCACCGCGCTCGATCCCTCCATCACCGGAATCGGAGCGCTCTGCGCGACCGAATCGGGCGGCGGTCATCCACGCGCGATCCAAACGACGCTAAGTGGCGGAGTCCTCAACGGTGAGAAGCACTTCGTCTCAGGAGGCAAACTCGCCGACACGCTGCTCGTCGTCGCGAAAGTGGGAGAGAAAGACGGCCGCCCCGAGCTGAAGGTCGCCCGCATCTCAACGAAGACCGCCGGAGTGACGGTGGAGGAGGGCGCCCCCCTCGACTTCGTCCCCGAGATTCCCCACGGCTCAGTGACTTTCAAGGACGCGAAGGTCGACACGATCCTCGAAGGCGACGGGTACGAGCGCTACCTGAAGCCCTTCCGCACCTTCGAAGATCTCCACGTCTTCGCCGCGATCATCAGTTGCCTGATCGCCAATGGCCGCACCGCGTTCCCTCAATCGACGACGGAGCAGTTGCTCGCAGTGCTCGCCTCAATCCAGACCCTCGGGGGCGACAATCCGAGTTCACCGAGCGTGCACCTCGCGCTCGCCGGAGTGCTCACCTGGGCGCGATCGCTGATCGACTCCCTCGAACTCTCGAAGCTCGATCCCGACTTCCGCGCACGTTTCGAACGCGACCGGCCGCTGCTTCAGACTGCCCAGAAGGTCCGCGAAGCGAGGCGCACCAAGGCCTGGGAGTCCTTCCGCTAGGCCCAGCTGCCTTCTTGCGGATCGAACTTCGCGATCTCCTCGCTCGCGACCTCATCGCCGAACATGAGGATCTCGAACACGCCATCACCTGACGCCGAAAGGTAGAGACCGCTCTCGTTGAGGAGCGCCTCGGCGCCCCAGGCCTTGTTCCGGAAGGTGCGGCCGAGGCTGGTCTTCTTTCCCTCGACGAAGCCGCGGAGCTCGAGCGCCTCGACGAGCCCGTTCACGACCTTCTCGGCGAACGGAATGAGGTTGGCGTCGTCCTCGAAGAACGAAGGGTCTTTCGCTGCTTTGAACTTCTTCTCGAGGGCGCGCGGGAAGAGATGAACGGATGTGCTCATGGCTCAGATCAGGTGAATCCAGGTTGAGAGCGCCGATCGCCCCAACCCGATTCGGAAGTGCGTGTCGGCGAAGTCGAAGATCGGTCCGGGGAGGAACAGCAGACCTGCATCTGCGAGCAGCTGCTGCGTCCATTTCTCGGCACCGCCAGGTACGTAGCGAACGAACGCGGTGGTGCCAGCGACCGGTTTGATCCACGAAAACTCTTCAGGCCGCTCGTCGATCAAGCGCTGCACTTTCACCACGTTCTCTTCGACGATCTTCTTCGTGCGCGCCGCGAGCTGCTCGTGGTTCCTCAGCGCGATCGCCGCGAGGAACTCACTGGGGCCAGGACTGCAGATGGTCAGGTAGTCCTTGAAGGTCGCGACCTGCTCGAGCAGCGCGCGGTCCTTACAGACGAGCCAGCCGATGCGCAGACCCGCGAGCCCGTAGGTCTTCGCCATGGCCCCGACAGAAATACCGCGCTCGTACAGCTCGACCACCGAAGGGATCTGCGGAGCGCCGTACTCCACGCCCCGGTAGACCTCGTCGGCGAGCACCCAGATGCCCTTGTCGCGAGCGAACTCGATGATCACCTCGAGGCGATTCACCGAGATCAGCGCGCCCGTCGGGTTGTGCGGCGAGTTGAGGACGATCAGCTTCGTCTCGGGACGAATCATCTCCTCGAGCACGTCGACATCGAGCTGCCAGCCGTCGGACTCGCGCGCTTCCCAGCGAGTCACCGTCGCACCCGCCGCCTCCGCGACCTCGTAGAGCGACTGGTACGCCGGAGTGTGGACGACCACGTGATCGCCGGGGCCGAGCAGCACGTTCATGAAGGCGAAGATCGCCTCCTCGGCGCCGGCGTGAACCAGCGTGTCTTCAGGCGCGATGCCCTTGTAGAGCGAGGCAATCGCCTGGCGCAGGGCAGGTTGGCCGACTGATTCGCCATACCCGAGGCCCAGCTCGAGATACTTCGCTTCCGCGCCCGGCTCGAGCGCGAGGACTTCGCTCGTGGTCAGCGAGTCTGGGTCGCTCGCGCAACCCAGGTGCTTCACTGAGAACTCATGCTTCGCGAAGAAGCGCTCCAGCTTGAAGGGACGGATCTTCACTTAGTCGCACTTCTCGACGGCGGTGACGCCCTTGTCCGCGGTCACGCCCTCGGGCTTCACGGCCTTCGCGCAGGCGTGGATGCCCTTCTTGGTGTCCTTGAGCGTGACCTTCTTCACCGAGCCCGTGACCTCGGCGGTGAGATCGAGCGGGTACGCGTCTTCGGCGGTGCCCGAGAAGGTCGCGTTCTCCACCTCGAGGTTGCCCTTGTTGTAGACGCCCATGCCCTTCCACGAGGTGAGCAGCTTGCCGAAGGTGAGCGGCTTCTCAGGCGTGCCCTTCGCGACCAACTTCGCGGGCGCGTAGTAGGCCACGCTGATCCGCCCCTCGTCGTTGAAGAGCAGCGTGTTCCCCGGAGCGATGGTCAGCGTGATCGACTTCGTGTCCTGCCCGTTCACCTGCAGCTCACCCTCGACCTGGTACGGCGCGCCGATGTTCTCGAGGTTGGTGTCCTTCTTCGCCTCGCCGTAGAGCGTGACGCGCGCCTTGTCGGTGAACTTGTTGCTCGCTCCGAGGTTGTGCGCGAGCTCGACCGGAATTCGGAGCGCAGAGTCCTCCACGTCTTCGAAGGTGTTCCCATCGAACGCCTCGAACCGATCCTTCGCGGACTCGACCCTGATCGCCTCGGCCTTCAGGTGACGGAAAGTGGAGTTGGTGATCTTCCCCAGCCCGCGTGCGTCGGTGAAGGTGACCGCGGCCTTGTCGGTGGTGCCGGCGTACTCGATCGCGAGGAAGTCGATCTCGGGAGCGCGCGCGCCGCCGAAGAAGTGGATGCCGTTCGAAGGCGTCTGCACCTTGTCTTCGCCGTAGCGGGTGACGACGACGGGCTTCTCCTTCGTGCCCTGGATCTTCAGCATCGCGGGGCCCTTGTAGTAGCCGATGTTGATCTCCTGGTTGTCGGCGAGCTCGAGCGTGACGCCTTCCTTCACGGTGAGGCTCGCGGACTTGCCGTCTTCCTTCGGGTCGACGTTGAGCTCGCCACCGAGCCGGTACGTCGCGCCCACGTTCACCAGCGTGACTTCACCCTCGACGTGTTCCTCGAGCCAGATCACCGACTTCGCCTGGAACTTCGAGTCGGTGCCGAACACGCCGGCCGTCGCGATGCGGGCGTGAATCAGCTCGCTGGGATCTTCGCTCGCGTTGCTCAGGTCGATCGCGGAGAACGCCTTGAGCGGCTTGTCCACGGTGAGCTTCACCGCGGTCTTCTTCGCCCCGGTCACGGTGATCGTGTTGAGCGAGAGATCATGCGTCTCGACGGCGATCGAGGGCGAGTCTTCCGTGCCCGCGCCCTGGAACACTGCGTTCTCCACCGAGGAACCCGCCGCGTCCTTCATGAAGCGGAGGCCCTTCCACGAGCGGCCCGTGAACTTCACCGGCTTCTCCTTGGTGCCCTTCACGATCAGCCGCGCCGCCTTGTAGTAGGCGATGTTCATCTGCTGGCCGTCTTCGAACTTGAGCTCCACGCCGGGCTCGATGGTCATCGCGAAGCCGTCGACGTTGAGCTCGGCCTTCACGGTGTACGGGCTGCACTTCTCCGTGAGGGTGACGTCGGCGTTGAACGGCTCGGCGAAGTCGCTGTTGCAGCCCGCGGGGTTCGGCTTCGCCTGGTCCGGAGACTTCGGCGTCTCCGCTGTGTCGGTGCCCGTGCCCGCGGTGCCGGTCTTGCTGGTACCAGTCGTGCCTCCGCCGCCTTCAGTGGCGGACGCGTCCTTCTTGCAGCCGACGATCGACAACGCGACGCACGCCGCGAGAATCAACTTCTTCATGTGTGGTCCCTCCCAGACAACGTTCAGATCACTTTGCCGCGCAGATCCGGGTGTGGTCGCTGGATCAACTCGGTCGCGACCAACAATGTCGACTGCACCGCCGCCGCCGCGCCTTCCAATGCTGCTTCCACGTCGTGCTGTTCGCCGGCGAGCGTGAACCAACCCTTGCCGCCGATGCCCTTCGCCACGTGAAATTGAGTGAGCCGCACTTCGGCGCGCTTGAGCGCCACGTCGGCTGCCTTGATCGTGGCCGCCACCGTGTGGAGCTCGACGATGCCCACCGCGTCATCCGTAGAAACCTTCGCCACGTGACCCTGGAGGAGGGCCGCGGCCACCGGCTCCGCCACGTGCGGAAGATGAAGCGAATCGAGCACCAACGTTCCGCCGGCCTCGAGGCCCGCCTTGAACGACTCCTGCACCTCGGCTTCACGACCGACGAACACGAGCAGGTACTTGCCGGGAGAGACCGCCTCGGCGATCGCGATCTGCACTGACGCCTGTTTCACCAGCGCGTCGGCCACCACGATGCCGCGCGCGAGCGATTCGAGCTCGAGCAGGCCCAGCGCTGGACCGGCGGCACCTTGCGAAGTCATCAGATGATGCGGAACGAGTCCTTCAGGGTGCAGCGACGCTCACGCGTGAAGCTCACCGGAGTGGTCAGACCTTCGCCCGTCGGAGAGGCGATGGTGAACGAGGTGAAGCCCTCGCCCGTCATGCCCAGGCCCGCGAACGAGGGACCGTTCTTCACGAAGATCGACGTGTTGATGATCTTCGCCATCGCGGACAGCACGTCGATGTTGGTCGAGTGCATCGTGGCGGTGTGACCGAAGCCGTGCTCGGCCTGCACAGCCGCGGCGATGCAGTCTTCCACGGTCTTCAAGCGCGAGAAGCCGATCACCGGCATCAACAGCTCGGCCTGCACGAACGAGTGCGTGGGATCGACCTCGGCGAAGAGCAGCCGCGTGCCTGACGGAACGCGAATGTCCGCGGCCTCGGCGATCTTCGTCGCGTCCTTACCCACCCAGTCGCGGGCCGCGTGCCCGTGATCGACCACCATCTTCTCGAGGCGGTTGATCGCGTTCGACGGCACTTCGAAAGCGCCGTGCTTGAGCATCTCTTTCTTGAGCTCGTCGGCGATGGAGGAGACCGCGAAGATCTCCTTCTCCACGATGCACACGATGTTGTTGTCGAGCGACGCGCCGTCGACGATGTCCTTCGCGGCGCGCGCGATGTGCGCCGTCTCGTCGACGATCGCAGGAGGATTTCCCGGGCCGCCGCAGATCGCGCGCTTGCCCGACGCCATCGCGGCCTTCACCACCGCGGGACCACCGGTCACCACCACCAGGCGAATACCAGGGTGCTTCATCAGCGCGTTCGCCGACTCGATGGTCGGCGCGCCGAGCATGCAGATCAGGTTCGCGGGGCCGCCAGCCGCGGTGATGTACTCGTTGAGCTTCTGCACGAAGAAGCTCACGACGTTCTTCGCGCTCGGGTGCACGTTGAAGACGACGGAGTTGCCGCCCGCCACCATCGCCACGCCGTTGTTGATGATCGTCTCGGTCGCGTTGGTCGAGGGAGTGATCGCGCCGATCACGCCGAAGGGAGCGCGCTCCACCAGCACCAGGCCGTGGTCGCCGGTCTGCGCCCAGGGACGGAGGATCTCCATGCCGGGCGTCTTGTTCGCGCAGAGCAGGTTCTTCTGAACCTTGTCTTTGACGTTGCCGAGCTTGGTCTCCTCGACCGCCATGCGAGACAGATCGTTCACGTGATCGCGCGTGCACTGACGCATCGCCTCGATCACCTTCTCGCGCGTCTCTACCTCGAGGCGCACCCACTGCTCCTGGGCGCGCGTCGCGGCGGTCACCGCGGAGTCGAGATCGTCGTGAATGCCCGGCCGCCTGGTGATGATCGCGGGGGCGCGAGAACCACTCGACGATCCCGACGAAGAAGGAAGCTTCGAGAGCTCACCGGAGAGACGGCGAACTACCTGCTCCACGATGGCGTTGATCTGAGCTTCGTTCATGACGTGCCCTTCACTGACTCGAACTGATCAAGCAGAGCGACGGCTCACCGCGGGGCGGGGCGTCGGCGGGGTCTTCTCGATGTAGAGCTTCGCGGCGTTCTCGCCGTACACCACCAACACGCGCTCGCAGGCGGGCGCGGTGGTCTGCTGCTCGCACTCACGAGCAGTTGCCGTGAGGAGCGCTGCCCTGGAGGCAGCGGTCACGCGCTTGGCAGTTACTTCACCCACGTGAGCTTTCCTTCGACCTCGACCTGGTCGACGATCGCCATGATCACGGCGTCGACCGGACGGTCTTTGGTCATCTCGGTCTGCCGCGCCGACGAGCCCGAGGCGTAGAGCACGACCTCGCCCACGCCGGCGCCCATGGCGTCGACCGCGACCACCAGAGTCGAAGTGGGCTTCGCCTCGGCGTCGAGTCCCCGCACCAGCAGGAACCGCGAGCCGTCGAGGGTGGGCTCCTTGCGGGTGGCGACCACGGTCCCCACCACCTTGCCGAGCAGCATTACTTCGTCTCGGTCTTGCGGCCGAGCGGCAGCGTCGCGTCGATGTTCTCGTGCGGACGCGGAATCACGTGCGTCGAGACGAGCTCGCCCACGCGCTCAGCACCGCGCGCGCCGGCCTCGATCGCCGCCTTCACCGCCGCGACGTCGCCACGGACGATCATCGTCACGTAACCGCCGCCGATCTTCTCGTAGCCGACCAGTTCGACCTTGGCGGCCTTCACCGCGGCATCGGCCGCTTCGACCATTCCAACGAAGCCCTTGGTCTCGATCATTCCCAGTGCGTCAGCCATCGGAGTCGTCTGCCTCTCTGTGTTGTGAAACAGGAATTGAAACTACGAGTGAAAAATCACTTTTCCTTCGAAGCGGTTTCCTTACCGGAAAGCGCCTTGATCGCGGCCACCGCGGCCTCGGCAGCGGCGTCGATCTCCGCCTCGCTGCCACCGAGGTAGAGACGACCGAACGCGCCGTACGGGGTCACGTCGACCAGCTTCACGTTCGCGGCCTTCTCGGCCTCGTTCGCGGCGAGCGCGGCATAGGCGGCAGGCTCGGTCTCGAGGATGTAGAGCGATTCGCCGGGCTCGATCATCTGACCGAAGCGGATCTTGTCGAGGATCATCGCGTGCATCGGCTCGATCGAGCGGATCACGGTGTTGGAGACGAGGCGCGGCTTGATGCGGTCCTCCTCCTTCACGCCGAGCTCCTTCAGGATCGCGTCACCAGCGGAGCGGACCTCGCCCTTGTCCTCGCTGTGCAGCTCGAGCATGCCGTACGCGCGCTCGACGACGAGCGTCGCAGGGAGCGCGCGGGTCTGCTTCAGCGCGACGTCCATCAGGCGGTGAATCGCCATGCCAGGCGCGATCTCCACGAAGAGCGAAGCGACGTACGGAACCGGGAAGTAGCCGCGGCAAGTCGTCGCGATGTGGGCTGCGAGTTGGGGCTGGAGGCTGTCGAGGAAAACGTACGTGCGGAGCGACGTAGACAAAGAGCGTCTCCAAAAACTTCCGGCAGAAAGTGCCGCGAAGTGGCGCGTTTGTAGAACCCGCCCGATCCATTGACAAGCATTGCGTGGAGGGCCAAACGCGCGCTCACGATGGTGCTTGCGTTGATCTGCTCCGTGGTGCTGGCCGCTCCGCCGGACGGTGCAGGCGCGCCTCCGCCCACGCCGCGTGGAGATTCCAGCGGAGATTCGCGTGGAGCGCAGCCCGCGCCTGAAACGCCGCTGGTGCCGTGGTTCGTGCCGCGCTCCGCGACGCTCGGGATCTTCATCAACGCGCCCGTGGTCACCCCGCATTTCCGCATCGCGTGGGAAGGCG
>CBIHPJ010000237.1:0-11511 GCA_966211295.1 uncultured Myxococcales bacterium | reverse complement strand
CCCTTGCTCAGGTTCTCGTCTTCGGGAGGACAATCTTCCGCAGCAGCCGCCAACAACACCATCACCACGCCGAGTGTCGTCACGTGAGCCTCCAGTGACCGCGCACTCCGTGCAAGCGAATGGCCGCGCGGTCACCAAGCGGTGACGCTCAACGGGTCGTGCAGTTTTCTCGCGGAGCGCTCACCGACGCAGCTTCAGCAGCGCGCGCATCAGCGTCTCGGAGCGCGAGTGAATGGTCACGTAACGGAGATCGCCGCTGAGCTCCGACGTTCTGATGCCGAGTGTCTTCCAACCGATCCACGACTTCAGATGCAGCAGGCTTGCGGCGTGCTGGAGGAGCAAGCCGGGGACGAGCCCGACCAGGATCACTCCCGGAACCCAGAGTTCCTTCCCGCTTCGCTGCAGCGCGAACAGCAGAGTGAGGGCCCAGCCAATCCCGAGCAGCGCACCACCGGCGAGCCAACGCATGAGTCGCTCACGCTGGCGATGAGACGCGCACGTGGGCACCTCGAGCTTCAATCCCTGCACGAACGGCATCCCGAACCAATGCGAGGCCTCGAGTTCCGTCTTTCCTGCGGGCTGCGCGCCGCAGGTGACGCACGCCTCGGGGAACTTCAGCATCTCAACCTCGAGCCGCACGCTGCCTTCGCTCGTCTGCACCGCGGCAGGAGCGGGCGCCTTTCCGCTCGCTCGCCGCGCACGGAACTCGAGCTCCTTCAGGAAGATCTGCCGATCTTGATCAGGACCTGTGACCACCAACACGTTGCGCGAAGCGAAGGTGAGCCACGTCATTCCCATCACCGTGCTGGTGTCCTTCAGTTCGTGAAGCGGCAGTCGGAACCGTTCGCGACCGAAGCGCATCACCACGAAGTCCGTGGTCGTCATCGCGTACGACCAGCCCATCTGCAGCACCACTGCTGGCGACCCGATGAGCAGTCCCCAGAAGAAGACGTGGAAGCGCGAAGCGCCCCTCGGAAACCATGGCCAGATCGGCTCGGGCGAGAACACGCCGAGCAGCACGACTGCACACAGCCAGATCACCAGGACGGTCCATGACGCCTGGAACGGTCGGTACTGAAAGACCTGCCCATCACCATCACCCTCGCCCTGTGGCCTCAGAAGACTCGTCACGCGGCCGCCTGTGCCTCAACGCTGCGCATCGAGCCAGCACTTTGCGGCGCTACACGGGTTTGCGATTGGAGATGAATCATCTGGTGCTCGCTGGGGACGGTAAGACTCTCATCGATGCGCTTCTGGCCGCTCCTCATCCTTGCCTGTGCTGGGTGTCCTGCTCCCGTGGTGCTGGACGTCGATGCCGGGACTGAGATCGACGCCGGTGCTGACGATGGAGGTCTTCCCTTCGACGCGGGCGTGCGACCCAGCGGCCCGATTCCCGGAGAGCTGACGCTCTGGCAGCTCGAGCTTCCCGTGGGCCTGGTGCCGAAGACCGGCGAGTCCGCGATCCTCATCGGTCCCGACGGAACGGTGGTGCTGCTCGACGTCGGCAATTCCAACCACGACGACGAAGTGCGCGCTGCGCTGCGTGAGCTCAACACCACCTGGCTCACTCCTCAGCGGGGCTACCGAACGCGCGCACCGCTCGAGGTCGAGTGGATCGTGCTCACGCACTTTCACGCGGATCACATCGGTGCGTTCGAGTCGCTCACTTCGGGAACTGATCCGCTGCTCATCACGCGCGGAGTCGTACATCGCGGCTTCGTCGACGTCGGCCCCGGAACGAACGAGAGCGACTTCGAGCAGGTGTGTCTGCGAATGCGCGGCACGCTCGCGGCGAAGAACTTCGGTCTGTGCACCGCAGCGCCCGAGTCTCCATGTGTGATTGGCCCGCGATCCCCAGCGACCTCGTGTCCTGGTCTCACGCTCGGTGACCTGGACTCAGTGAGCGACGACGCCTCTGGAGATCCCTCGTTCATCGAGTTGGGCGGCGGTGCACGGCTCGAGCTCCTCGGCGCGAATGGCTTCATGCTGCAGGGGCGAACCCCCATTGCCTCCTCGGCGTTCGGAGTGACCGACGTGAACGAGGAGAACGCCCGCTCCATCGTCGGGCTCGTTCGTCATGGCGCGTTCCGCTTTCTCTTCGCGGGAGATCTGAGCGGCTCGGGCGTGCCCACCGAGCCAGACCTCGAGTCCTTCGTGGTGAACAGCGCTCCCCAGGTATTCGGCACGCTCGGCATCGATCTCACTCACGCGAATCATCACGCGCGGGACACCAGCAGCAACGCGAACTTCGTGCAGGCCGCGGCGCCGAACGACGGTCGCTCCCGTTCGGTGATCGCGGGCATCAACACCGCGTACGTGAACTCGCCTCATCAAGTGACCGTGGACGCGTGGACCGCGAGCGGACGACTTGGTGAAGGGCGGCTCTTCGTGACGAAGCGCGCCCCCGCGGGAGGAACCGGGCCGGGTCTCGTCGATGTCGATGGCCGCGTCGTGGTGCAGACAGTGGAGCAGGGCGGCGGCTACTGGATTCAGGACCGCGCGTTTCCCTGTGTTCGCCGCTGACCCATCAGCAGCGACAGGCCCAGCAGGAGGAACACGCCATCGCCACCTCCGCTGCATCCGCAGCTCACCGTGAGTTCGCGCGTCGTCACGGGGGGCGCTCCTGCATCCTCGAGTCCTGCGTCGTTCGCGCCGGCATCTTGAAAGCCCGCGTCGCTCGTTCCCGCGTCCTCGGAGCCTGCGTCGCTCGTTCCTGCATCCTCGGGGCCCGCGTCGTTCGTTCCTGCATCGGTGGACCCTGCGTCGCTCATTCCTGCATCCGCTCAGCCGTCGGCGGGACAGATCGCAAGGGAGGTCATGCAGCTTCCGTTCGACGCCGAGCCACGCGCCGCTGAGCACGCGAGGCACGTGCCCGTGCAGACCTGGTCACAACAGACGCCGTCGGTGCAGAACCCGCTCGCGCATTGGCTTCCCCCCGAGCACGTGATGCCCAGCGAGCCAAGGGCGCGCGGCGGCGAAGGCACCAGCATCGACCTGCTTTCGCTCAGCGCACCGTTGACCGTCACGCTCACCCATTGCCAGCCAGGCAACGTTGAATTCGGCAGCGTGCCGCGCGCGCTCGTGGCGCTGAAGGCGGTGACTGGAAGGTTCGTGGCGTTCCCCGGGCCGCGGAGCACCACGATGGGCAGGTTTGCGGGAGAGGACTGGTGCCCGCCGGCCGCGCCCTCGGAGATGCCAGTGAAGCGCGCACCATCGAGCGTCATCAGCGCGCCCAGTGAAGTGGACGGAGGGACATTGGTGATCGATGGCAGCGTGGCCGCCGAGCTGCTGCGCCCTTCGTCGAAGAGCTCCGTAGTGGCTGCTCCGTTGATCATCACTCGCCCCGAGGGCATCAGCACGGCGGTGTGCGCAGTGCGCAGCGAGCCCAGTGGAGGCCCCACGATGAAGCTGCCCGCTCGGTAGAGCTCGGTCTCGAGCGCTCCACCGCTGATCAGCACGTCGCCGGTGGAGAGGAGCACCGCAGCGTGGCCTGCGCGCGCGAAGTTCAAGGCGCCCACGGTGGTCCAGTTGTTCGCCGTCACGTCGTAGACCTCGGCAGAGGTGATCGGCGTGCCCGCGGTGTTGCGGCCTCCGGTAACCAGAACGTTTCCGTTGGGCAGCACCGTGGCGGTGTGTTGGCTCCGCCCGGCGCTGAGGCTCGCTGCTGCGCTCCACGTCCCCGTCGTCGCATCGAAGAGCTCCACGCTGGTGAGCGCCGCCCCGCCGAGAAGACCGCCCACGACCAGGACCTTGCGATTGGCAAGCAGCGTCGCGGTGTGCGCGCGCCGAGCAGTGGCGAGCGATCCCGTCGCGCTCCAGATTCCAGTCCACGGATCGTAGAGACGCGAGTCGCCGAGCGCGGCGCCTCCAGCGATCAACACGTTTCCATTCGCGAGCAGCGTCGAGGTGTGGCCGCTGCGGGCTGGCCCGAGCGTACCCGCACTCGCCCAGCTTCCAGTGGTGGCGTCGTACAGCTCTGCGCTCGCGAGGTCTCCGCTCGGGGTGCGCCCGCCCGTGATCAACACCTTCCCGTTCTCGAGCAGGTTCGCCGCGGCCTCGGCGCGCGCGGTGACCATCGAGCCGGTGCTGGTCGAGGTGCCGAGGCGCTCATCGATCAACTCGGCAGTCGCGGTGTCTCCGCCCGCGAGCAGCAACTTCCCGTTTGGCAACAGCGTGGCCGTGTGAGCGCTGCGCGAGTTGGTCAGCGCGGGGCCGGTGGTCACGAAGGGTTGTTGTGGATCGTAGAGCTCGGTCAGCGCCAGCGGGATCGTGTTCGATCCTCCAGAGATCAACACGCGGCCATCGGGCATCAGCGTCGCCGTGTGCGAGTCGCGCGTGTTCGTCATCGGGGGCAGCGCACTCCAGGTGCGGCCCACGGGATCGTAGAGCTCGACGGTGGCGAGCGAGACGGTCGCGGTGGAGTCGTAGCCGCCTGCCACCAGCACCGAGCCACTGGGGAGCAGCGTCGCACTGTGAAATCCACGCGGTGTGCTCATCGGCGCGGTGGGAGTCCACGTGCCGGTGCCGACGTCGTAGAGCTCGGCCGACGCGAGACCCGTGGAAGCGGAGTAGCGACCTCCCGTCACCAGCACCTGTCCGTTCTGCAGCAGCGTGAGCGTGTGACGTTGCCGTCCGATGCTCATCGAGCCAGTCGGCGTCCACGTGCCCGTCGCGGGATCGTAGAGCTCTGCACTCGCGAGGTACGCGCCGAGGGCGTCGCGTCCTCCGCACACCAGCACCTTGCCATTCGCGAGTCGCACCGCTGCGTGCGTGTTGCGCGCGGTGCCGAGGTTTCCGGTGGACGCCCACGTGCCCGCGTTGGGATCGAAGAGCTCGGCGTTCGCGATCGAGTTGCCGTCCCAACCCGCGGCGACGAGTACGCGTCCGTCGAGGAGCGAAGTGGCGGTGTGATACGCGTGGCCGCTGGCCATCGCCGGCGTCGCGCTCCAGGTGTTGGTGAGGGGATCGAAGAGATCCGCGCTCGCGTAGGAGTTGTTGCCGGTGCCGCGATAGCCGCCGACGACCAGCACGCGGCCGTTGGGCAGCACCGTCGCGGTGGGCTGCGCGCGGGTGGTGGCGAGCGGAGGGAGCGCCGTCCAAATTCGCGTCTGCGGACTGAAGACTTCCGTCGTCGCCGTCGCGTTCTGCGCGATGGTTGGATATCCACCGGCCGCGAGGAGCCGCCCGTCGGTGAGGAGCGCGGTGACGTGCCACCAGCGCGGGGTCGTCATCGCGGGACCCGCAGACCAGAGCGGATCCGCGCGCGCGCTCGCAGTGGATGACTCGGTTGGGGCGCTGCAGCCCATCGACGTCAGCAGCATGAGCAGCAGCAACGACTTCTCTTCGACCACGTGTGAACGGTACGCGAGCGAGCGGAGCGGCGCGCCGTGGTTGGCGCTCCCACCACGCGGGGCGAAATTCCCGCGGGCGCGATTGATCTCGGTCAACGAATTTTCCTCCGATCGGGCAGGCGTATCGACGCGCCGTTCTTCGCTCGGAGCGCCGCTGGAATCTCCTCGTGAGGGCGAACGTCAGCAGGCGTGTACGCGCAAATCGCAGGTTGCGGAGTGCGGTCCAGACATGAGACTCAACCCGCGTGGTCGCATTGGTTACTCAGTTCCGCGCCGAGCACGCGCGAATCGAAACAGGTTTGGTAGCGGCTGAGGCGGTCGTCAACGACGCCTCGAAGCTGCTGGCGCAGCTCCTCGCGATGCGCGCCGACGTTCTCAAGCACTTCACCGAGAAGGACGCGCTCTATCCCGCGCTCCTCGAACGCTGCTCTCAGAGGGCCGACACTCCGGGCGCGCACATCACTCGCATCTTCGAGTCGAACATGAAGGTGCAGTCCGCCGCGGTGAAGCGCTTCTTCGAGGGCCTCGAGGTGCTGACGCCAGCGGTGCGTTTGTCCTCGTTCAAGACCGTCGCCACCGTGATTCGGCAGCGCTTCGGAACCGAAGAGAGCGCCGTGTTCCCGATCTACATCCGCAACTTCAAGGAAGACAAAGCCGCATGAGCATCGATGTTCAGCTGCACCCTGAAGCGCACCTCGCCAGCATCGGCGGCGAACCTCACGTCTTTCACTGCCACCACTACAACTGCTTCCTGCAGAAATCGATCATCGACCAGGACGGGTTGATCGACGCGAAGCCGCTGCTCTCTGCGCCCGCGGCTGAGGTGGTATTCGCGCAGCTGAGCAAGCTCGGCAACGTGAACGAGAGCGAGCTCTTCCGTCAGCTCGGCTTCGGAGTGCTCGATGCGTCCAAGCTCACCGCGAGCGGCGGCGTCGCCACCGTGGCGGGCAGCCACTACGCACTTGGTTGGATTTCCAAGTACGGCTCGGCGCAGGCGCCGGTGTGCTTCTTCAACGCGGGCTTCATCGAGGCCGTCGCGCGTCACCGTTTCAAGGCGAACTTCCAGGTGAAGGAGACCGCGTGCGTCGCCAACGGCGCGCGTGAGTGCCGCTTCGAGGTGACCGAGGGCGGCCGCGCTTCGCTCCCCGCGGCTCCCGGCATGGGCAAGCAGACGCCCTTCGCTCCGCGTCCTCCCTTCGCCACGCAGACCCCCGTCGACGAGGCCGCGATCATCACCGCGTGCGGCGGGCTCCCGCTGGGTGGAACGGTCGAGGGAAAGATCGACGCGTTCGGCGTGTCGCTCACCCGGCACTACTCGAACTACTACAACCTCCTCAGCTACCGCTTCGATCAGCAGATGGAGGCGATCGCGGGCGAAGCTGCGGCGACCGCCGCCCGCTTGCTCCTCGTGGAAGCGGGCCAGGTCTGCGCGTTCCACACCTTCGGCGGCATCATGGAGAGCGCCGAGTGGGAAGGCCTGATCAAGCCGATGTGCAAGACCACCGAAGACTGGGTCTACGGCATGGTCTCCGTGGTGAACGCGCTCGGCTGGGGCCGCTGGTCGGTGGCGAGCCTCACTCCGGGTGAGCGCCTCGAGCTGGTGGTCGACGGGAGCTACGAGTCGAACGGCTACATGGCTGCGTTCGGCACCTCGACCTCGCCTCGCTGCTACCTCGGCACCGGCGGCACCTCGGGCCTGATGAACCTCGTGTACCACGCGAACATCATGTCTCGCCCCGCGCTCACGCCTGCGCTCTACGATCAGACCTTCCGCGACGGCCGCTTCTTCGTCGCGCGCGAAGTCGAGTGCCGCACCATGGGCGCGAAGGCGTGCCGGTTCGTCGCCGAGCGCATGTGACGTGACGTCGAGACGAGAGCGCCTGGCGGGCTTCAAGTACCTCGCGCGGGGACGCATTCCCGCCGAGGTGCGCAAGGCCTGCCGCGACGAGCTCAAGATTCTCTACACCGGTGGACCGTTCGGCGCCGACGTCTGGGCGCGCTTGTCCACGCTCGGTGACATGAACGTGTTCGAGGCGTCGAAGCTCAACGAGAAGATGAAGGACATCGTGCGTATTCGCGCTGACGGAGTGCGCGTGGAAGGTGCGCGCGATGGCGAGCTGATCGTCGCGTTCTTCGCCGAAGGCTTCCGCCGCCAGCGCCGTCGCATCGAAGAGCTGATCGCGGGTTGATCACTGCTTCGCGCGCTTCGCCGCGATCTCCGCGCACATCTTCTCGCGGCGTCCTTCGCGGAACGAAGGATCGCAGCCGTACGCCCAGCGCACCGAGTCGACGAAGAGCCGGCGCGCTTCGTTGCTGTCGAGCGAGCTCGCTCCGCCGCCATTCCAGACACCCCAGTTGCCTCCGTGGTGAAAGCCCACGATGCGACCGAGCTGGTACTCGCGCACGGCGATCGCGTCGTTGCCGCCGTCATCACGCGCGAGCACGAGCGCCGGAGAGTCGGCGAAGACGTGGACGTGACCGATGTTCGCTCCGCCGTTCATCTTGAAGACCTTCGGCACTTCCCAGACCACGGGGTGCGGCTTGCCGTCTTCTACGCGCTTGATGGTGATCTCGCGCGGGCCCTGGCCTGAGACACGATCGAAGAGGATCAACTGGCGCATCGACTCGAGCATGCCGATCGAGAGTTGGTACGCATTCCATTCGTGATGGATGTAGCCGCCGCCGTTCTGCACGAACTTCACGAGCGCGAGCTGGCCTTCACGCGGCATCTCGGTCTGCCACGTGGTGCCGTTCATGTGGATGACCACGTCGAACTTCGTGAGCGGAGGATTCTGGCCGTTGTACGCGGCGCTGTTCCCGTCACTGAGCCTGACCTCGAGCCCACTGTTCTCCAGTGACTTCTGGAGCGCTGAGGTCTGCGCGTTCTTGTCGTCCCACAGAAGGAGGACGCGAGGGGCTGCCAGTGCCTGCGTGGCGACGAGGACGAGGAGGGTGAGAATCCGCATGACCGCGTTGAACGGGCGGGGTCGCGGAACGATCTACAACTCCTCCGGCGCTGGGTTTGCATCACCCTGAGCCATGCGGCTCTTCATCGCGCTCGATCTCAGTGAAGCCGTGCATGAACGCGTCGAGGCGGTCGAGCACCGCGAGCGGTACAAGTTGGACGCCCGCTGGGTTCCATCTGCGAACATGCACCTCACCCTCGTGTTCCTCGGTGAAACCGACGCGCGGAAGGTGCCTGAGATCCTCGCGAGCTGTCAGGAGGCGACTGCGCACGTCCCGCAGCTGACCCTGGCCATTCACGGGGCGGGAACGTTCGGAAGTCGCACGCATCCGAGGGTGCTCTGGCTCGGGGTTGGCGGCTCACAGAGTTCGCTCCAGTCCCTGGTGGCAGACTTGGAGCGAAGGCTCGGCGTCGAGAGCAAGCGGCCCTACGAGGCTCACCTCACCCTCGCGCGTGCGCGCTCCATGAAGGGAGATTCGAAGCTGCTCAAGGTCGCAGAGCGGCTCGAGTCAGCCGAGCTGGGCGAGTGGAAGGTGGATCACCTGACCCTCTACGAGAGCAGAGGGGGAAGATATTTGCCGCTGGGTACCGCCGCGCTGCAGGCGTGATCAGCGCACGAACGCGAGCACGGTGCGCTCCGGATCCCACTTCACGCTCTTCACCGGGAAGCCTGCGTCCGCGGAGAACGGCTTCGACGGATCCACCATCACCGTCTTCTTCTGACCGTTCGCTCCCTCGAGGAGCAGCGGCAACTCGATGCCCTTGGGCACCTTGTTCGTGGCGGCGAGCGTCACGTTCACCTTCGAGCCCGCCAGCTTCACGTCGGCGTGGAAGGACGGGACCGCGGTGACCTGGTTCCACTCCTTGAAGAACTGCGTGAAGTCGGTGCCCGTCTTCTCCTTCGCGAACTTCACGAACTGATCAGTCGACACCGTCTTCTGACGATTCGTCTGGAACCAGTCCTTCAAGAGCGAGTCCATCTTCGGCGTGCCGAGCTTCGCTTCCATCATGCGCAGCATCCACGGGCCCATCTCGTAGGGCACGGAGTCGAAGATCTCGTTCACGTCCACGTTCGCGGGAGCGGACAAAGCGTGCGGATTCGTCTCCAGCGCGTCGCGCAGCTCCATCTTCGAGCGATCGAGCAGCTGCATGTACTTCTGCTCACCCTGATCAGCGCGGAAGAAGCGGTACGTCGCGTAGTTGGTGAAGCCCTCGCTCATCCAGAAATCGCCCCACTCCTTGATGCGCACGTTGTCGCCGAACCAGTGGTGCGCGACCTCGTGCGCGGCGGTCTCCTTGCCGTAATCAGGGTCCTTCGCGGACGAGAGCATGATCGCCACCGCGCCGGTGTGCTCCATGCCGCCGAGCCCGCCCTCGAGCTCGACCAGCTTCATGGTGTCGCCGTAGTCGTACTTGCCGAGCCACTGCGAATAGAAGTCGAGCGACTTCTTCGCGGTCTGCAAATACGCGTCGCGCAGCGCCTTGGGCACGCGATCGGTTCCGAAGCCAGTCACCTCGACGCCGTCGCGCGTGGTCTTGCCCGCGTCTCCGAGCTGGAAGTCTTTCGCGGCGTAGAACGCGAACGAGTAGGCCGGAGAGTCTGACCTGGTGGTGAAGGATCCATCGGCCTGCTTGGTGCCGGTGCCCACTGCTTCGAAGCCCTGGCCGACCTTGACCGTGACGTGCGTGGTGACTCCGTCAGCGGGCGCGGAGTTCGAGGGGAAGAGCGAGCCCGTGTTGTACGGCCAGGTCATCGTCCACATGCGGCCTGAGTACTTGTCCTTGATCAGGCCGTACGCGTCGTCGCCCTTGTCGACCGCCTTCACCGTGTAATTGATCTCCACTGCCTGCGCGCCCGGAGCGGCGACGTGAATGCGCCCGTCCTTCATGGTGAAGGGCACTTCTTTGCCGCCCGCCTTCACCGAGGTGACGTTCAGTCGATCGGGGTTCGCCTCGAGGATGATCTCGGCGCCCGCCTTCTTCTCGAGCTGGACGATCGCGCGCGCAGGGAAGCTGGGACCCTTGCCGCTCACGTCGAACGAGAGGTCGTAGTTCTTCACGTTCACGTTCGCCTGCGGCACCGCGTTCTCGAGGACCTTGGCGAGATCGGCGGGGAGCGGCCCGCGCGTCACGCCCACCAGCACGCCGAGCGCCTTCTTCATCGGCGCCACTTCGAAGGCGTCGAGCTCCTTGTCGTGCTTGAGCATCGCCATCACGCTCTCGGCCGCGGCGCGATCGGTGGCGTTGGTGATCTTGCTCTGCGCGCTCGTGAGCGACTTCAGGTCCGCGTCGCTGAGGCGGCCTGACCTGGCGAAGGCGCGCTGAAACGTCTCGACGAACTTGCGAGAGGCGATGTCGGGCATGCGCAAAGTCATAGCAGGGCTAAAAGGCGCGCATGAGTAACAGCTACGGAAATCTCGAGGTGCGTGGGGCAAGAGAGAACAACCTCAAGAACGTCTCTCTCGACATCCCGCGCCGAAAGCTCACCGTCTTCACCGGAGTCTCCGGCAGCGGCAAGAGCTCGCTCGTCTTCGACACCATCGCCGCGGAATCGCAGCGGCTGATCAACGAGACGTTCTCGACGTTCGTGCAGTACTTCCTCCCGCGCTACGGCCAGCCCGAGGCCGATTCGCTGCACAATCTGTCGACGGCGATCATCGTCGACCAGGGAAGGCTCGGAGGAAATCCGCGCTCCACGCTCGGCACCGCCACCGACGTGTTCACGATGTTCCGCATCCTCTTCGCGCGGCTCGGAGCTCCGAAGGTGCCGCACGCGCTCGCGTTGTCGTTCAACGACCCGCGCGGCATGTGCCCCGACTGCGAAGGTCTCGCGCGCGTGTCGAAGATCGATCTCGAGCACCTGGTCGACAAGTCGAAGTCACTCGCCGAGGGAGCGATCACCTTCCCCGCGTTCGAGGTCGACGGGTACCACTATTCGATCTTCGCGAACTCCGGCTTCTTCAGCGTGAAGAAGAAGCTGCGCGATTTCACGAAGGACGAGTGGGACAAGCTCCTCTACCTGAATGATCCGAAGGTGAAGGTGAACTCCATCGGCAAGATGAAGAGCTCGTACGAAGGGCTCGTGCCCAAGTTCAAGCGGCTCTACCTCGGCAAAGACGCGGAGAAGATGATCGCGAGCTGGCGTCCCCAGTTCGAGAAGATCGTCTCGCGTGGTCCGTGTGATGCGTGCGGTGG
>CBIHPJ010000236.1:0-11514 GCA_966211295.1 uncultured Myxococcales bacterium | reverse complement strand
GGTTGTGCAGGGTGGCGCGCCACCCATGACGACTGCCGAGCTCAGACTCACTGAACTCTGGGAAGATCCCCCGGGGCTGAAGGGCTTCCTCGGCACGGTCGACCACAAACGGATCGGCAAGCGCTACCTCGTCACCGCGTTCGCCTTTCTCGTGATCGGCGGACTCGAGGCGCTGCTGATCAGATTGCAGCTCGCGCGCGCTGATCAGCGGCTCCTCACGCCCGAGGCGTACAACCAGATCTTCACGATGCACGGCGTGACCATGATCTTCTGGTACGCCTCGCCGGTTCTCTCCGGGTTCGGGAACTACCTCGTGCCGCTGATGATCGGCGCGCGCGACATGGCGTTCCCGCGGCTGAACGCGTTCACCTACTGGTCGTTTCTCCTCTCAGGACTCTTCCTCTACTCGAGCGCGCTGATCGGCCAGGCGCCGCACGCGGGCTGGTTCAACTACGCGCCGTACTCCAGCTCGGCGTACTCCCCCGACTTAGGCGTCGACTTCTATTGCTGCGCGCTCGTCTTCCTCACCATCTCCACCACCGCGGGGGCGATCAACTTCATCGTCACGATCTTCAGGCACCGCGCGTTGGGCATGAGCCTGAGCAAGATGCCGCTGCTGATGTACAGCACGCTGACGATCTCGTTCTCGGTCGTCTTCTCGTTGCCCGCGCTCACCGTGGCGTGCGTGCTGCTCGAGCTGGAGCGGCGCTGGGGTTTTCACTTCTTCGACCCCGCGCACGGTGGCGACGTCCTGCTGTGGCAGCAGCTGTTCTGGTTCTTCGGCCACCCGTGGGTCTACGTCATCTTTTTGCCGGCGACCGGCATGATCTCGATGATCATCCCGGTGTTCTCCCGCAGGCCGATCGTCGCCTACCCATGGGTGGCGCTCGCGACGGTGCTCACCGGAGTGGTCGGCTTCGGCGTCTGGGTGCACCACATGTTCGCGGTGGGCATGGGCTACGCGGGCATGAGCTTCTTCAGCGCCGCGAGCATGACCATCTCGGTGTTCAGCGCGGTGCAGGTCTTCGCGTGGATCGCCACCATCTGGAAGGGCAAGCCGGTGCTGTCCACCCCGATGCTCTTCGCGCTCGGCTTTCTCGCCGCGCTGGTGATCGGTGGCCTCAGCGGCATCGTCACCGCGGTGATCCCGATCGACTGGCAGGTACACGACACGTACTTCGTGGTCGCGCATCTGCACTACGTGCTGGTGGGCGCCAACGTCTTCCCGGTGTTCGCGGCCTTCTATTACTGGCTGCCGAAGATGACGGGCCGAAAGCTCGGCGAGCGCCTCGGCCGCTGGAGCTTCTGGCTCATGTTCCTCGGCTTCAACGTCACGTTCTTTCCCATGCACATCACCGGTGCGCTGGGAATGCCGCGGCGCATCTACACCTACGCCTCGAGCAGCGGCTGGGAGGGACTCAACCTCGTCGCGAGCGTGGGCGCGGCGATCCTCACCATCGGAATTCTGATCAGCGTCTGGAACTTCTTCGCGTCGCGAAAGCTCGGCGAGGTCGCGGGCAACAACCCCTGGAACGCGGACACCCTGGAGTGGGGGCTCACTTCACCTCCGAAGGTGTTCGGCACGGTGCACCTGCCCACGGTCTTCACCAGACATCCGCTGTGGGACGAACACGAAGAAGAGCGCGATGAGAAGAAGGAGCGGATCTTCGACGACCGGCGCGTGACGCTCACCACCACCTGGCTCGATGGTGAAGCGGTGGCGTTGGCGACGATGCCGAGCGACACCATGACGCCGTTGCTGGTGGCGATCGCGCTCACGGCGTTCTTCACCTCGGTGCTGCTGCACTCGTTGTGGGCCGCGGGCGCCACCGCGCTGCTTTCGCTGGGCGTGTTCGCGGTGTGGATGTGGCCCAAGCCCGAGAAGAAGCACCCTCATCCGCCGAAGGAGGAAGAGCGCAATCCCTTGGTGAGTCACGCAGACGCCGGCCGCGGCGTGATGGGCATGTACCTGCTGATCGCCACCGAGGCCTCGCTCTTCGTGATGCTGTTCTTCACGTACTTCTATCTGGGCCCGTTCCCCTCGGAGCCGCCTCCGAAGCTGCACTTCGCGCTGCCGATGCTCGGCGTGCTGCTCCTGAGCAGCGCGGTGCTCCACTTCGGCGAAGATCAGTTCAAGCGGGGCCGCGAGGGGGCGGCGCGCGTCGCGACCGCGGTGACGATCGCGCTCGGTGTGCTGTTCCTCGTGCTGCAGTTCTTCGAGTACTCCGAGAGCCTGAAGACGCTGAGCCCGAAGAACAACGCGTACGGCTCGATCTTCTACACGTTGACCACCTTCCACGGCCTGCACGTGCTCTTCGGATTGCTCGCGCTCTCCTTCGTGGTGGTGCTGCCGCGACTGCGAACGGATCACCCTCCGCGCGAGCCGCTCAAGGTCGCCTCGCGGTACTGGCACTTCGTCGACCTCGTCTGGATCTTCATCGTCGGCCTCATCTACTTGCTGCCGCAGGTGACTCGATGAGCACCGATCTCGGCGGCGTGCAGCGCTGGCGGCTCTGGTACGGCGTGATGGTGCCTCCGCTCGCGTGGGGCGCGCAGAGCCTCTTTGGAGTGCTCCTCACCGGCGGCGTCTGCGACGGTGGCGGAGCGCGCACCGCGTTGATCGCCTCGGGGATCATCGGGCTCGCGTTGGCGATCTCCGGAGGGCTCGTCGGCTACCTCACGTGGAGACAGCTCGAGCCAGGCGGCCGCTTCCTCGTCGCCGAGGGCAGAGAGCGCGTCCAGATGATGTCGTTGATGGGCGTGTACTCGGGAGTGGTCTTCTCGATCGCCGCGGTCTGGGCAGGCCTTCCTTCGCTCATGCTGCTTCGACTCTGCGAGGCCGTGCGATGAGAGGGCTCCTCTTCGCGACGTTGTTCCTGGTCTCCTGCCAACGCGGAGGAAATCCACCGCCCGTGGGCGACGCGAAGCACGGCGAGAAGTTGATCGCTGACGTGGGCTGCGGCGCCTGCCACGAGATTCCCGGCGTGAAGAGTGCGCGCGGGGTGGTCGGCCCTCCGCTCAAGCACTTCGCGAAGCGAACCTTCATCGCGGGTGAAGTGCCGAACAAACCGGACGAGCTCGTGAAGTGGCTGATGAATCCACACGCGACGGAGCCCGCCACCGCGATGCCCGCGCTTGGACTGGGCGAAGGCGAAGCACGCGACGTCGCGGCGTATCTCTACACACTGGACTGAGGGGCAAACCGATGCAGCTGCTCATCGCGCTCACAGCGCTCGCCGCCGCGCCTGCGCTCAAGGCCACCTTGATCGGAGATCCCGCCGGTGGCGAATGGCTCACGCCCGCGGGCGATCTCGCGAACACCCGGTACAGCAGCCTCACCCAGCTGACCGCGCAGAACGTGAAGAGCCTGAAGATCGTCGGCCAGGCCACCACCGGCATTCCCAACGGCCACGAAGGCCAGCCGCTGGTGCACGAGAACACGATGTTCGTGGTCACTCCGTACCCGAACAAGTTGCTCGCGATCGATCTCGCGGCAGAAGGTCACCCGCTCAAGTGGACCTACGAGCCGAACCCCGATGGGCGCGCGGTGGGCATCGCGTGCTGCGACGTGGTGAATCGCGGGGCGAGCTACGCCGACGGAAAGATCATCTTCAATCTGCTCGATGGTCACACCGTCGCGGTCGACGAGAAGACCGGGAAGGAGGTGTGGCGCGCCACCGTCGGTGACATCAACGTGGGCGAGACCATCACCATGGCGCCGATCGTCGCGAAGGGCCTGGTGTTCGTCGGCAACTCAGGAGGCGAGCTCGGCGTGCGCGGCAAGGTGGTCGCGCTCGACGTGACCACGGGGAAGGAGCGCTGGCGCGGCTACAACACGGGCCCCGACGCGGAGGTGTTGATCGGGCCCTCGTTCAAGGCGTTCTACGAGAAGGATCAAGGCACCGATCTCGGCGTGAGCAGCTGGCCGCCAGATCAATGGAAGCTCGGCGGCGCGACCGTGTGGGGTTGGATGTCGTACGACGCCGAGAGCAACCTTCTCTATTACGGCACAGGTAATCCGGGCGTGTGGAACCCCGATCTGCGCCCGGGGAGCAATCACTGGTCCTGCAGCATCATCGCGCGCAACGCGGACGACGGCTCGGTGCGTTGGGCCACTCAGCTCGTTCCCCACGACAGCTGGGACTACGACGAGATCATGGAGAACGTGCTGGTCGACATGACCTGGCAGGGGAAGCCTCGCAAGCTCCTGCTCCATCCGGGGCGCACCGGGTTCATGTACGTGCTCGATCGCACCACGGGCGAGCTGCTCTCCGCCGAGGCGTATCAGCCGCTGAACTGGGCGAAGGGTTACGACCTCAAGACGGGCCTGCCGAACAAGGATCCTTCGAAGCAGACGCACGACGGCGTGGTGGTGAAGGACATCTGCCCTTCCTCGACCGGCGCGAAGGACTTCATTCCCAGCGCGTTCTCCCCGCGCACCGGGCTGCTCTACATCCCCGCTCACAACACCTGCATGGACTACGAGGGCGTGTCGGCGAACTACATCGCGGGCACTCCGTATCTGGGTGCGAGCGTGAAGATGTACCCCGGGCCGGGCCGCGCGCAGGGCGAGCTCGTGGCGTGGGACGTGATCGGCCAGAAGAAGGCCTGGAGCGTCGTGGAACCGAAGTTCCCCGTGTACAGCGGCGTGCTCGCCACCGCCGGCGACCTCGTCTTCTACGGAACGATGGACGGCTGGTTCAAAGCGCTCGACGCGAAGAGCGGCGCGGTGCTGTGGAAGCAGAAGCTCGCCTCGGGAATCGTCGGTGATCCGATCACGTACCTCGGGCCTGACGGCAAACAGTACGTCTCGGTCTACGCGGGCATCGGCGGGTGGATGGGCGCGGTCGCCTTTCCATCGATCTCGATCGACGACCCGTACGCCGCGCTCGGAGTGGTGGGTGCGATGAAGGAGATCAAGAAGTACTCCGCTCCTGGCGGGGTCATCTACGTCTTTGGGCTGTGAGCTCGAGAGAGGCACGCTCATGCGCACGCGATTGATCGTCACGTTGTTGTTCTTCGTCGGCTGCAACGAAGGTCGTCCCAAGGGCACTGCGCCTGCGGGAGCGCCACCTCCGATCGGCGTGCCTGTTGGTCCGGTGCCGGGGCCTGAGGACAAGAAGCAGCCAGAGTCGAGCCCGTACGCGAAAGATCCGGCCGGCATTCAGCAGGGTCGCCTGCTGTTCGGCCAATACAACTGCTCGGGTTGTCACGGTGATCACGCGGGTGGCGGCATGGGACCGAGCCTCCGCGACGAGGTGTGGATCTACGGGAGCACTGACGCGGCGATCTTCGGCTCGATCACCGAGGGCCGCGCGCACGGCATGCCCGCGTGGGGCACGAAGATCCCCAGCGACCAGGCGTGGAAGCTCGTCAGCTACATCAAGTCGATGCGCTCCTCGATGGAGCCCAGTCCTCCCGATCAGACGCTGCCGAGGCAGCCGATTCCATGAGGGCGCTCCGGTGGATGTTCCTCGTCGCGTTGGGCAGTTGCTCCAGCACGCCGCAGTCGATCTTCGCGTCGGGTGGACCCGCGGCGTCGGGGATCTCGGGGCTCACCACCTTCGTCTTCGCGATCTTCATCGTGGTGATGGTGTTGATGCTCGCCCTCATCGCCCTCGCGGCGATGCGTCCGAAGGGCACCCTGAGCGAGCACGCACGCTGGGACGCGGGCGGCGGAACGGGCTGGGTGCTGGTGGGCGGGTTCTTGATCCCCGTGATCATCCTCGCGGTGATCTTCGTGATCGGCCTGGGGGCGCTCGAGCGCTTCCCGCTGCACGACGAGGATCACCCCGGCACCGACTTGCGCGTGGTGGGACATCAGTGGTGGTGGGAGCTCCACTACGTCGGCACTTCGCCGGACAAGCTGCTCATCACCGCCAACGAGATCCACATTCCCGTGGGACAGCCGGTGGAGTTCGAGCTCGAGTCGGTAGACGTCATTCATTCGCTGTGGATTCCGCGGCTGCACGGGAAGGTCGATCTGATTCCCGGGCGGAAGACGCGCATTCGGCTGCAGGCCGATGAAGCGGGTACCTACGAGGGGCAGTGCGCCGAGTTCTGTGGGGCGGAACACGCCTTGATGAAGCTGGTGTTGGTCGCTGAACCGCCTGAGCGCTTCGCGGCCTGGTTGGCGCATCAGGCGGAGCCGGCCGCGGCGGCTTCGACTCCCGAGGCGGAGGAAGGTCAGCGGATCTTCGAGACGCACGCGTGCGGGCTCTGTCACACGGTGCGCGGCACGCAGGCGCTCGGCACGGTGGGCCCCGATCTCACGCACCTCGCGAGCCGCCAGAAGATCGCCGCGAATACGATCCCCAACTCGCACGCGTACCTCGAGGCGTGGGCGGTGCGCGCGCAGTCGTTCAAGCCGGGCGCGCAGATGCCCGACCTCACCGCCTTCACCGGTCGAGAGCTGGAGCTGCTCGCGACCTGGCTCCAGGGGCTCAAATGATCACCATCGCGTTGTTGATGCTGTTGGTCGGAGCACCGACCTCCGCGGCGCCCCGGCGTCAGCTGAGAGTGTGCGCGGATCCGAACAACCTGCCGTTCTCCGATCAGAAGGAGCAGGGCTTCGAGAACGCGCTCGCCCAACTGATCGCGCGCGAGCTCGATGCCGACGTCACGTACACGTGGTTTCCGCAGCGGCGCGGCTTCTTCAAGAACACGCTCAAGGCGAAGTTGTGTGACGTAGTGATGGGCGTGCTGAAGGGCCTCGACTTCGTCGCCACCACCGCGCCGTATTACCGCTCGGGCTACGTCTTCGTGTACGGGCCCAAGGCACCTCACGTCACCTCGCTCGAGGATCCCCGGCTCGCTTCGTTGCGCATCGGAGTGCCGCTGGTGGGCGACGACGGAGCGAATCCTCCTCCCGTGCTGGCGCTCGCACGTCACGGTCACTCGGCGAACGTGCGCGGGTACCTGGTGTACGGCGACTATTCGAAGCCGGCTCCGGCCGCGGACCTCATTCGCGCGGTGAGCAGAGGCGAGGTCGACCTCGCGATCGCGTGGGGGCCGCTCGCGGGCTACTTCGCGAAGCACGCCGAGCCGCAGCTCGAGCTCGCTCCGGTGCCTGAGAGCGAGGCGCCTCCTGGGCAGACGTTCGCGTTCGAGCTGTCACTCGGCGTGCGGCGCGAGGACCTCGCGCTCAAGGCCGAGCTGGAAGCAGTGCTGCAGAAGAAGCGCGACGAGATCGACTCGTTGCTCACTTCGTACGGAGTGCCCCTTCGCTGAGGAGCTGACCATGTTCACGAGAGTGATGACGCTGGTGGCGTTGACCTTGAGCTGTGTGGCCTTTGCGCAACCGAAACCGAAATCAGGCTGCGGTGCGCTGCCCAGCCACGCGAAGTTGAAGGCCGCGCTGGAAGACGTGATGGCCGAAGGGGTCGACGCGAATACGGGGCTCGGGAATCCAGAGTGGGCCGCCGTGGTCGATCGCAACGGGGTGGTGTGCGCGGTGGTCTTTAGCGGAAACGATCCTGCGGCACCCTGGCCCGGCAGCCGCCTGATCGCCGCGGAGAAGGCGAATACCGCGAACGCGCTGAGTGGTCCTCGACTCGCGCTCTCCACCGCGAATCTCTTCGCGGGCACCCAGCCGGGCCAAAGTCTGTTCAGCCTCGTCAACGTCGCGCCGCCAAATCCGGCCACGGCGTTCGCGGGAAGTCCGTCGGACTTCGGCCAGGAGAAGGATCCGATGGTGGGCAAGCCGATCGGCGGCGTGGTGGTCTTCGGCGGGGGGCTCGCGCTCTACGGCACCGACGGGAAGATCATCGGTGGGCTGGGATTGAGCGGCGACACCTCGTGCGCGGATCACGTGATCGCGTGGAAGGTGCGCTCTGCGCTGAACCTCGACGCGATCCCGGGCGGGGTGGCGAAGAACGGCAACGACAACCTCATCCTCGACTTCGAGAACGAGAAGAGCGCGAGCGGCTTCGGTCATCCCAGCTGTAAGGGCGGCAAGCCTTCGGACAGCGTCATCAAGCAACTCGCCGAGCAGTACCCGACGGGACCGAGCGAGCCGAAGGCGAAGAAGGCGGCGAGATAGGTGCTCCGTCTCCCATCGGGAGAGGGTCGGGGTGAGGGCATGCTCATGGCGGTCCTTGCCCTCGCTTTGTCCTCGTGCAGCTCCAAGGCGGAGCGCTGGCTCACGCCGGCCCCCGCGCCCGAGCTGGCCGCACTCGAAGTGAAACTCGACGCCCCGTTTTCACTCGCTCAACAACGAGGCCGAGTCCTGCTGGTGTCCTTCGGGTACACCTCATGTCTCTCGGTCTGTCCGCTGACGCTCACGAAGATGCACGACGTGCTGAGCGAGGTCTCCGAGCTGGAATGCCTCTACGTCTCGGTCGATCCCGAGCGAGACACCCCGCAACACTTTCGCGAGTTCCTCGGAGACTTCGATCCACGCATCCGCGGTCTCGCCCTCGAAGAGGCGAGGTTGAGCAAGACCCTCGAGGCATGGAACGTGGTGGCAACGAGACGAGCACCCGAAGTCCGCCGCTACGTAGGACGCACCATCGATCCACAACGCGACTACTCGATCGACCACACGGCCTCGCTCTGGCTGATCGACGGTCTCGGTCAGCTGCGAGTTCGTTTCAGTCCGAGCGCGACTCCCGAAGAGATCGCAAGCGCCGCACAAAAGCTGCTCGACGAGACCGCGAAATGAAGCGGCTCCTGCTCGTCCTCTGCTTCGCCGCTTGCACTCGCGATCCCCGCGAGGGCGTGCTGATCGAAGGCGCGATCGCCCAGATCTTCACCTCGGGACTGGGCACCGCGTCGTTCGAAGTGAAGAACCTCTCGTCCTCCCAAGACCGTCTGCGCTCAGTGGAGTGCACAGCGGCCGAAGACGTCCGCCTCCACGTCACCGAGTTCGCAGGTGACGTCGCGCGCATGACGGAGGCGGAGCAGGGCTTCGTGCTGCCCTCGGGTGGCGCATTGCGACTGCACGCTGGAGGCCCTCACCTGATGCTGTACGGAGTCCGTCTGCGCGAAGGCCAACTCCCGCTCACACTGCACTTCGATCGTGCGGGGATCGTCGAGCTCGCAGCGCCGATCGTCAGAAGTCCACCGAGCCCGTGAGCGCCGCCACAGGGCCGGGGGCCGCAGAGCCTCTGGGCGACGTGTAGCCCACGAGCAGTTGGAGCTCGAAGCGCTGGTGACGGACGCCAAAGCTCGGCCCCGCGATGAGTCCTACGGAGCGACCAATGTCTTCGTCGGTCTTCAGATTGTCGACCACTTCACCTTGAGCCCGCGCAGAGAGCCCCGCGCGGAAGAGTCCTCCCAGGCGCACGCTCGCACTCGCCGCCGCCTCGAGATCGACGTCGTCTCGCCCACCGAAGCCAACACCGAGGGTCGCGTGCGCGAGCAGCTCGAGATCAGAAAACGAACGTCCCACAGCGACGCGTCCTTCCACTGCGCCACCGACGCCCTCGTTGCCAACGGAGCGGAGTCTCACGGAGGCCGCGAGATCGACCGGCGCGTCACGCTGCGAGAGCAACTGCAAACGCAGCTCGGCCGCCACGCTGAACGCTCCCGGTTGCCACTGCGTCACCACGCCAGCCGCGAGCCGTGAGGTAAGGCCATAGAGCAGCGACGTGGTGGCCATGCCGGTGAGCTGCGAGTCGGCGCTCGTCGCGAGACCTCCCGCGCGAATGCGAATCGTGCCACTCGAGGGAGTCTGTGCCGCGACACTGAGCACTCCATCTCGCGAAAGATCGGGAGCCGGCGCCTCCTGCGCGCTGGCGCGGCTCACCACGAGGAACAGCGCGAGCGACACGAAGCGCTTCATGGTGGCCCCCAGGTCAAACCAGCCCACGCAAGTAACCGGGGCGGATCCCGCCACGCAGCGAAGCGTTTGCAGCCAGCGCGAGGACTGCGCGCAAAGCGTGCCGCTTCTGGTTCGCGAAGTACCAGCTGACCCACACTGGGCTGCGAAATGCATGGCCGGCCGCCTCCATGTCCCCGACCTCGCGACTGCTTCTCGCTGCGTGCCTGCTCTCGTTCTGTTTCGGCTGCCGCACGGCGCGACCCGGGCTGCTCTACGTCTCGAACGAACACTCGGGAGACATCTCGGTGATCGATCTGAGTTCTCGCAAGGTGGTGAGCACGCTGCCCGTGGGAAAGCGTCCGCGTGGAATTCGCGTCAGCTCCGATGGCGCGCTGGTGTTCGCCGCGGTGAGCGGATCGACGCCGAGCGCGCCGGGACAAGACGAGTCTCTACTCCCTCCGCCTGACCGTGCCGCTGACGGCATCGCGGTGATCGACACGCAGCAGCGTTCGGTCCGCGTGTTGGCGAGCGGACCTGATCCGGAATCTTTCGACTTCTCCCGCGACGGTGCACAGCTCTACGTCTCGAACGAAGACGCAGCGACGGCGTCGTTCGTCGATCTTCGCTCGGGTGCGATCACCAGCGTGCCGGTGGGAGAGGAGCCCGAGGGCGTGACCACGCATCCTTCGGGATCCGTCGTGTACGTCACCACCGAGAATGACGCGCAGGTCGACGTGGTCGACGTCTCGTCTCGCAAGCGCATCTCTCGCATCGAAGTGGGCAAGCGCCCGCGCTCGGTGACCTTCACTCCGGATGGCAGTCGCGCCTTCGTCGCCAATGAGAACGACGGCACCATCACCGTGGTCGACGCGCGCGGCCACAAGCCGCTGAAGAGCATTTCGATCAAGTTCCCCGGAGCGCGGCCGATGGGGAGCGCGCTCTCGCCGGACGGGAAGCGGCTCTACGTGTCGCTCGGTCGGGCGCGTGCGGTCGCGGTGATCGACACGATGCGCGACGAGGTCGTGCACATCGTGGAGGAGGTCGGCGCTCGTCCGTGGGGCATCGGCACCACCGCGGATGGGCGGATCATCACCGCCAATGGTCCTTCGAATGACGTCACGATCATCGAGCCCACTACGTGGGCGCTGCAGAAGATCCCCGTCGGCACCTTCCCCTGGGGCGTGGCGCTCTGGGAGCCGCGATGATCGGTCTGATCGTCGCCTTGATCGTCGCTCAGAGTGCCGATGCTGGTGTCGCCCAAGAAGCGGTTGACCCTCACCCCGATGCTCTCCCGGAGGGAGAGGGAGAGACGGTGGTGACTGCGACTCGCGGTGCGCGGCCTGGGACTCAAGTGCCCTTCACGGTCACCGTTGTTCCTCGATCTGAGCTCGAACGCGCCCCCTCGCAGCAGCTCGACGCGTTGATGCGCATCTTGCCTTCGGTCGGGATGTTCCGACGCAGCACGAGCCTCGTCGCCGATCCCACTTCCCAAGGAGTCAATCTCCGCGGCGTCGGTCCCTCGGGTGTCTCGCGCACCTTGGTGCTCCTCGACGGCGCGCCCGTGAACGATCCCTTCGGCGGCTGGGTGTTCTGGCGCTCGGTTCCGCGGCTCGGGCTCGAGCGAATCGAGGTCGCTCCCGGTCCGGGCTCGGGTCTCTACGGCAGCAGCGCGATGGGCGGCGTGGTGAACCTCGTCTCTCGCGCACCTGGTCCTCGTCAACTCGAAGCAGACGCGATGTTCGGCAGCTTCA
>CBIHPJ010000235.1:0-11535 GCA_966211295.1 uncultured Myxococcales bacterium | reverse complement strand
GCCTTCTCCGGGCTGGGTGCTCGTCTCCGTCGCCGTGAATCACGGCCTACCCGGCCCCGCGGGTCCCGACGAGCTGCAAGTCCCCTGGCTCTACGATCGCAACTCACTCTCGATGATGGAGTCACTGCTCGAGCGCCCCCAAGCCGACGGGCGCCGCGTCACGGGCATGCGCATCAGCGCGGGAGCGATCAAGGTCTTCACCACCTGGCTGCTCGAGCGCGGAAAAGACGCTCGCAAGTTCGGAGTCGAGATCATCGGCACCAACTCCTTCCGCATCACGCCGACGTGGCGGAGGCTGATCGAGCGCACGTTCGGCGCGCGCGTCGTCGACAACTACAGCCTCTCGGAGCTGCCCAGCTTCGCCACCGAGTGCACCCAGTGCGGCTGGCATCACTGGAACCTGCCCCGCATGGCGACCGAGGTGCTGCACCTGAAGACCGGGAAGCAGCTGAAGCGCGGCGCGGGGCGACTGGTGTGCACCACGCTGCTCCCGTCGGTGAGCGTGATGCCGCTGATTCGCTACGACACCGGAGATGTCGTCGAGCTCGGGCCTCGCTGCAAGGCGACGGGCGAAGACAGTCTTCGGTTTCTCGGGCGCGTGCGGCGTGGCGTCGTCACTCCGAGCGGAAGCTTCGCGCTCGCACCGAGCCTCGTGCAGGACGTGCTCGAGAGCTCACCGCTCACCGAGCGAAACGAGCATCCGTGCGTCACGCTCGGACTGGTGAAGAGCCGCGAGATCGGACTCCCGCGCTGGACGACGGCGCTCGAGGGCAAGGTCGCTCATCTGCGCTTCGAGGCACGCTTCGATCCGCTCGTGTTCCACGAAGAAGCACGCGCCCTCGAGAAGAACGTGCGCGACGCACTCTCACCGTCGATGCGTGGAAGCGGGCTGAAGCTGCAAGTAACCGCGGTGCGATCGCGATCGCTCACGCCGCCGCCGGACAAACACGACTAGGTCTTCTTCTCGCCCTCGTCCTGAGAGGCCGGGTGCTGCGAGGCCGGTTCAGCCGCAGAGGGAGACGCGGGACTGTCTCCCTCTCCCTTCGGGCCCTGCGGGAGAGGGTCGGGGTGAGGGTTGACGGGAAGCGGATCTGCAGGAGGAACCGCGGCCACTTCGCCCTTCCCCTCCGCGGCCGCGAGGAACGCCGCGTACTCCTGCTTCTTCTGCTCAGCGATCGCATTGGCCGCGATCTGCGCCTCGGCGGAAACATCCTTCCCCGCCTGCACCGCCCACGCAGTCATCACGAGCCCGAGGAACAAGGTCACCACGCGCGCAATCAGCGCCGGAATGTCCTCCACGAAATACTCAAACCCATTGATCGCCGAGACCAGCAGCACGGAGAACGTCTCGCCCGACAACCCACCGACCAACGCGAACCGCTGCGGAGTCGTCTCGGTAAACCTCCCCATCGCGTAACCAAACGCTGGCAGCGCGGTGAACAACCAGAGCCGCTCGAACAACCACCGCAGCCCCATCGCGAACCACTCACTGTCGATCGGCCCGAGCCGCTCACCGATGCGAGCCGACGCACCGACTGAGAGCACGCTCCCGATCACGAAGGCCACGACGCCGAGCCCGATCTGCAGCACCACCTGCCGCGAGGCCGCGTCTGCGCGGAAGTACGCCTGCATTGCTCCACCCGCAGGCTTCTTCTCAGTCGTCATCGTTCGTCCCTTCAGCGCGAGGCCCCGCACCATAGAAGACCTCGTCGAGGCACAACCCCTGCGCAGGCGCCGTCGGACCCGCCTTCGTCCGGTCCTTCCCCTCGAGCACCTCTTTCACCCACGACGCGGGATGCTTTCCCTTGCCCACGTCCATCAGCGTGCCGACCAGGTTCCGCACCATGTGCTTCAGAAACGCAGTCCCCTCGACCACGAACTCGAGCTGATCCCCCGCGGCGCCGATCACGTCGAGCCGCGAAATCTTCCGCTTCGCATGCGCGGCCTGGCAGTCCGACGCGCGGAACGCGGAGAAGTCATGAAAGCCGAGCAGGCTCTTCGCCCCCTGCACCATCGGCTCGACCTCGAGCTTCTGAAAGACCTCCCAGTGGGTGAAACGCCGCAGCGGACTCCGATGTCGCTTGTTGCTCACCAGATACCGATAGCGCTTTCCCTCAGACCACCGCCGCGGATCGAATTCGTCCGACACCTCTTCGGCACGAACTACGGCGATGTCGTGTGGGAGCAGGGAGTTCAGCCCCATCGCGTACGCCTTCAACGGAAGCTGACGCGGCGAATCAAAGGCCACCACCTGCCCTCTGGCATGGACGCCAGAGTCGGTGCGTCCAGCCGCGACGAGCGTGACAGGGGATCCCACCAATTCCTCGACCGCGCGGGCGACTCGAGCGTGAACCGAGGGGCCATTTTCCTGAATCTGCCAGCCCACGTAGTTCGTCCCGTCGTACTCGAGCACCAACTTCACACGGGGCATTTCGCGGGACTATCCCACATGGAACCCACGCGAGGGGTGCGTTGTCATAGGGACGCGATGCCACCTGACGTCCTTCTTGTCCTGGCCAGCAGTGGAATCACCCTCGTGGCGTCGCTCCTGTTTTTCGTGAGCGAAGACGTCGCGCCCCTCGAGCTCGAGACGGCTCAGGTCGCGTTCTGTCTGCCTCCTTCGCGGAAGCGCGCTCCGCCTCCCCTGCCCGCGATGCCGGAGTGCGCGGTGAACTTGTCGAACGACACGCTCCACAGCGTGATGACGCTCAAGCCCCAGGGTGATGAGTGGGTGGTGACGCTCGACACGGTGCCGATGGCCGACATGCCCGCGCTGCAGGTTCGCGAAGACGGTGATGGAACGGGAGCGGTGCACGATCTTCGCTGGCACGGCAGGGCTGGAGTCGCGAAGGCAACTCGCCGCACCTGGAAGCAGAAGCCCGGTCAGGCGTGATTCAGGAGCGGAGCCCGGGCCAGCGCAGCTGGACCACTGAATCTGGAGCGAAGCGGAAGATTCGCTGGCGAAGCGCCCCGGAAACAGCTCAGCGGTACTTGATGAACCCACCGAGCACGTCGCGCACCAGCGCGTTCACGGTGATCCCATTTCGCTTCGCGATCGCGTTGAGCGAATCCATCACTCCGCCCGGCAGGTTGAGCGTGAGCGATCGTTCCGGTCCCAACTTGCTGGGCTCGGCGTCGACCTCGGAGATCTCTGAGATCGCCTCGACCACCGAGACCACGTCCTCTTCTTCCTGCACGACGTCGTCAGGGCCGACGGCGTTGTTCTGGCGGAAGGTCTGGAGCCTGTCCTTCTCTTCCTCGAGCTCGTCGCTGAAGAGCTGCTTGAGAAAGTTCGACAGGTGGATGTTCGACGGCGTGAACTCGTACTGGCTGAGGAACTGATCCAGGTCGTACTGCATCTCCCAGGCGGTCTGGTACCGCTTGTCGCGGTCCTTCTCGAGCGCCTTCATCAGGATCGCTTCGACGCCCTCGGGGATGTCGGCCTTGAAGTACGAGGGCGCGTAGATCTTCCCCTCGGTGATCGACTTGAGAATCGCGACCTCACTGTCGCCAGTGAAGAGCTTGAACCCCGTGAGCCACTCGTAGAGCACCGCGCCGAGCGAGAAGAGATCGCTGCGGTTGTCGAGCGCCTTGCCCATGCACTGCTCGGGCGACATGTACGAGAGCTTGCCTTTGATCTCTCCTGCTCTCGTCTGCTCGATCTGATTCGCGGCCTTCGCGATACCGAAGTCGAGCACCTTCACGGTGCCGTCGAACGACACGAAGATGTTCTCGGGCGTGACGTCGCGGTGAACGATGTTGAGCGCGTTGCCGTAGAGGTCGGTGCGCGCGTGCGCGTAGTAGAGGCCTTCGCACACCGACGAGGCGATCTTCAGCGCGTAGACCATGGGGAACGGGATCCCCAACGCATCCGCCTTCGGGATGATGCGACGCATGTCGCGCCCGAAGATGTATTCCATCGCGATGAAGTACGACTCGCCGATCTTTCCGAGGTCGTAGATCTGAACGATGTTCGGATGGTTCAGCTGCGCGGCGAGCTTCGCTTCGTTCAGGAACATCTTCACGAAGTTCGACTGCTTCGAGAGATGCGGCCTGATCCGCTTGATGACGATCGTCTTCTCGAAGCCCTCGAGACCGGCCTGACGCGCGAGAAAAATCTCGGCCATGCCTCCGACCGCGATGCGGTCGATCAGCGTGTATTTGCCGAAACGGATGGGCTTCTTCGCTTCAGATGGTGCCATCGGATCGACGGCACCTTAAGCGCATTTCCGCGTCACATGTACTCTTCGATGGGCGGGCAGCTGCAGACCAGCTTTCGATCCCCGAGCACGTCGTTCACGCGGCTCACCGAGGGCCAGAACTTGTGCTTCTTCACCCAGAGCAGCGGGTACGCCGCGCGCGAGCGGGTGTACGGGCGGCTCCACTCGTCGGCGGTGACGACCTCGGCGGTGTGCGGCGCGTTCTTGAGCAGGTTGTCGGTCTTCGAAGCGCCCTTCTCGATCTCGTAGATCTCCGAGCGAATCGAGATCATCGCCTCGCAGAAGCGGTCGAGCTCGGCGCGCGACTCTGACTCCGTGGGCTCGATCATCATGGTGTTCGCCACGGGGAACGACACGGTCGGAGCGTGGAAGCCGTAGTCCATCAGGCGCTTGGCGATGTCTCCCGCCTCCACGCCGCTGGTGGCCTTCAGCTGCCGCACGTCGACGATGCACTCGTGCGCCACGCGCTTGTGAGCGCCACGGTAGAGCACGGGGAAGCTCTTCTCGAGGCGCTCGGCGACGTAGTTCGCGTTCAAGATCGCGGTGCGCGTCGCGTGCGTGAGTCCATCAGGGCCCATCAGGCGGATGTACACGTACGAGATGAGCAGAATGCTCGCGCTGCCCCACGGAGCCGCGGAGATCGCTCCAGTGCCCATCTCTCCACCCGTCTTCTGCAGCGGGTGCGTCGGGAGGTGCGGCACCAGGTGCTTCGCCACGCAGATGGGGCCCATGCCGGGGCCGCCACCGCCGTGCGGGATGCAGAAGGTCTTGTGCAGGTTCAGGTGGCAGACGTCGGGACCGAAGTCACCGGGGCGGCAGAGGCCGACCTGCGCGTTCATGTTCGCGCCGTCCATGTAGACCTGACCGCCCGCCGCGTGCACGAGCTCGCAGATCTCGGTGATCGCCTCTTCGTACACGCCGTGCGTCGACGGGTAGGTGACCATCAGCGCGGCGATCTGGTCCTTGTTCGCGGCGATCTTCGCCTTGAGGTCCGTGACGTCGACGTTGCCCAGCTCGTCCGTCTTGACCACCACGACTGAGTAACCAGCCATCACCGCGGTCGCGGGATTGGTGCCGTGCGCAGACGCGGGGATCAGGCAGACCTTGCGGTGACCCTGCCCGCGCGCCTCATGGTACGCGCGGATCACGAGGAGCCCCGCGTACTCGCCCTGGCTGCCGGCGTTCGGCATCAGCGAGCAGCCGGCGAAGCCGGTGATCTCCGAGAGGTAGCTCTCGAGCTGCGTGAAGATCGTCGCGTAGCCCTTCCACTGCGAGGCGGGCGCGAACGGGTGCAGCGCGTTGAACTGGGGCCAGGTGATCGGCTCCATCTCGCTGGTGGCGTTCAGCTTCATGGTGCAGCTGCCGAGCGCGATCATCGAGTGGCAGAGCGAGAGATCCTTCGCCTCGAGGCTGCGGATGTAGCGGAGCATCTCGTGCTCCGTGTGGAAGCTGTTGAACACCGGGTGCTGCAGATAGGTGCTGGTGCGGCGCAGCGTCTCAGGAGTCGCGCTGGTCTTCGACGCAGCGGCCGCGAGCTCTTCCGCATCGGCCTTGCCGAAGATGCTGAGCAGCGTGGTGAGATCCGCGGCCGAGGTGGTCTCGTCGAATGAGGCCCCGAGCGTCTTCGCATCGACGCGGCGCAGGTTCATGCGGAGCGACTCTGCCTTCGCGACGATCGCGTCAGCGGCCTTCGAGTCGGCGGTGGTGAACGAGACGGTGTCGAAGAAGTGGTCGTGCTTCACCGCCACGCCGAGCTTCTTCAAGCCCCCGGCGAACGACTTCGCGAGCAGGTGCACGCGCGTGGCGATCGCCTTGAGACCTTGAGGCCCGTGGTACACGGCGTACATCGACGCCATCACGGCGAGGAGCACCTGCGCCGTGCAGATGTTCGAGGTCGCCTTCTCGCGGCGAATGTGTTGCTCGCGGGTGCCGAGCGCCATGCGCAGCGCCATGTGACCGTGCGCGTCTTGCGAGACGCCGATGATGCGGCCGGGCATCGAGCGGGTGAACTCGGTCCTGGTCGACATGTACGCCGCGTGCGGACCACCGAAGCCCATCGGAACGCCGAAGCGCTGCGCCGAGCCGATCGCCACGTCCGCGCCGAGCTCGCCTGGAGAAGCGAGGAGCGTGAGCGCGAGCAGATCAGCTGCCATCACCACCAGGGCGCCGCTGGTGTGCGCGCGCGCGATGAACGCGCGGTAGTCGTGCACGCCGCCGTCGGTGGCGGGGTACTGCACCAGCGCTCCGAAGCACCGCTTGTTGAAGTCGAAGGTCGAGTGATCGCCGACCACCACCTCGATGCCGAGCGGCTTCGCGCGGGTCTTCACCACTTCGATGGTCTGCGGGTGGCAGAGCTCGGAGACGAAGAACGCGCGCCCATCCGTGTCCTTCGCGGCGGAGTGCACCAGGTGCATCGCCTCGGCCGCCGCGGTGCCCTCGTCGAGCAGCGACGCATTCGCCACGGGGAGACCGGTGAGCTCGGTGATCACGGTCTGGAAGTTGAGGAGCGCCTCGAGGCGGCCCTGCGCGATCTCCGCCTGGTACGGCGTGTACGCGGTGTACCAACCCGGGTTCAGCAGGATGTTCCGGAGGATGACGCCCGGCGTGATCGTGTCGTTGTAGCCAGCGCCGATGAAGCTCTTGAAGACCTGGTTCTGATCCGCGATCCCCTTCAGCTCGGCGAGCAGCTCGCTCTCGGACTTCGCGGCGGGCAGCGCGAGCGGCTTCTTCACTCGAATCTGCTTCGGCACCGTCTGATCGATCAGCGCGTCAAGCGAAGGCGCGTCGATCGTCTTGAGCATCTCCTCGATGTCTTTGGAGGAAGGGCCGACGTGACGACGCAGGAACGTATCGATGAACTCGAGCATGGCCGCAGGCTCATACAGCCCTGCCGCGCCGCTCTCCACCCTCGTGTTACCGAGTGGCTACGCGGGTCAGCCAGACCTCTCGGATCGCATCAGCGGAGGTGATTCTCAGGGCTGCCCGTTTGGCCTTTTCCTCTTCGGACCATTGAGCAGATTCGATGGCATCGAACAGTTGGGCACTCGCGGTCGAGCGCTGAAGGACCCGTCGCCGTCGCTCCCCAATCGGGCAGCACACGCAGACGGTGAGATCGCAGAAGCGATCGAGGCCGTGTTCGAAGAGCAAGGCGGCGTCGAGGACTCCGGGCTGCGTTGACTCGTGGGTCCAGACTTCGACCCTTGCGATCACGATCGGAAGGATCGCCGCCTCGATGCGCACGCGATCGGGGCCGCCGGTGACGACCTGGGTGAGCGCCTCGGCCGGACTCATTCCCAGCGAGCTCTCGAGCACCGCCTTCGCAGCGACGCGATCGAGATCGAGGACTCGCGCTCCGAGCTCTTTGAGGATCGCCGCGGCGGTGGATTTCCCCGCACCGACGCAGCCAGTGATTCCCCAGATCACTTGCACATGCGCGTGTACACCGGCGCCGGCACGAACTTCTTCACCACGTCCTGCCAACCCTCGAAGCCCACCATGCCGCGCACGGTGGACGAGCTGACCTCGGCGATCTCCTTCGGAGTCATCACGAAGATCGTCTCGACTGACGGCTCGAGATCCGCGTTCACGTTGCGAATGGTCTGCTCGTACGCGAAGTCCGTCGCGTTGCGCACGCCACGCAGGAGGTACTTCGCGCCCAGCTCAGCGGCCACGCGCACGAGGTAGCGCCCGTCGAACCGGCGCACCTTCACGTTGGGAAGATGCGCGCAGCACTCGGTGAGAATCTGCACGCGCTCTTCCACCGGCCAGTTGCCCTTCTTCGAAGGGTTCTGACCGATGACGACGATCAGCTCGTCGAAGAGGCCCGCGCCCTGCTCCACCACCCACATGTGCCCGTTCGTCGTGGGATCGAACGAGCCGGCGTAGAGAGCGCGGCGCATGGCCTTCAGCTCGCTGACTCGAGCGACTTCACGTACGTCGCCTGATCCATCAGCGCGTCGAACTCGCTCCCGTTCGACGGCTCGATCTCCACCAGCCACGCGGCGTACGGATCGTCGTTCACGGAGCCGGGGTTCGAGGTCACCGCGTCGTTGATCTTCGTGACCTTGCCGGAGATCGGCGCGAACAGCTCAGAGACCGCCTTGGTCGACTCGATCACGCCGAACGACGCGTGCGCGGTCACGGTGGAGCCGAGCTTCGGGAGCTCGACGTAGACCACGGCGCCGAGCGCGTCCTGCGCGTGGAAGGTGACGCCCACCACGACGTTGGAGCCGGACTTCTTCGCCCACTCGTGGTCCTTCGTGTACTTCAGATCGGCCGGGTAGTTGCTCATTGGAGATTCCTTACTTTTTGTAGAACGGAGTCTTCACCACGCGCGCAGCAGCGGCACGGCCGCGGATGTCGACGTGGATGGTGGTGCCTTCAGCAGCGAGCGCAGGCGGGACGTAAGCGATGCCGACGGCCTTCTTCACCGAAGGACCCATCGTGCCGCTGGTGACCTCGCCGATCTTCTCGTTCCCCTTCTCGGGGTTCACGATCGCGTAGTGCGAGCGCGGAATGCCGGCATCGATCATCTCGAAGCCGACGAGCTTGCGCGGAATACCGGCGGCCTTCTGCGCGACGAGCGCGGGCTTGCCGATGAACTCGGCCTTGTCGAGCTTCACGATCCAGCCGAGGCCGGCCTCGAGCGGCGTGTGCTGGTCGTCGATGTCGTTGCCGTAGAGCGCGTACTTCATCTCGGTGCGCAGCGAGTCGCGCGCGCCCAGTCCACAGGGCCCCGCGCCACCTTCGACGAGCGCGTTCCAGAGCGACTCTGCCTTGTCGGGAGCGCAGTAGAGCTCGAAGCCGTCCTCACCCGTGTAGCCGGTGCGGGAGATGATGCAATCGACTCCAGCGACGTCGCCGGTGGTGAAGCGGTAGGTGCCGACGCCCTCGAGGGGCTTCTTGCAGAGCTTCTGCACCAGGGCGAAGGCCTTCGGGCCCTGCACCGCGATCTGCGCGAAGTCGTTGCTGCGATTGACCGGCTTCACCTTCTTCGCGTTCTGCGACATCCACGCGAAGTCCTTGTCGGCGTTCGACGCGTTCACGCAGATGAAGATGTGCTCGGGCGAGAAGCGGTAGGCCACCACGTCGTCGACGAAGGTGCCCTGCTCGTTCAGGAGTCCGGCGTACACCGCCTGTCCGTCGGTGGCCTTCGCGAGATCGTTGGTGATGAGCCGGTTCGCTTCTTCGAGCGCGCCCGGTCCCTTGAACTCGATCTCGCCCATGTGGCTGACGTCGAAGAGGCCGACGCCGGTGCGCACCCGCTCGTGCTCTTGAATCAGGCCGTCGTACTGCACAGGCATGTCCCACCCGGCGAAGTCGACCATGCGGCCGCCAGCCTTTCGGTGAGCGGCGTTGAGTGGAGTGCTGCGAGGCATGATTTCTCCTGTGAAAGATCGGCGCGAAACGGCGGGCACCATACCCAGTGACGCACTTTCTTCAACGTGAGAAGACAGGCGGGTGAAGATCCGGAGCCGATTGAACCCGTCGAAGCCGTGCTTCTCGTTCGAGTTCTTTCCCCCCAAGACTCAGGAGGGCGAGAAGCAACTCTGGGAGACGCTAGAAGACCTTCGCTCACTCGAGCCGGGCTTCGTGTCGGTGACCTACGGAGCCGGTGGCAGCACGCGCGATCGCACGATCGAGCTGGTCACGCACATCAAGGAGCGCACGGGCATCGAGCCGATGGCGCACCTGACGTGCGTGGGCCACACCAAAGAAGAGATCGGGAGCGTGCTCGATCGCCTCGCCGCGGCGCGCATCGAGAACGTGCTGGCGCTGCGGGGAGACCCGCCGAAGGGCGAGACGAACTTCAAGAAGGTCGAGGGCGGGTTCTCGTACGCGAACGAGCTGGTCTCGTACATCCGCGAGCGCGATCACGGCTTCTCGATCGGAGTGGCCGGCAATCCTGAAGGGCACCTCGAGAGCACCAAGGAAGCGGACCTGAAGAACCTGAAGCGCAAGGTCGACGAAGGCGCGGACTTCGTGGTCACGCAGCTGTTCTTCGATAACGCGTTCTATTTCGACTTCGTGGAGCGCGCGCGGCGCATGGGCGTGAACGCGCCGATCGTGCCGGGGATCATGCCGATCACGAACTACGAGCAGGTGAATCGCTTCGTGCGCATGTGCGGCGCGACGGTGCCCATGCGGCTCCAGCTCGAGTTGGAGAAGGTGAAGGACGATCCGCAGGCGGTGATGCAGCTGGGAGTCGCTCACGCCACGCTGCAGTGCAGCGAACTGCTCTCGCGCGGAGTGCCCGGCATTCACTTCTACACGCTGAACCGAAGCCCGGCTTCGCGCATGATCGTGAGCGCCCTGCGAGCCCGAGGCTAAATCTCCCTCTCCCGTGGGAGAGGGTCGGGGTGAGGGAGAGTCACTTGGCAAAGCTCGAACAACTCCACCCGGTGCTGATGGTCTCGAAGATGTCCGAGTCCCTCAATTTCTACGAGGGCCTCGGGTTCAAGAAGACGTTCGGAGACGACAAGTACGCCGGCATCGAGCGAGACGGCCTCGAGCTGCACCTGCAGTGGCACGCCCCTGAAGACTTCGCGCAAGGAGATCGGCCCACGTACCGCTTCGTGGCGAGCGACGTCGACCAGCTCTACGCCGAGTTCACCGGGAACATTCGCGTCGAAGGCCCGTGGGGGAAGCCCGGCGACACGCCGTGGGGCACGCGCGAATTCCACGTGCACGACCCCGATCGCAACGGCCTGCAGTTCTACCGCCCGCGTTAGTCACTCCTCCACGAACTCGCGGAGGCGTTCCAGCGTCTCGTCCCAGCGCCGCGAGATGAGCTCGAGCAGTTCCTTCGAGCGCTCGAAGCCATCGGGCTCGACCGTGAAGAGCGCCTCCCTGCCCTCGCGCTTGCTGCTCACGAGGCCCGCGTCTTCGAGCACACGCAGGTGTTTGGTCACCGCCTGGCGAGTGACGTCGGTGCCCGCGGACAACCGCGCGATGCTCTGCGGGCCCTCGCGTGAGAGCTTGTGCAGCATGGAGAGTCGAGTCTCGTCGCCGAGCGCCGCGAAGACCGGCACCGAGCGCCTGAAGTCCTTCCAGCTGTCGCGCTTCACGGGTTCTGCTCGAGGTACGCCGGCACGAGCTGCCCCATGACCGCTTCCCAGCCTCCTGAGTTCGCGTTGAACGCTTCGGCGCGGCGCTCGAGCGGGATCTTGTCGAAGCCTGACTCGGTCACCACCACCAACGTTCCTGTACCTGCCTCGCTCAGCACGAACTCGACCAGCGTCGTGGGCTCCTTCGAGTAGTCCTTCTTCTCGTCGAGGGCGTACGGGTGCCAGCGAAACGAGAAGCGCCGCGGGGG
>CBIHPJ010000234.1:0-11562 GCA_966211295.1 uncultured Myxococcales bacterium | reverse complement strand
TCAGAACCCTCGAAGACTTGCCGGAACGAGACCTCGAGCTGCGACTGAATGGAGTTGAGCGCGTCCTCCAATTCGTCCCCTCCCGAGCTCGAGGCGAGCGAGCGCCGGGTCTCCTCGAGCACCAGGGCGCGCGCTTCGGCCAACCAGCGCGCCACCGATGCACGGTGCACTGAGTACATGCGCGCCAGCGCGTCGAGCGTGGTGCCTTCGAAGTAGTGCAGCCGGAGCAGCGTGCGATCGCGCGCGGACAGAGAATCGAGGGCCTGGCGAATCGCGGTGGAGACCTTGCTCGCCGTGAGTCCGCGCACCGCGCTGTCACTGCGCGATGAACCGACCCGCACCAGCGCCTCGAGATCTTCTTCGGGACGCTCGCGTGCACCCTCGCGACGGAGATCGATCGCCACTCGCACCGCGGTCGCGCGCAGCCACGCTCCGAGCGGGCCGAGGCCGGCGTAGGCGAGCAGCTTCGGTTGAGCTCCGGTGAGCAGGCGCGAGAGCGTGAGCTGATGCACCTCGTCGAGGAACGAAGGATCCGCATCGATGCGCGCCACGTTCTGGCGACACTCGCGAAGCGTCTTCTCCACCAGGCGCTGCGCCTCGGAGTTCCCGTGACACGCCGCGAAGGCGACGGCGAGATCCGTCACTCTTCCTTCCGCCGGAGAGAGATTTTCCACCGCGCGCGCGAACGCCTCACGCTGGCTGCTGGAGATCCACCCCTCGACCGCTTTCCAGTCGTCTCCGGTCAACTCCATACGGAGCAGTCATATCAGCGCGCCTGCGCGAGCCGCACCGCGAGCCGCGTCCCCGGCAGACTCGCCGCGCGCGCCTCGTCGAGGAGCTGGGTGCGCCGTTCGACTCCCCGCTCCAGCAGCGCGAGTGCGAAGAGCGCGTGGGCACGCGCGAAGGGATGATTCCGTCCCGCGACCCGCGCGAGCACGTTCTCCGCTCTGCGCTTCGCCTCTTCCGAAGCCCCGAGCCGCGCCTCGGCTTCAGCGCGCATTCCTTCCGCCAGCGCGTCGAGTGGGGTTTGGCCTTCACTCAGACTCTCGAGCGCGGTGCGCGCCCCAGCAACATCTCCGGCAGAGAGCGCGGCCTCGGCGTCGATGGTGGCGACGAGCAACCGGAGATCATCGTCGAGACCTTCCGCGGGCAACGGAGACGTCGCCTTGTCTTGAAGCGACGCCAGCCATCGCTCGTGCACCGCGCACTCCGCGAGCGCGGGAGGTGTCTCGCCGTCACTCGCACGCCTGAGCGCACAGGCTTGAGAAACGAGCGGCCGCGCCTCGTCGAGCCGCTCCTGCCACAGGGCGCCGTGGAGGAGCGCGCGCGTGGCCTCGAGCAGGTGCAGGCTGTCAGCGCCCATCGCGCGCACGAGCGTGGCCCGGCCTCGAGTGAGGAGCGCGGTGCCTTCGCTGAAGCGTCCCAATTCGATCAGCGCCTGGCCCTGGAGCACTTCAGTGGAACCCACCATCGGATCATCCGCAGTGAGCAATTGGCGCCACACCTCAGCGGCGCGGCCCAGCTGCACTTCAGCGGCGCCGAGATCGCCGAGGCTCCAGTACGCGAGGCCGAGCGCCTGCACGCGATCGCCTTCGTCTTCTTCCTGCAGGCGTTGAGAGCGCTGGGTGGCGACGTCGAACCAGAGCTTCGCCTCCTCGGCGTTCGCGGCCGCGCTCAGCCGCGCCATCGAGAGGAGCAGCAGCTGGGAATCGAAGCCGTTCGCTTCGGCGACCGCGATGCCCTCGTCGAGATCGGCGCGCTCGCCCTGGAGATCTCCGTCGTCGTGCCTCAACGCCGCGCGGATCTGGAGGAGGTTGTTGCGCTCGTAGAAGTAGCCCGCGTCCTGCCCCACCTCGAGCAGTGGCTCGAGCTTCTCGCGGAGCTGCGAGAGATCGTGCGCCACGAAGTCGGCCTCGAGCGTGCGGACCTGTGCGGAGAACTCGGGCGAACCACCGGCGAGGGCAAGGCTCGCCTGCGCGAGCACGAGGCGATCGGTCCCGCAGCGGCGCTGCGGCTGGTACTTGAGCAGCTGATACGCGCCCAGCCCTTGCGAGCCTGGCCCCTCGTTCGCGAGCACGTCTCGCACCGTCCCAGTGTTTCCGTCGAGCACGCGCCCGAGGCAGGCGAGTCGCAACATGCGTAGCTGCGCGGCGTCGGGCGTGGACACCGCGACGCAGGTCTTCGTGAGCAACGAGTCGCCCTCGGTGACGTTCTTCGCGAGCACCTCGAGCAGGCGGCCTCGAGCCGCGTCAGAGAAGCCGCGACCTCGGAGCGTCTCGTCGAGCTTCGAACGCTGCTGCGGATCCGCGAGGCCCGCGAGTTCCTGACGGAGCGCCGCGCAGGCGGGAGGAAGCGGTTGCGGACGAAGCAGCAGTCCACCTCCGAGCAGCAACGCGAGGAGCGTGGCGATCGCGGCGACCACCCGGAGTGGACGGCGCGCGTGAGAGTGGAGTGCTGCGACCAACGCGTCGACGTCGGGGTAGCGGAGTGACGGATCCGCCTCGAGTCCCCTCAACCACCCTCGCGCACCGAGCGGAGCGAGCCGCGAGTCCGGTGCCGGACGAGTCCCCGTCAGTGCCTCGAGCGCGGTAACGCAGAGCGCGAACTGATCACTCCTCGCGGTGGAGCCCTGGCGTCCGTCGAATAGCTCGGGCGCCATGTACGCGGGTGTTCCCGCGCGTGAAGTGACGAGCGGCGCATCGGTGGCGGAGCTCTCCGCGAGCACGCGCGAGAGACCGAAGTCGGTGACGCGCACCCGGCCGTCGCTCCCGACGAGCACGTTCTCGGGCTTGAAGTCGCGATGCACCACTCCTGCGTGGTGTGCGGCGGCCAATCCCTGCGCTGCCTGCATCAGGGCGTCGTGGATCTGCGCTCGCGTGCGCGGCGTCGCGAGCCACTGACGGAGGTGTTCACCTTTCACGTACTCCATGGCGATCACCGCCCACGGACCGTGCGTGAAGACCTCGTGCACCTGCACCACGTGCGGGTGACTCAGTCGCGCGAGCGTGCGTGCTTCGTCGAGGCCCGCTCCGCCCTCCTGCGCGGCGACCAGCTTGAGCGCCACCCGCCGCTCGAGCTGTGGATCGAAGCCGAGCAACACCACGCCCATCGCGCCCGCGCCGAGGCGGGAGAGCACGAGGTACTTGCCCACGCGCGCGCCCGGGCCGGGCAATCCCTCGAGACCTTCGACCGGCGCAGACGACTGCAGCGACGAGAGTAGGAGTCGACACTCTTCACAGCCGTGCAGATGCACCGAGAGCCGCTCGGCGTGATCAGGCGGCAGAGAGCCGGCAGCGAAAGCGACCAGCTCGTTCTCGTCAGGGCACAAGCCCCGCGACCTTATCTCTCCCTCTCCCTGCAGGGCCGGGGAGAGGGGCGGCGCTCACAGCCTTCTTGTCTCAACTGGTCACCCTGACTACGAGCGCACCCATGATCGACCACCTCTCCTTGCCCGTCAGTGATGTGAACGCCACCGCCCGCGCGTACACGCAGGCGCTCGCTCCGCTCGGCTACAGCGTGCTGATGTCCTTCACGCGCGAGCAGATCCCCCAGCTGCCGCACGCCGCGTCCGTCGGCCTCGGAGCGAAGGGCAAGCCCGACCTCTGGCTCCGCCCTTCGCGTCACCAGATCGACGGCACGCACATCGCGTTCGCCGCGCCTGACCGCAAGACCGTCGACGCGTTTCACGTCGCGGCGCTCGCGGCTGGCATGACGGACGATGGTCTGCCCGGCGTTCGCCAGCACTACCACCCGAGCTACTACGGCGCGTTCGTGAAGGACGCGGACGGTCACAGCCTCGAGGTGGTGTGCCACTTCCCGGTCGTCGCGAAGGCGGCGAAGGCCTCGACGTCGGCGAAGAAGGCCGCTCCCGCGAAGAAGAAGGTCGCGGCGAAGAAGGCGAAGCCGGCGGCGAAGAAGAAGAAAAAGTAAGCCCCTCTCCCGCCCCTCTCCCCGCTTCCGCAGGGAGAGGGAGCTACCGGCGGGTGAAGTAGATGATCACTCCAGCGATCAGCATCAACCACAACACCCCCAACACCACACCAGTGAGCGGCAGCACGTAGTTGGGCTCTGGCTGCTTCTTCGCGCGCACCACTCCGGCGATGCCGCAACCGATCGCTCCGAGAATGGAGAGCGCGGACAACGGCGTGGCGAGCAGTCCGAAGAACGGAAGGATCGCGAAGACTCCCAGCGGAAGCGGAGCGATCCCGCACACCACCGCGACGAGCGCGATCGGATCCGTCTCTTGCTTGAGCGGCTCGAGCCTCACGCCAACGACGCGAGCACCAGCGCGATGATCGCCGGCACCGATTGGATGAAGAAGATCCGCACCGACACGGTCTTCGCACCGTAGAGCCCTGCGACGATCACGCAGCCCAGGAAGAAGCGGAGCAGCTGCGTCTGCACGTTGAGATCAGGGTGAACGATCGCCCACACCAGGCCCGCGGCGAGGAAGCCGTTGTAGAGGCCCTGGTTCTTCGCGAGCACCGAGGTCATCTCAGCCTTCTGCGCGTCCATCTGGAAGGTCTTGAGGCCGCGCGGCGTCTGCCAGAGGAACATCTCGAGCACGAGAAAGAAGACGTGAAGCAGCGCCACTAACCCTGCGAACACCAACGAAGCGAAGTGCATGGAGTGGGGACTCTATGCTCACCTCGCGCAGATGCCGACGTCGCAGCTGACCTTGATGCTGATCGCCCTCCACTTCGGGCGCTATCTGCTCACGGCGGGCGCGGCCTGGCTCTTCTTCTTCGGGTGGAAGTCGAACCCCATCACGCGCACGCGGCGTCTGCAGTCGGAGCCGTTCCGCTCGGAAGATCTGAAGCGTGAGCTGCTCGCGTCGGCGGTGACCGCGGTGCTCTTCGGCTCGCTCTTTGGCTTCGTGTTCGGAGGACAGCAGCCGATTCGGCTCAGTCACTCAGGAGCGTTCGCGTGGCTCGAGTTCTTCGCGTGGCTCGGAGTGATCATCTTGATCCACGACACCTGGTTCTATTGGTCGCACCGGTTCCTCCATCACCGCTGGGTATTTCCGCGCGTCCACGCGCTCCATCATCGTTCGACGAATCCATCGCCCTTCGCCGCCCTCGCGTTTCATCCACTCGAGGCGGTGATGCAGGTGATCTGGGCGGTGCCGCTCAGCGTGGTGCCAATCCCTTCGCTGGTGTGGCTCGCGTTCTCGTTCCTCGCGATCTTCGTGAACGTGCTCGGTCACGCGGGCGTCGAGCCGTACCCGCTGGGGTGGCAGACGCACCCGGTGTTCAAGTGGCTCAACTTCGCGACGATGCACAACCGGCATCACGTGCGGTTCGACGCGCACTACGGGCTCTACTTCTCGTTCTGGGATCGCCTCATGGACACCAGCGAGAACAAGTCGCGATAGTGTTCCGTTCATGAGCGGCAGCTCCCGCGCGAGTCACAGCTACACCCGCTGCGTCGTCACGATCGACGCGGGGATCAGCATCGCGTGGGCGCCCGATCCCGACGGCTCGTTCGAGCACGGGACGCGCCATCACCAGCAAGAAGAGGCCGGCTTCCGCGTGCGCCTCTCACGCGCCGCCTCACGGGTGGAGGTCCTCTTCGACGAGCTCGAAGAAGGCGGTCATGTCTTCGCCTCGCCCGCGGAAGCACGATTCCACTCAGCACAACGTGGCGCACACGGGATGATGGAGATGTGCGAAGTGCAGGTCGCCTGCACCCCCGAGCTGTCAGAGAAAGCACTCGCAGCCCTGGCGGAACGAATTGCTAAGCTCGTCTCAGGGTGAGGTGGAGATTGGGGGAGTCATGAGCGAGACACCGATGGACCGATTGGAGCGAGCCCTCGCTCGTTTCAACGACAACGACCTGGTGCCGGGCGGGCTGGTGCGCATGGATGATCTCCGCGCCGTAATCGCCGTCGCCAAGGACGCGCGCTCCTGGTCGGACGACGTGACGAAGCTCGTCGCGCGCGTGAAGGAGCTCGAGGCCGACGTCGCCACCGAGGTCGCGCTCCACGACATGGCCCAAGCCGCCCTCGCTTCAGCGCACGCCGCCTATGCGCAGGGCCTCCATGAAGCCGCCGAGCGCGGCCGCGAGTGGGCGTTGCTCGCGGTGATGCGTCAGGTGCTCACGCTCAAGCTCCCAGTGACCGAAGAAGAGCTCTGCAACCCCGCGCGCAAGCTCAGCGCGGAAGAGCTGCTGCGGGCCTGGACGCATTGAGAAAGCCCTCGGCCGCGAACGCGATCAAGCTGAGCCAGATCAACCCGAAGCCCACCCAGCGCAGGTCAGACATCTGCTCGTGAAAGACGAGCACGCCGCACATGAACTGCAGCGTGGGCGCGAAGTACTGCAACAACCCGAGCGTGCTCAGCGGCACCCGATTCGCCGACGCACCGAACGCGACCAGCGGCAGCGCGGTCATCACTCCGGCACCGATCAGCAGCAGCTCGCGCCCCAGCGGCACGTGACCGAATGAGCCGACTCCCTGCACCTCGAGCATCACGAGGTAGGCGACCGCGGGAAGGGTGAGCACTCCAGTCTCGAAGCTCAGGCTCTCCACCGCACCGACGCCCGCGCGCTTCTTCACCAATCCATACAGCGCGAACGACGGCGCGAGCCCGAGCGCGATCCACGGCGGATGCCCGTAGTCGTAGCTGAGCACCAACACCGCGATGAACGCGCCGACGAGCGCGAACCATTGCGCGGGCCGCAGGCGCTCCTTCAAGAAGGTCACCCCGAGCAGCACCGAGATCAGCGGATTGATGAAGTAGCCGAGCGAGGTCTCCACCACGTGACCGGTGTTGACCGCCCAGATGTAGAGCAGCCAGTTGAACGAGACGAGCACCGCCGCGAGCGCGAGCCACGCCAACTTCGTGCGCGAGGTGTGACGCATCCACCCCAGATTCCGGGTGACGAGGAGCATCCCCACCACCACGATCAGGGACCACACCACGCGATGCGAGAGAATCTCGAGCGCGCCGATCGGTTTGAGCAGTGGCCAGTAGAGCGGGAACAGGCCCCACATCAGATAGGCACTGATTCCCAACACGACACCACGGCGATGCTCACTCACGCTCGCCCGTTTACTTGGTTAGAGAGCGTTCATGATCGATTCCGCGCTCGCGACCCGCCTGGCCCCCTGGGGCTTCGACCAGGTTCAGTTCGACGGCTTCATCAAGCGACTGGCACAGACGAACATCAGCAACGCCGTCACAGGCACGTTGATCCCTCCCGCGCCTGAAGACGTGCGTGAGCTGCCGCAGCGTGGCTCCGAAGCGCACGCGCGCCTGGCGAAGCTCGGCAAGGACGCGATCGCCGCGAAGAAGGTCGGCGTGGTGATCCTCGCGGGCGGCATGGCCACGCGCTTCGGCGGAGTGGTGAAGGCCGTGGTCCCCGTGCTCGGCGATCGCACCTTCTTGAAGTTGAAGCTCGACGACGTGCGCCGCGCGAGTCCCGACGTGCCGGTGTACGTGATGAGCAGCTTCGCCACGCACGAGCGCCTGCTGCAGCACGTGAAAGAGCTCCGCGCCGAGAACGTCGAGGTCTTCCCGCAGTTCGTCTCGCTGCGCCTCACGCCCGAGGGAACGTTGTTCAAGGAAGCCGATGGCGACGTCTCTCCCTACGCGACGGGTCACGGAGATCTCACCTTCGCGCTGCGCAAGAGCGGCCTGCTCGCGAAGTTCCGCGCGGCCGGCGGCACGATGTTGATGATGTCGAACGTGGACAACCTCGGCGCCACGCTCGACGCCGCGGTGATCGGCGCGCACATCGAACGCGGCATGGCGCTCTCGGCTGAAGTGGTGCGTAAAGAGAAAGGCGACAAGGGCGGAGCGCCCGCGCGCTTGAACGGCACTCCGCAAATCATCGAGGGCTTCCGCTTCCCCGCGAGCTTCGATCAGGACTCCATTCCCGTGTTCAACACCAACACGTTCATGATGGACGCCGCGGCGATCGATCGCGACTTCGCGCTCCCGTTCTACAAGGTGGAGAAGAAGGTCGACGGCGCCACCGCGATTCAGTTCGAGCGCCTGGTGGGAGAGCTCACCGCGTTCCTCCCCTCCACCTTCCTCGAAGTGGCGCGCGAAGGCGTGGAGTCGCGCTTCCTCCCCGCGAAGGATCCAGAGGAACTGAAAAACCGGCTTGAGACAATTCGCCTCGTGGCTGAATCCAATCGCTGAACCAGTCGATTTTGGTGCGCGGAAAAAGCGGCGCTCCTAGTGATGCGCCGCGCGTCGTTTCCATTTCGAATCTCGGATCGGTGCCCCGAAGGCGCTGCGTGCTCCCCCGACGCGCAGCGCCTTTGTCTTTCCTGACCCGGGCACGCTAAAGCGACCCGATGCTCCGGACCGCTCTCGTCACAACTTTCCTCCTGATGGGTTGTGGCGCGCAGATCGGCGCGGACGACTCCGGTTCCGTCGACACTGAAGACTCGGGCCTCCTACTGAACGACGGAGGCGAGCAAGACAGCGGATCCATCGGCGAATGGGATGGCGGCGCTGATGCGGGCTCCGCTGATTCTGGTTCTGGTGACGCCGGAAGGGACGCGGGCACAACGGATCTGGACGCGGGCGTGGATGGTGGAGCGGACGCGGGTGCTCCGTGCCCCGCGGGCATGCTCTGCGTGAACAATTTCATCTACACGAACACGAACGACACATCTGTCAGCACGCGGAGTCTCTTCGACCACTACTCCTGTGCGCCGAGCACGAACGAGTCGGGGAACGAAGTGGTGTACCGCGTCGAGGTCCCCGCCGCGGGCTTCCTTTCAGCAGCGGTGTACGAGAGCAGCGGCGTCGACGTGGACGTGCACATTCTTTCCGCGCTGGATGATCAGGCGTGCCTCTCGCGCGGCGATCTGCACGCGAAGGCCGACGTGACGCCGGGCACCTACTACGTGGTGATCGACACCTACGGCGGCCAGGCGAACGCGGGCGGCTACCAGCTCGACATCGGGTTCATCGAGCCGTCGCAGGGCGCGTGCGGAATGCAGACGGGCACGATGCCGCGCGTGAATGACAACGGGAACTCACTCGCGATGCCCGCGACGGGAATGATGGTGATGGAGGCGCACCTGGTGACGCAGGGCGAGCCGCCGCCCTACCCGACCTCGTTCACCGATGAGCTCACCGCGCACTACGCGCTCTCGCAGATGACCACGGGCTTCGTGATGCATCGCAGCCAGGTGTGGGCGCCGCTCGAGGGCGGCACGTTCTACGGCGCGGGCATCGGCAGTCCGACCGCGTTCCCCGTGCTGCACGAGGGTTGGTACGTGAACATGTATTGGACCTCGGCGGGGCGGCCTGCGAAGGGCACGAGGATGATCGTGCGCATTCCGGGCACCTCACGCGCCGTGGTCGTCGCTGCTGGCTACGAGACCGGACCTGGAGATCTCTCACGAGTCGGCGGCACGCCCGAAGAAACTCATTTCTACATGGGCACGTCGCACCTCGGCACCATGCAGCTCGGCATCGCGACTGATCAGACGCTCCCCTACGGCCCCCGCGTCTGCACCCCCTAACTCCCTCGCCCTGCGCAGCGGGGAGAGGGTCGGAGAGAGGGGCGAGCGCTCACGGAGCCTCAACATCAAACTGAGCGCTCACCTGCGAGCTCACGCTGAGCTCACGCGAAGCAAACGCAGTGACCACCGGCCCCTCGGCGGGAACGCTGAACGTCCCCGCTGACACCATCTCCTGCGAAGTCGTGTGATCGGTAATCCCGAGCGGAAGACCCAACTTCGCCCCGAGCGCTTCCACTTCCCCCTTCGCACGCTCCTTCGCCACCGCAGCCGCCGCGACGCGCGCCTTGGTCTCCCACGTGAGCCGCTCGGTGTTCTGCAGATACACACCCTGCGGCTGAGCTCCATTTCGCACGGCCGCGGTGAGCGCCTCATCGATGCGCCCCATGTCGGTGATGGTGAGGTTGAGCGCCCGACTGAGCTGCTGACCGACGACCTCATTCCCGCGGTACTCAGGAACGACGGAGTTCTCGGTGATCATGATGTTCCGCTGCTCGACGCCCGCGTCGCGGCACGCCTTCAAGATCTTCGCGATCTTCTCGTCGCTGATCTTCTTCACACCGACGGCGTCCTTCGCGGCGGCGGGGACGACGAACGTCGCGACCACTTGATTGGGGCGGTACGTGAGCTTCGCTTCACCTGCGACGGTGATGACGCGGGGTTGACCGTTGGAGTTCGTCGTAGCGAGGGCGAGGGCCAGGAGGATCGAGTGCACGGCGCCCTGAAACGAGCCACCCCCGAAAAGGATCTATCGGGGCCTAGACTCGTTTCATGGTGATGCTCCCCCTGCTCGCCCTCCTCGCCGCGGTGCCTGAGACCAACCTGCTGTCCCTCGAAGCGGGCACGGTGATCGTGCAAGCGCCCGCCTCGTGGGGAGGCACCTGGACTCCCGAAGCGCTCTCGGATGGAGACCCCGCGACGGGCTGGTGCAACGCGATGGGCCTCAAGGGTCCGTACGCGTTCGTCTACGAGTTGGAGCAGCGCTCGATGCTGAGCGTGCTCGAGGTGAACAACGCGAACGACGAAGAAGCGAGCAACCCGGGCTGTTCTGCGAATGGAGTCGAAGTCTGGGTGTCGTCGTCGAGCCCGAGCGAAGGTTTCACGAAGGTGGCGACCTTGCCGCTGAAGAGGAGTGGCTCAGGCCGGGTCACGTTGCCGAAAGAGACGATGGCGCGGTGGGTGCGGCTGATCATTCCGGGGAACCACGGTGACCAGCGCTACACGGAGTTGATGGAGGTCTCGCTCCTCGGTCACGCGCTCGAGCCTTCGCCGCAGAAGAACCTGAGCGGCACCTGGCGCATCGACGGCGGGGGCACGCTGCGGCTCACGGGTGACGGCACCACGCTCACGGGCTGCGCGCTCTTCGCGGAAGACGTGTGGACGGTGAAGGGCACGGGTCGCGGTCGCGCGGCGACGCTCAACTGGGTGCACGACGCGGCCGGCGGCAGCGCGACGGTGGCGATCGCGGATGACGGCGCGCTCAAGGGACGCTGGCATGGCGACGTGAGCGGCTCTGGTTCGTGGGTCGGCACCAAGCGTCCTGACGCTGAGCTCGATTGCCGCACCGCGCTGGAGGACCTGCGTTTCTCGAAGCGGCTGCACGCGGAGGCGCTCGGAGTGACGTTGACCGGAGTCTCCTTCGATCTCGGCACCGATGAGCTGAAGCTCGAGGCGCGCAACGAACTCCTCGCCCTGGAGCGCCTGCTCACCGCGAACTCTTCACTGCGCGTGCGATTGCTCGTGCTCGGTCGCAGCAGTGAAGCGGCACCCGATGAGCTCAAGCGTTGTGAACGCCGCGCCCAACGACTGCTCGCTCATCTGCAGCGCGCGGGAGTTCCCACCAGCGCGCTCGACGTGGGCATCGGAATCCTCAAGGTCGGCTCCGCGGTGCAACTCGAGCCGCGAGTGGAAGCTCTGATCCGTTGACTCCCTCTCCCTGCGAAGCGGGGAGAGGGTCAGGGGTGAGGGGCGAGACCTCATTTCATTCACGCGCCTCACGAACCGAGTCACGAAGCGCACCTGCCGCCCCCTGCACTTGCGGCAAGTTGCACTGAGCACGAGCGCTGCAGTGCGCCGCG
>CBIHPJ010000233.1:0-11563 GCA_966211295.1 uncultured Myxococcales bacterium | reverse complement strand
TGTTTGCCGACGGGGAGCGGGTAGCGGACGAAGGGCGTGCGATCGATCACTCGGCCCGAGAGCAGCACTTCAGCCCAGGGAGAAGCGTCGGCGGTGAGGTAGCCGACCTTCACGGCCGCGGTCGGAGGCGGCGCCGGTGCGACGCGCTTCGGTGGACGCTTCGCAGTCGGTTTCGCGGGCTCGGGATCTGGATTCGAATCGGCGACGACTTCTTCGGGTTCCGGAGTGGCGACTTCGGGCTCTGATTCCACCTTCACCGGGAGCACTGCGACTTCCACCGGCTTGGGTGGAGGCTCTTTGAAGGCCCACCAGGAGCCCGCTCCCAGAATGAGAAGTGCGAGTGAAGCGACGATGAGGCCGATGCGCGCTCGCCCCTCTCCCCGACCGTCTTCCCGCGCCGCAGGGAGAGGGACTGTCACGAGCACGACGGAGCGCGTTCCTGGCCCCGACGGTTCTTCCGGCTGAAGCGGCTGCTGCAACGAGTCCGCGCAGTACTCGGTGACGAACTCCGCCAATTCGGGCGCGGTCGCCACGGGACCATCAGCGAGTGCCTCGCGCAGCTCGCGCGCAGTGTTGAAGCGAGCATCTGGCTTGCGAGCGAGCGCCTGGTGCAGCGCGCGCGAGAGGCCTGGAGTGACATCGTCTCGCAGCGTCTCGAGCCGCGGCAGCTCTCCTTTGATCACCGCGGCGACCGCGTCGTTCATCGACTCGCGCTTGTACGGATGTGTTCCCGTGAGCGCTTCGTAGAGCGTGAGCGCCGCTGAGTAGATGTCCGCGCGCGCGTCGGTGGGCGCGTCGTTCAACACCTGCTCGGGCGCCAGGTACGCGGCCTTCCCTCGCAGCACGCCGGGATCGGTGAGCGAACCATCACGCACGCGCGCGATGCCGAAGTCGGTGAGCAGCACCGCTCCGTTGCGAGAGACGAGGACGTTTCCAGGCGTGACATCGCGATGCACCACGCGCAGCGGCCTGCCCTGCCCGTCGGTCAACGCGTGCGCGTAGCTCAGCGCTTCGCAGAGTCCGGTGCCGATCAAGCGGATCACGTTGAGCGGAATCCGATCGCCGCGCTTCTGTACCTCGCGCATGAGGCGACTGAGCGTCACGCCATCCACCAACTGCATCGCGATGAAGGGCCGGCCGTCGGCCTCACCGACGTCGAAGATCTCGACGATGTTCGGGTGATGCATGCGCGCAGCGAGGCGCGCCTCGGCGTGAAAGTCCTGCACCAGCTTCGGAGAGCTCGCGAGGTGGGGGAGCAGCAACTTGAGCGCGACGCGCTTCTCGAAATCTCCGGCGCCGGTGCGGCGGGCGACGAACACCTCGCCCATGCCTCCGCCGGCGATCTTTCGGATCAGCTCGTAGCCGCGCTCCACGGGCCGCAGGGTATCTCGTTCGTGCGCAGTTCAGCGCTGCTTCGCCGCCCGGGCCCGCTGAACGCGCGGGAGGTTCTCCTCGATCCACGTGACCAGCGTGGTGAGCCGCTCGGTGACTTCGCGCCCGAGCGCCGTGAGCCGGTACTCCACCCGCGGCGGAACTTCGGGATACACCTTGCGATCGACGAAGCCGTCTTCCTCCAGCGTGCGGAGCGTCTGCGCGAGCATCTTCTCGCTCACGCCTCCGACTCGGCGCCGCAGCTCGCTGAAGCGGTGCGTGTCCTTCGCGAGCGCCACCAGCACCAGCACACCCCATTGACTGGTGACGTGCGTGAGCACTCCGCGCGTGGGGCAATCGGCTGCGTAAACGTCAGGGACGATCGGGGCGATGGACTTCGCACTTGCTGCCATGCCTGTTACTTACCAGAAGGTAGGTACTTACGAAAAGTGAGTAACCCCGTTACACGTCGCGCTCCCCGCAGTTGGAAGGAGCCACACTTTGATCGCCATCACTGGAGCCACTGGTCATCTCGGCCGCCTCGTCGTCGCAGGGCTGCTCGAGAAGATCTCCCCGAAGAACCTGGTCGCCATCGTGCGCGACCCCTCGAAGGCCGCCGAGTTTGCCGCGAAAGGAGTGCAGGTGCGGCAGGGCGACTACTCGCAGCCCGCCACCCTCACGAGCGCGCTCGCTGGAGTGAAGAAGCTGCTGTTCATCTCAGGCAACGCCGTGGGCCAGCGGCTCGCACAACACCAGGCGCTGATCGACGCGGCGAAGGCGGCCGGAGTGGAGCTCATCGCGTACACGAGCATCCTCAAGGGCACCGAGTCGAAGCTGCTGCTCGCGGGCGAACACATCGCCACCGAGAAGATGCTCGCGGCCTCGGGAGTTCCGTACGTGCTCCTGCGCAACGGTTGGTACTTCGAGAACTACACCGACAACCTCGGGCCCTCGCTCGCCCACGGCTTCGCAGGGAGCTCAGGTGAGGGACGAGTCGCCGCGGCTTCTCGCGCGGACTTCGCGGCGGCGTGCGTGGCGGTGCTCACCACCGAGGGGCACGCGGGCAAGGTGTACGAGCTCGCAGGCGACGCTCCCTTCACCAAGTCTGAGCTCGCCGCGGAGGTCTCGAAGCAGTCCGGTAAGCAGCTCGCCTACGCGGATCTTCCCCCCGATCAGTTCAAGGGCGTCCTCACGAGCGCAGGGTTGCCAGCTGGGTACGCGGACATCCTCGTCGACGCAGATGTGAACATCGCGAAGGGCCAGCTCGACGATCGCAGCGGAGATCTGCGCCGCCTCATCGGGCGGCCGACCACGACGCTCGCGGCCGCGGTGACCGCCGGACTCGCGCGACTGCGCTGAGTTCAGAGCCGATCAGGGCTCATCGAGCAGCGGGGTGAGCTCCGGAAAGAGGAGCGCCTCGCTGCTGCGCGACCCGAAGAGCAGGTCGTACTGCAGCGCGTTGAACATCTTCAGGATCGGCGGCTCATCGACCGCATCTTCGACCAGCGACCAGGCACCGTCCGCCGCGTGCCGCGCGCGCCGCTCGACCACGTCGAAGTCCTTGCGCACGCGCGAGAGGAACCGCGTGTAGAACGGATGTTCGATCCGCAGCTGCTCGAAGATGATCGACGGCAACAGCGAGGGGCTCACCTGCGGCACCGGGAAGATCTGATTGGTGTCGCTGCGCCAGATCAGCAGCGGCGTTCGATGGAGACTGACGTAGTCAGTCAGCGAGAGCGGGCTTTCACCCGACGCGATCGCCCCGCCCTCCAGATAGACCTCGTGCTTTCCGCCGAGCGCCGGCGCGTGATCACCGAAGAACACCAGCAACGCGGGCGTGGGGCGCTTTCGCAGCGCCTCCATCAAGCGGCTCAACGACAGGTTCGTGTCGAGCACGCCTTCCACGTAGCTCTGCAACATCGCGCGGCTCTCGTCGCTCAAGTTGCCCTGCAGCTCGAAGCGCTGAGACTGGTAGCGGTTCGGCTCGTAGGGCCCGTGGTTCTGCATGCTGACCGCGAAGAGCGCGGTGGGCCCCGGCGTGTCATCGAGCCGCGCCAACACCTCGTCGACCATCGCGTCGTCGCTGGTGTACGGCCCACGCAAGGCGGCGTTGGGCATCTCGTCGAGCGCGACGAAACGATCGAACCCGAGATGCTCGTAGACCTGGCCGCGGCGCCAGAACCAGCGGTGATACGGGTGCACCGCCACGGTGCGATAGCCCTCGGCCTTCAGCGCCCACATCACCGAGGGCGCGCGCCGATACAGCGCGTGTTGATAGGGCACGGTGTTGGGCGGAAGGAACGCGGTCGAAAAACCGGTGAGCGCTTCGAACTCCACGTTGGCGGTGCCGCCTCCCAGTGAGGGAGAGATGAGCGAGCCAGAGCGCTGGTGAAGCGTGGGCATCGGCGCGGTGCTGAAATGCACGCTGCTGAGCGCCTCGACGTCCCACAGCGACTCGCTCATCACCATCACCAGATCGAGCGTGGGCGGCGAATGGATGCCACCCGGACTTTCAATCAACGAGCGGATCACGTCAGCGTCGGGCACCGGCGGAGCGGCTCGGTGATCGATGCGCTCCGAGAGCGCGAAGGTGAGCAGGAAGCCGTTGTTACGCGCGTTCGGGATCGGATCCCAATAGGCATTCAACAGCCCCAGCGAGCGGATGTTGGCGATCCTGCGCTCGGGATTACCCAGCCACACCAGGAGCACGATCGCGATGGCGGCCAACACCTTCGGCGGCGCCCGCCGCGGAGACACGAGGGCACGTCGCCAGCTGACCACTCCCATCACGATGAAGGCGCAGCTGGAAAGGACCACGAACACGAAGGTGCCGAGGTGCGCTCGGATGAACGCCGGCAACATCGCCCACACGTGGTCCGCGAACTCGAGGTCCGACGTGTAGAGCGGCATCGAGAGGTATTGGAGCTTCTCCCGGTTGAGCACCCCGAGAACGATCAGCACCAGCGCGGCCGCCGGCCGAACCGCGACCGACGTCAGCTTGAACGAATCGAAGACGAGCAAGACCGCGGTGAGCGTCAGCACCACGATGGCCGCGGGCAGCGGTCGCTCGAGGAGAAAGCGCGCTGCGTTGGCGTGCATGCCCGAGGCCGTTTCACCGACGACGAGCAACAGCAACGCCCAACCCAGGGACGAGAGGAGCGCCGACGCGGTGGGGAACCGTGGCTGCACGGGGTTCAGGGACAACCGGTGGGCTGCGCGCGCGAAAGCCAGACGTCGTCGACGTAAATGCCCTCGCCTCCATCGAAGCGCGAGTTGGCGGTGAGCCGGAATTGGATCGTGCTCGTGCCGATGGTGGCGAACTCTTCTTTGAGTTGAATCCAGTTCTCTCGCACGGTGCTGCGCGTGCCTGAGCTGGTCGAGGTGCCGCCGTCGAAGAAGCGATCGCGGATCGCGAGGGTGAAGTCGACGCCGGCGTCGCTGTCGCTGCGCAGCCAGACCGAGGCGCAGAAGAGCATGCCGAGCTCGGGGCCATTCACGTCGTTGTTCGGGATCAACACGGGGAGCTGCTGCGAGCCGGTGGACTCGAGACGGCCTGCGCGAATTCCCGTGTGACCAGCGTCGGAGACCGAGCGGAATCGGCCGGTGCTCGCGCGCCAGCCAGAGATGCCTCCGTCGGAGAAGGCTTGCTCGAAGCTCGGGTTGAAAAGGAGGTTCACTCCGCGGGGAATTCCGGCGTCGGGTGGGCCGGCGTCGGGCGGCCCTGCGTCGACTCCGGCATCCATGCCCGCGTCGATTCCGGCGTCGGGACTTCCTGCGTCTGGCATTCCCGCGTCTGGAATTCCTGCATCGACTTCGGGGACTTCACCTTCGAGGTAACAGAGCTCTTCGAAGCAGACGTAGCCGTCGCCGCATGGGTGGGCGTCGTTGCACTTCAGGCCGGTGAGCTCGAGGGGGCCGGGATCGCAGCTCGTCAGGGCGAGAAGAAGCAGGATGCAAAGTGCGCCCCTCTCCCCTGCCGCCGTCTTCTCTTCCTCATTCACCATGCGAGCACCACTCCGGTGCCGACTGCGACTCCGGCGCCGATGAAGAGCCCGACTGACCACGTCTGTTGAGTCTGTCCGTCGCGATCGGCTTGCCTCGCGGTGTCTGCGAAATCTCCGGGCGGCTCGGTGCGATCTCTCGCGGCTTGCCTCAAGTTGGTTCCACTCACCGCGAGTCCCGTCGCGACTGCACCGAGCACGAGGCCGAGACCGAACGTGACGAAGCCCGCGACTCGCGTGCCCGAGATCGGTTTCACTTCGGGCGCGACGATCACCACTGGATCCTGCTTCGCGATCTTCAGCACGCGCGGCGCTTCACGCGTCGCCACTCGCGCCACCACTGCGACGTCGCTGTTCGCCTCCACGTACCACTCGAGCTGACTGCTCCCCGTGACGCTCAGCGGAAAGCGATACGTGTGACCCGCTTCCTCGGTGAGCACCGTCTCCTTCCACTCACCGGCATCGAGGCGCTCGAACACCGTGACCGATCTCACTTGCCTCCACGGATCAGCCAAGGAGATCGCCACCCAACCCGGCGCGGAAGTCTGCACCTCGAGCCGCACGTAGTCCGTGGGGAACAACTTCGTCTTCGCCGCCTCGAACGCCTCGAGCACTTACGGCGAAGACGACTCCTTCGACAGCTCGAACCACGGCTACGTCTGGAGCATCGAGGTGTACGTCGCCTCTGCCGCATCACGCTTGCCCTCTGCCACCTGGCAATACGCGAGCAGCTCGAGCACCGCACGCCGCTCCGAGGGTTCGAGACTGCGCACCTGCCGCGCGATCTCGAGCCGCGCGATCGCGTCGGCAAAACGCAGCTGCTCCACGAGCGCCCTCGCTTCGCTCAACCAGGGGCTGGAGGGCTGAGCCGCGATCACCATCGCCGCGGCTACTGAGAGCAGCATCAGCTCCTCATGCCCCGCGCTCACCGCCTCAGGCAAGCGCTGCATTTGATTGTCCTCTGGCAGGGGACAGTGGCGTGGGCACGGGCACTCCAGATCATCGGAAAGCCGGTCCGAATCACTCTCCAAGCCCTTGATTCAACTCAAGTCTCGGGCTGGCCCCGGGCTTGCGAATGGGCCCGCTCGCCATGCGCTCTCTCGTCCCCGCTTCGCTGCTGCTGACCGCCTGCACCGGCGCGATCACGGTGGCGCCTCCGCCTGAAGAGGTGAAGGCCATGACCGTGGTCAACGGCGCGCCGGTCGAGCGCCCGCGACCCAACCGCACCACCCCCGGTGAGTGGAGCAGTCCTTCCGCTCTCTGGCTCCAGTCCGGCGAAGTCACCGTGCTCGACGGCTCGCTGGTTCGCCAGAAGGCCGGCACCGACTTCTCCACCATGACCGTGGGCACCGACGACGACGTGCGCGTGCCTGGCGCGGTGAAGGCGCTCTCGCGCCGCGGCACGGGCGTGATGCTCGCGGCGACGGGCGGCTTCTTCCACGACGCGCAGGGGCGGTTGCTCCGCGCGCCCGTCTCCGACGACTTCGCGATGGACTCGCTGCGCTTCGTGGATGTCGTTGGCTCCGCGCTCTGGGTCACCACGTCGCGCGATGCGGTGCGCGTGCTCGACGCTCACCGCGAGACGGTGCGCCTCACCGATCCCGAGGAGAGCGGCTCGGTGCAGGCAATCGCTGGCCGCGTCGATGGCTCCGCGATTCTCGTGAAGGGCGCCTCGCTCTACGCGATCGATCTCTCCGCGAAGTCGGTGAAGACGTTGGCGCGCGGGGTGGCCACGGTGACCGCGATCGATCACCGCGGCGACGTCACGTTGCTCGGCACCACCGAAGGGCTGCTTGAGATCGCCGCGGACAACACGGTGACTCGTCACACGCTCTCCGGCAACGCGGAGACCGCGAAGGCGATCGTCGACCTCGAAGTGGTGGGAGACACCACGCTGGTCACCACCACCACGCAGATCCTCCAGCTGGGCGCGGTCACCTCGGTGCTCGCCGACGTGACCCAGCCGTGGCCCGACGCGCTCACCAGGGATCTCAACGGAGACATCTGGTTCCTCGACGGCACCGCGCTGGTGCGCCTCTCCACCGAGTCGGACACCATGCCTCCGCCTTCCTTCGCGGCCGATGTGAAGCCGTTCATGAACGCGCACTGCCGAAGCTGCCACGCCACCGGAGCGAGCTACGCGCCGCAGCTGGATCTCGAGAACTACTCCGTCGCGAAGGCGTGGGCCTCGCAGACGGTTCGCCGTCTCACCGACACCTCCTCGCCGATGCCGCCGGCGAATCGCGAGGTGCTGACACCCGCCCAGTACGACGTCGTCGTGCGCTGGGCCGAAGGAGGGATGCTGCCATGAAGAAGAGTCTGCTGCTCGCCGTGCTCATGCTGCCGAGCGTCGTGCTCGCCCAGGTGAGTCCCACGTGCGACCAACAACGTGATCTCGACAAGTACCAGCTGCTGCGCCGGTTGAGCCTCGACCTGCGCGGCAAGGTGCCGACCTACGAGGAATACCTCGCGCTCGACACGCAAGCGTCGATCCCCGCGGCCACGGTGACGTCGTGGCTGGCGAGCGACGACTTCCGCATCGCGATGCGCCGCTACCACGAAGAGATGTTCTGGCCGAACGTGAGCAACGTCGCGCTCAACGGCACCAACGCGCAGCTGACCATGCTGGCCACGCCGGCCGCGTACACCATCTCGTCGACCACCAAGCGGCGCGTCTTCCGCGGCGCGACGGACATCAACACCACGCTCGGCGCGCAGTGCGGTGACTTCGAGCAGACGCAGTTCACCACCGGCTTCGTGCCTGCCACCGCGGGCATTCGCACCAGCGTGGTGAACGGCGTGACCATCAAGCAGGAAGGTTGGCGCATGGTCACGCCGTACTGGTCGACCACGCCGGTGAAGGTGTGCGCCTTCGACGCGATGGAGACCCAGAGCGTCACGGTGAACGGCGCGGTGATCGAGTGCAACTCCATCGCCTCCGACGCGCGGCCGGAGTGCGGCTGCGGACCGAACCTCCGCTACTGCTACGGCCCGACCGCGCAGGTGCGCACGGTGATCGAGAACGCGATGCGCGAGCAGCTGAACCTGATGGTCGATCGCGTGACCACCGGTGGCCAGCCGTACACCGAGCTCGTCACCTCGCGGAACGCGCCGGTGAATGGACCGCTGGTGTTCTGGAAGAAGTACCTCGCGCCGCACCTCACCTACGCGCGCATCGTGGCGCAGCCTGACCCGAGCGAGCCGCTCACCGGCGACGACTTCGCCGACACCACGTGGCGCCAGGTGGATCGCGGGAGCGCGCTGCACGCGGGCGTGCTCACTTCGTCGGCGTACCTGCTCCGCTTCCAGACGAACCGCGGCCGTGCGAACCGGTTCCGCGCTGACTTCGAGTGCGAGAGCTTCGTGCCGCCGAGCCAGCTCGAGACTCCGGCGCAGGGCTGCAGCGACAGCAGCGACGATCTCACCCAGCGCTGCACCTGCCGCTACTGCCACCGCCAGCTGGAGCCGATGGCCGCCGGCTGGGGACAGTTCAGCGAAGCGGGCACCACGTTGATGACCGACCTCACGATGTTCCCGCGCACCAAGGCGAGCTGCGTGAACAGCGGGAGCGCCTTCTGCAAGCGCTTCTACGTGACGGACAGCTCGGCTCCGAACCCGGGCGCGCTGCTGCCGTACCAGTTCTCGAACGCGGCGCACGCGGACATCACGGCGGCGCTGGCAGCGGGACCGAAGGGGCGAGTGAACACCATCGTGGCCGACGGAACGTTCGCGCGCTGCTCGGTGAAGCGCGCCTGGTCGTACTTCATGAAGCGCGACCTGCGCCTGGTGGGAACGGATCCCGACGAGGCCGCGGCGCTCACCACGCTCACCACTGGATTCCAGAGCAACGGGTATCGGCTGCCGTGGCTCGTCGAACAGATCGTCTCGCAGCCTTCGTACCGGAGGGTCCGATGAGAACGCGTTTTGATGCGCTCGCTGTAAACCCCCAGAGCCGCCTGCGGCGTCCAGGGACGCTCGCTGGAATCGTCCTGTTGTGCTGCGCCTTCGTGGCGTGCACGGAAGAAGTCGCTCCTCCGCAGTCGGTTGGACCGTCGTTGGATGTGCAGGATGAAGGGCCCGTGTTGCCGCTCGATCACCCGCCCATCGATGGCTTCGGTGGTGGTGGCGGAGTCGCTGCCGGCGGTGGGTCCGGCAGTGGCACCGGTGGCTCGAGTGGCTCAGGAGGCGGCGTCGCCACGGGCGGCGGCGTGGGCACCGGCGGTGGTTCGGCTACGGGTGGCGGATCCGCGACGGGTGGTGGCGGTGGCTCGACGCCGACCGGCCCTGCTTCGGCCGACATTCAGCGCCTCACCGTGCGGCAGCTGGCGCAGTCGTTGCCCGTGGTGCTCGGCGGCAACACCTGGATGGTGGGCACCGCGAACGGCTTCAACACCCGCAGCGCGACGCTCGGAGAGCCTGACTACATCGGCGTCGTCGACGAGAACCTCGAAGCGTCCACGCTGTACCAGAAGTTCATGGCCGACATGGCGCGCGACGGCTGCACGCGCACGGCGAACGCGGACGCGGCGCTCGCGGCGAACGCGCGCGTGTTGATGCGCTTCGTCGCCCTGAACGACACCGTCACCACCAACGCGACGGGCATCGACTCCAACCTGCGCTACCTGAAGCTGCGCTTCCACGGCGTGAAGGTGGCGGCGACTGACACCACTTCGATCGCGGGTCTTCGCACCGTCTTCTCCGAGGCGGTTCGCGGAGCGGCGGGCACGGCGACTCCCACCGCGGCGCACGTGAAGGAAGGCTGGCGCGCGGTCTGCGTCGCCCTGCTCACGGCTCCCGAGTACCACCTGTACTGAGTTCACGAGGACTTCCCCAATGAGCTTCACGACACGACGCGGTTTCCTCGAGGTGATGGGCCTGGCGACGGGCGGCTTCCTGCTCCGCAACACGCCGCTGGGTGGCAACGCCTTCGCGCAGACGGTGGATCCGAAGTTCCTCCTGCTCGTCTATTTCGAGGGCGGTTGGGATCAGCTGCTCTCGCTCGATCCTCGCAACGCCACGCTGCCGCAGTACCAGCGCGTGGGCGGCGCGCGCCCGACGTCGGGTATCGAGCCCGCGTACGCGGACACGGCGGCGGAGACTCCGTTCGTCGACGCGGTGATGACGGCGACGGGAGGCACGGGCGTGCAGACGCGCGGCAACCTCACCTTCGGTCCCGCGATCCCCGACACGCTGCTCGCGCACTCGAACGATCTCTGCATCGTGCGCGGCATGAACATGGACACGCTCACCCACGAGGTGGGCCGCCGCTACTTGATCACCGGCAAGTTCCCCCGCGGCCTCGCGGCGTCGGGGAGCTCGCTCAACACGGTGGTGAGCGCGCAGACCGGCACGCCTGGCGACATTCCGAACATGTCGATCGGCACCGAGTCGTACAACGAGGGCCTCTCTCCCGCGGCCTCGGCGGTGCGGGTGGGCAACTACCGCGACCTGCTCACCGTGATGCAGCCGCAGTCGGGCGCGGTGCTCCCCTCGGCGAGCGAAGCGGCGGTGCGTCGCTTCGAAGACGCGGACGATACCTGCGAGCAGCATGGCTACGACGTGAGCGGGCTGGTCACCGCGTTCAAGGGCAGCCGCGAGATGTCGCGCTCGCTCGCGAATCCCGCGAAGGCGTCGCTGTTCGACTTCAAGTTGCCCACTCCCTCGGCGCTCACCGAGCTGTACTCGGCGTTCAACCTCAACGTGTCAGCGGATCTCACCGGCATGCGCGCGCGCGCGGCGATCGCGGGCCAGGCGATGGTGAACGGCGTGTCGAACGTGATCTCCGTCTCGCTCGCGGGCGGCCTCGACGATCACTTCGATCTCTTCGGTCAGCAGGCGGTGAGCCAGCGCGAAGGGTGGGACGCGCTCGGACGCCTCATCGCGTACCTGAAGACCAAGACCGTGCCGGGCTCCACCAAGAACTTCTGGCAGTGCACCTCGATGATGGTGTTCAGCGAGTTCAGCCGCACGCCGATGATCAACACGCGCGACGGACGCGATCACCACCTCACCTCGAGCTGCCTGCTCGCGGGCCCGGGCATCAAGGGCAACACGGTGTTCGGCGCGTCGTCGAACACCGGCATGACCTCACAGAAGTGGAACTTCGCGACGGGCGCGCTCGATGCCACGGCGGGTGCGCAGATTCGGCCGGCCGACGTGCACGCGACGCTGCTCGACTCGATGGGGCTTTC
>CBIHPJ010000232.1:0-11582 GCA_966211295.1 uncultured Myxococcales bacterium | reverse complement strand
GGCGCCGAGCGGGAGTAGAGCTGCTTCACGATCGTTGAGGAGACACGCCATGGCTGCCAGGAAATCGAGTCCGATTCCGCTGAAGACTGTGCTCGTCCCGCTCGACCTCACGCCCGGCTCCGAAGCGGCGATCTCTCGCGTGGGGCGCTTGCCCGTCGCTGAAGATGCGCGCGTGACGTTGCTGCACGTGGTGCCGCGTTCGATTCCGAGCGCCAGCCGCGCTCGCGCCGTCGCCGATGCCCGTCACGCGCTCGGTGAGATCGCCGCGCGGCTCGCACCGAAGTGCGGCGCCGGGGTGGAGATCGAGTGCGAGGTGAGGACGGGCGATCCGTCTGCCGAGATCGGGAAGGTGGGTGAGGCGTCCTCGGCGCAGCTGGTGGTGATGGGGCGCTGCGGGACGAATGACCTGCGCGAGATGTTCGTGGGCTCGACGGCGGAGCGCGTGGTGAGAGGGGCTCGGCTGCGAGTGCTGGTGGTGCGGAATCGCGCACGCCAGCAGTACGCGCGGCCGCTGCTCGCGGTGAGCGGAGACGAGCCGTTGCCGAACTTGCTGAAGGCGCTCGTGCGGCTGATGCCCGCCCCCCGGCCTCCGCTGGCGTGGGTGCACGCCTTCGATCCGCCGTATCACGGGCTGATCTATCCGAGCCTCACTCCCGTGCAGTCGGCAGAACACGAGGCGATCTTCGAGCGCAAGGCGCGTGCACACGTGCGTGCGGAGATCGACGCGGCGATCGCCAAGGTCGCTCTCGCCGAACCGGAGCCCTGGCGCGTGTTCGTGCTGCCCGGTTCGCCGCGGCGGATCATTCCCAGCACCGTGTCGATGGTGAAGGCCGACCTGCTCGCCATGTGCACGCAAGCTCGCGCGGGGCTCTCGCACGCGCTGCTCGGCACCGTGGCGGGTGATGTGCTCCGCGAGGTGCCGTGCGATGTGCTGGTGGTGCCTCCGCGGCGGAGTTGATTGCCGAAGCACTCGCTCGAACTTCACCACGCCACCCAGACTGACTGTGCTGAACGGACGTGCTGCTCACGCCCTGATCAACCGGAGAGCGCGAAGTACGCCCCTCTCCCGGCCCTCCTTCTTTGGGACGCTGCTGCCTCGGCACCGCGTTGCTGCGTAGGGAGAGGGAGACGCTGTCACTCGACCTTGAAGTTGATGCTGTGCGTGGTGGTCGCGCTGATCACCGAGCCCGGCGCGCCGCCCTCGGGAGCGACCTCGTTGCTGCGCTCCAGGTAGACGACCTCGTCGGTCGCCACCACCAGCGGCTCCGCGGCGATGCGGTACTGGAACTTGTCCTCGGCGAGCGCGACGTCGACGTCGGCGCGGTTGAGCACCACGTGCACGGTGTTGGAAGGCTGGTTGTTCGCGTCACGCCAGGTGACCAGCAGGCCGTTCGCCTTCACCACGGTGCCGTCCTGCGTGGGCGCGGTGATCACGGAGAAGCCGGGCGACTGCACCGTGGCCTCCAGGCGATCGCTGCCGCGCACCACCTCGAGGCGGAGCGACTCGTCCCACCCGAAGCCGTCGGCGCGGTACTCCTGCATGTTCATCGAGATGGGGATGTTGATCTTCGGCAGCTTGCTGCCGGTGACGGAGACCTGCGCGTCGGTCACCAACGTGCCGTAGCCCGCCGCCTCACGCACCGTCACGCGAGCGCGCGAGCTCGGGGTGCTGCCGTCGGAGGAGAAGCGGGCGGTCACGTAGAGGGTGCCCGTGCCTCCACACGCGCTGAGCATGAGGGCAGAAAGAAGGCTGACGACGATTCGGCGGGTCATGTGGGGGAATCTCCGGTTCGAAAGACGCCCGCAGCATGTCACCCTCTCCCTGCTTCGACGAGAGAACGATGCTTTAGAAGCGTCCGCTGACCGAGATTCCGTTGGGCATCGGGGCGACCTGCGCCTCGATCGGACCTACCCGGCCGTGGAGGAGCGTGGGCATCAACACGCCGAAGACCGTGCCCACCGCGGCGCCGACGAGCACATCGCTCGCCCAGTGCTTGTCGGCGGCAAGACGGAGGATCCCCGTGGCGGTGGCGAGCGGAAGCCCCACGGCCCAGAGCACCCACGCATGCCGATACCCGCGCAGCGACGCGATGGTGGCCGCTGACGAGGTGAGCGCGAAGGCGAGCGTGGTGTGTCCGCTGAAGAAGGAGAGGTTGTTGTCCGGCGGATCGCGCCCCGACTCGAGCAGCTCAGGCGGAGCGCCGATGGTGTACGGCCGCGCGCGCCCCGCGAGGAACTTCACGGTCTGATTCACCGCGAGCGCGCTGAAGGTGGCCTCGAGCATCAGCACCACGTCGGTCCAGAAGGCCTTCATGAACACGCCCTCACGCGCCGTGAAGATTGCGTCGAGGCCGATCATCGCCACCGGTACGGCGATGAAGCCCACGATGGTGCTCGCGGTGTCCGCGCCGTGAAAACCGTCGGCGCTCGGCTTCAACGAGGGGTTGAAGAGCACGCGGATGGCGTTGTCGAAACCATTCGTGCCGCAGAGCCGGCACTGCTGAGGCGCGAGGTCCTTCTTGAAGGCATCCGAGATGATCCAGCCCGCTGCCAGAGCGCCGGTCACCGGGATGTCGATGCGAGGATCCCACCGGAGCTGCTGCGGAGGCGGAGGCGGGGCGTTCTGCGTCAACAACAGCGCCAGGACGAGCGAACTGATCATCCCCTGCAGGTAGCGCGCGCGCGGGCCGGAACTCGGCCACGTTTGGGGTTCGCGAGTTCCTTTTGTGGTGGTCGTTCAGGTGGGGTTCAGCCTGGCCTGCGAGAGTGCGCGCATGAACAAGACCATCACGCTGCTCGCGCTCACCTGCTTCGCCACCGTCGCCTACGCCGACGAGCACGAAGAGAAGGTTGCTGAGGCGAACGTTCCCAAAGCGGTGCGGGACGCGGTCACGAAGAAGTTCCCCAATGCGACCTCGCGTTCGTTCGAGAAGGAAATGAAGGGAAAGACGCAGCAGTTCGAGGCCGAGGTGGAGCTCAAAGACGGTGAGAAGACGCGCAAGTTGTCGATGGAGATCTCCCTCGATGGCTCGGTGCTCGGCGAGGAAGAGGAGATCTCCTTCGAAGAGCTGCCGAGCGCGGTGAAGACCGCTCACCTCGCCTCACGCTACGGCAAGAACAGCGTCGAATCGGTCGAGCGCGAGGTGAAGCAACAGAAGGTCACCTACGAGATTCTGATCGCCGCTCCAGGGGGCAAACGCGAGCTCGTCTATGACGAGAAGGGCGCGCTCCTGAAGGAGCACACCGGTCGTTGAGTGACGTGTCACGGTGACCGCCATGCGAGTACTCGTCATCGACGACGATCCAGACGTGAGGAGCGTGGTCGCGCGTGCGCTGGAGAAGGACGGCCACGCGTTGATCACTGCCAGCACGCTACAGGCGGCGCGCAGTGCGGTGCACGATGGCGTGGATCTCGTCGTGCTGGATCTGGGCCTGCCCGACGGACGCGGAATCCAGCTGTGCCGTGAGCTCCGTGAAGAGGGCTCGTCGGTCCCCATCTTGATCCTCACCGCCAACTCGCAGGTCGCGACGCGCGTGGAGGGACTCGATGCGGGCGCCGATGATTTCCTCGCGAAGCCGTTCGCGGTGGCGGAGCTGCGAGCCCGAGTGCGTGCGCTCGGACGTCGTCGCGCCCTGCCCCGTCAGCTCGCGTACGTCCACGGCGGCGTGAAGTTGGAGCTCGCGGGGCGTCGAGCCACCCGAAATGGAGTGGAGGTGCCCGTGACCGCGCGCGAGTGGAGTCTGCTCGAGCTGCTCGCGGGCCGCGCGGGCCGAGTGGTGCCGCGCGATGAGCTGCTCGAGGGTGTGTGGGGCGACATCACCGAGTCGGCTGCGAGCAGCCTGGAGGTGTTGATTGCTCGGCTGCGCCGCAAGCTCGGCGCCGAGCTGATCGAGACGTTGCGCGGTCACGGCTACAAGTTGGCCGCTTCGGAGTCGCGCGATGCGTAGCCAGACGCTGGCCTCGCGTGTGGTGTGGGGCACCGTGCTCGCGGCGAGCTTCGCGGCGGTGCTCTCCGCGTCTGCCGCGGCGGGACTCTCCGGTTGGCTGATGATGCGCGCGGAGGATCAGCGGCTGCGCGGCGCCGCGAAGATTCTTGCGGACGAGTTGGATTCTCACGCCGCCGGCTCAGTCGAAGAGGAGTCGCCCGAAGAAGTCGTGCGCGACGAGACCGAAGAGATGGCGCACCTGGGGCTCGTGTTCGCCGTGTTCGATGCGAAGGACCGCGTGGCGGGAGACTCCCTCCTTCCGCAGCTCGAGGCGGGCAGGTGCGAATCACTCTCGGCGCAGTCACTGCGCATGTGCTCCGTCACCTCGAAGCGCGGGCTGCAGGTCTCGGCCGCGGGCACTCACTCCGAAGTCGGGCTCCTGCTCGCTGGATCCGCGCTCGCTGCGGCGCTCGTGGCGGCAGCAGCCGCGTGGATCGCGAGCCGCGCCGTCGCACGCGCGGCGGTGGGACCGCTCACTCGCCTGGAGCAACGCCTCGGTGCACTGGAACGGCTCGAGAAGAACGTGGAACTCGGTGCCTCCGAAGGAGTCGTGGAGGTGGACCGACTTCGCACCACGCTCGAGAGTCTGCTCGAGCGATTGCTCGCCGCCCTCGCGCACGCCGAGCGCTTCGCCGCGGATGCGGCACATGAACTGCGCACGCCGCTCACCGCCGTCCGTGCAGAACTCGAACTGCTCGCCGAGCAGAGCCCCGCGCAGGCGCAGCAACTTCAACGCGCCCGAGAGACGCTCTCCCGGCTGGAGACGTTGATCGAGCGGTTGCTGGTGTTGGCCACTCCCGAACGCGCGCAGCCTGGTCGCGATGAAGCCGTCTCACTTCGTGACGTGATGGAAGACGTCGTCGCTGCCTTGCCGCCTCCTGAAGCTTCCAGAGTCAGGATCGCGGAAGGCGATCTCACGGTCCGCGGCGACTCCTCGCTCTTGCAGGTGATGCTCTCGAACGCGGTGTCGAACGCGCTCAAGTTCGGCGCTCGCGTCTCCGTCTCGGTCGTGCGCGAGGGAAGCAGCGCGCTCCTGGTGGTGCAGGACGACGGACCCGGAGTGCCGCTCGCCGAGCGCGCGCGAGTCTTCGAGCCGTTCTTCAGCGCGCCAGACGCGCGCGCGCAGGGAAAGGCGGGGCACGGGCTCGGCCTGGCGATCATCGCGCACATCGCGCGGCGCCACGGTGGGACCGCGGGATTCGCCGACACCAGCAGCGGCGCACGTCTGGAAGTACGTCTGGCAGCGGAGGCCGCTTGAGAAGGAGCGCGCTCACCTCTGGATCCGCGCACGACCACGCGCCGTCCTTCAAGGCGCGCGGACCTCGCACGCAGAACGATGCCGGCCTCGCGCTCCGCACTCACATCACGCGAGGCGACCGCGGGAGCACGCCCGTCGGATCCCGCCTCGCTGCGCGACTCCGAAGGGAGACTGCGTGAAGAGGCTCACGCTCACCGTCGCGATGATCACGGCCTCGGCGTGTGCGCCCACGTCGGCGTACGACCGCGCGTACCTGTCCTCGGAGCTCACCGGCTACAGCGGCGCCCGTCTCCGCGAAGGCGGCGCTTCGGGCTTCCAACTCCCTCCCCAGGTGAAGCTCGACGACGGGCTCACCGAAGACGAAGCGGTGGCCATCGCGCTGTGGAACAACGGCCAGTTCCAGGCCGACCTCGGAGCGCTCGGCCTCGCGCGCGGCGATCTCGTCGAGGCGGGGATGATTCGAAATCCGTTCCTCACCCTGCTGCTGCCGCTGGGGCCCAAGCAGCTCGAGTTCACCGCGGGCATTCCGCTGGAGTCGCTCTGGCAACGCCCGAAGAAGGTGGAAGCCGCGCAGACCGAAGTGCAGCGCGTCGCGGTCAGCCTCGTGCAGACCGGGCTCGATCTCATTCGCACCGTGAAGGTCACTTTCGCCGACGCCGCCTTGAGCCGAGAGCGAGTGCGCCTCGCGAAGGAAGCTGCGGAATTGCGCGGGCGGATCGCCTCGATCTCGGAGGCACGCCTGCGCGCTGGAGACGCGAGTGAGCTGGAGCTCGCGGCGATTCGGGTGGAGAAGCGCCGCGCAGAACACGACGTGAAGCGACTGGAAGTGGAGGCCACGCTCGCCGCCGATCGCCTCGACACCTTGCTCGGGCTCGAGAACGGCGAGCGGCCCACGCTCGTGCTCACGAACCTTGCGTCGCCGCTCGACGGTGACCTGGAGGCAGAGCTGCGCGACGGGCTCGCGCTGCGGCCTGATCTGCGCGCGGCGGAGATCGGAGTTCAGACGGCGCGGCTCCGCGTGAGCGCAGCCTTCGCCGCTTCGTTTCCCCAGGCCTCTCTCCTCGCGGATGCGAACGGCGCGGGGTCACAGGGTTTCGAGATCGGGCCCGGGCTGCAGCTCGAGCTGCCGATCTTCGCGCAGAACCAGGGGCAACGAGCCCGCTCCGAGGCCGACTACGACCGTCTCGCCTGGGCGTACGTCGCAACGCGGCAGCGCGTGGCGATGGAGATCCGCAATGCGCACGGCCGGCTCACCGCCGCCGAACAGCAGCTCGCACTGCTGAGAGCCGAGGTGCTGCCCGATCTCGACTCCGCCACGGGGCGCGCTGAGAAGGCGTTCGCCGGGGGAGAAGCGTCGTACTTGATGGTGCTCGAGACCGCGCGGCAACAGCTCGACGCGCACACCCGCGAGATGGAGCTGCAGACCGAGCTTCGCCGCGCCGCCGCCGAGCTCGACCGCAGCGTCGGAAGGAAACGTGGCCATGCGAACTGAGCTCCTGGGAGTGCTCGTACTGGTGCTCTCGTGCGAGGGCGCGAAGCCGCCTGCCAAACCGCCCGCTGCTACGGTCCACCATCCGGTGCAGCACGGCTCGCCCACGACCTTGAAGCTCTCCGAGCGCGCGGAGCAACGACTCGGCATCACCACCGCGCCCATCGAGACCAGGAGCGTGCCGCGGGTTCGACAGGTGGCCGGAGAAGTGATGGTGCCGACGGGCCGCTCCATTCTCGCCTCGGCGCCCATGGCGGGCACGGTGCTCGCTCCGCCCGCGGGGATGCTCGCGCCGGGTACCGCGGTGAAGCGGGGCCAGGTCATCATGCGGCTGCTCGCACTCCCGTCCGCAGCCGACATCGCGGCGGCAGAGACACGCCTCGCCGCTGCGCAGCGCCGCGCGGTGCGCAACGAGCAACTCCTCAAGGAAGGAGCCGTCGCAGAACGCGCGAACGAAGATGCCCAGGCTGAGCTGGCGCTCGCCGAGGCAAACCTGGCCGCGGCTCGTCCGCGCGGTGGCGCGAACGCGAAGCTGGCGCTGGCCATCGAGTCACCGAGTGACGGAGTGCTGCGCGACCTGCGCGTCGGTGAAGGGCAAGCCGTGGCTGGAGGCTCACCGCTCTTCCAGATCGACGCGTTGGCCGAGGTGTGGATCCGCGTGGGCGTCTACGCGGGTGACGTCGATCGACTGGCCGCCGCATCGATCGTCACCGTGCGTCCGCTCGCTGCACGCGCCGAGGACCCGGGCCTCGAGGCGAAACGAATCGCGGCCCCGCCGTCGGCCGATCCACTCGCAGTGACCGTGGATCTCTTCTTCTCGCTGCCGAACGAAGGGCACGCGCTGCTCCCGGGAGAGCGCGTGATGGTGTCGCTGCCCCTCGACTCCAGCGAGGCGAAGCTGGTCGCGCCGTGGTCCTCCGTGATCCACGACATTCACGGAGGCACCTGGGTCTACGAAGCACGCGCACCGCAGACGTACGCGCGCCGCCGCGTGGAGGTGCTGCGCCGCGCTGGCGAGCTCGCGGTCTTCGCCTCAGCTCCAGCGGCAGGTACCGCGATCGTCACCACGGGTGTCGCCGAGTTGTTCGGCGTCGAATTCGGTGCGGGCAAATGATGGAGGCGCTGATCAGAGGCGCCTTGCGCTTGCGAGTGGCGGTCGCGTGTCTCGCCGTGTTGCTGATGATCTGGGGACTCGACGTCGTCTCTCGCACTCCGCTCGACGTCTTTCCCGAGTTCTCCCCGCCACTCGTGGAGGTGCAGACCGAGGCGCCCGGTCTCTCGACCGCGGAGGTGGAGGCGTTGGTCAGTGTGCCGCTCGAGAGCGCGCTCAACGGCACTCCGTGGCTGAAGACCCTGCGCTCGAAGTCGGTGCTCGGTCTCTCGTCGGTGGTGCTGATCTTCGAAGACGGAACTGACCTTCTCCGTGCGCGGCAGCTGGTCTCGGAACGTCTCTCCGTGGCGGCGACCACGCTGCCCGCCGTGGCGCGGCCGCCGGTGATGTTGCCTCCGCTCTCTTCCACCAGTCGCGCGATGAAGATCGGGATCTCGTCGAAGACGCTCTCTCAAGTGGAGATGACCGCGCTGGCGCGCTGGACGATTCGCCCGCGCTTGATGGCGGTGCCCGGTGTCGCGAACGTGGCGATCTGGGGACAGCGCGATCGGCAGCTCCAGGTCCTGGTAACGCCCGATCGGCTCGCGGCGAATCGCGTGACGTTGGATCAGGTGATGAAGGTCACGGGCGATGCCACGCGACCACAGCCAGGTGGCTTCATCGATTCACCCAATCAACGCCTTGCCGTCGCGCACGTGGGAGGCATCACCGACGCGCGCGCGCTCGCGAACGTGCCGGTCGTCACGCGCAAGGGAACTCCGCTCACGCTCGGAGACGTCGCCGCAGTGACCGAGGGACATCAACCGCCGATCGGTGACGCGATCATCAACGACGGACCGGGCCTGTTGTTGATCGTCGAGAAGCAGCCGTGGGGCAACACGCTCGAGCTCACGCGTGGAGTGGAGACCGCACTCGAGTCACTGAAGCCGGGCCTGCCTGAACTGGAGATCGACTCGACCATCTTCCGGCCCGCGACGTACATCGAGCGCTCGCTCTCCAACCTCAATCACGCGCTGCTGCTCGGCTGCGTGTTGGTGGTGTTGATCATCGGGCTCTTCCTCTGGGAATGGCGCACCGCGGTGATCAGCGTCACGGCGATTCCCCTCTCGCTCGTGGCCGCGGGACTGGTGCTGCACTTCCGCGGCGGCACGCTGAACACCATGGTGCTGGCGGGCTTGGTGATCGCACTCGGTGAGGTCGTCGACGACGCGATCATCGACGTGGAGAACATCGTGCGCCGGCTGAAGTTGAACGCGGCGTCCTCATCGCCACAGTCATCCTTCATCGTGGTGCTGAAAGGCGCGCTCGAGGTGCGCTCCGCCGTCGTCTACGCGACCTTGATCGTCGCACTCGTCTTCCTGCCGGTGTTCATGCTCGATGGATTGGCGGGGGCATTCTTTCGGCCGCTCGCACTCTCCTACTTGCTCGCGGTCACCGCCTCGCTCGGCGTGGCGCTGGTGGTGACGCCCGCGTTGGCGCTGATCCTTTTGCCGCGCGCGATCGATCGCACTCGGCACGAGCCGCCGATCATGGCGCCACTCAAGCGCTGGTACCGCGGCGTGCTCGAGCGAGTGCTCGCGAAGCCAGGCCGCGCGCCTGTGGTGCTGGGCACGCTGCTCGCGCTCACCGTCACCGCGGTTCCCTTTCTCGGGGAAGACTTCCTTCCTCACTTCAAGGAACTCGACTTCCTCATGCACTGGGTCGAGAAGCCCGGCACCTCACTCGAGGCGATGAATCGCATCACGCTCGCGGCGAGCAAGGAACTGCGCAGCGTTCCCGGCGTGCGGAACTTCGGCTCGCACATCGGCCGCGCGGAAGTCGCAGATGAAGTGGTGGGACCCAACTTCACCGAGCTGTGGATCTCCGTGGATCCCGAGGTGGATTACGACGCGACCGTCGCGCGCGTGCAGGAGGTGGTCGATGGGTATCCGGGGCTGTACCGCGATCTCCTCACGTACCTGCGCGAGCGCATCAAAGAAGTGCTGAGTGGTGGTGGTGGTTCGGTGGTGGTGCGCGTGTACGGCCCTGACCTCGCGACACTCCGCGAACAAGCGCAGCGCGTCGGAACCGCGCTCGGGAAGATCGAGGGCGTGAGCGACTTGAAAGTGGAGCCACAGGTCCTGGTGCCGCAAGTCGAAGTGAAGCTGCGCGACGAGCAGGCCCAGGCCTTCGGCATCTCACCCGGTGACGTGCGGCGCGCAGTGGCGACGCTGGTGAAGGGCGCGAAGGTCGGAGAGGTGTACGAGCAGCAGAAGAGCTTCGACGTGGTGGTGTGGGGCGACGCGAGCGTGCGCAACGACGTGCAGGCGCTCCGCGAACTGCTCATCGATCTCCCCGGTGGCGGACAGGTGCCGCTCAACGCCGTCGCCGAGGTGCGCATCGGAGCGACGCCGAACGTGATTCAGAGAGAGTCGGCGTCGAGGCGCATCGACGTGTCGTGCAACGTGAAAGGCCGCGATCTCGGCAGCGTCGCGAGAGACGTAGAGAAGACGGTGCGGGCGATGTCGTTCCCGTCGGAGCACCACGCCGAGGTGCTGGGCGAGTACGCCGCGCGCCAACAGAGCCAACGCCGCTTGTTCGCCTTCGCCCTGCTGGCACTGCTGGGGATCTTCCTCGTGCTCTACAGCGACTTCGGCGACGCGCGCACCGCGCTCCTCGTCTACGCGAGCTTGCCCTTCGCGCTGGTGGGCGCCGTGGGAGCAGTGCTGCTCTCGGGTGGTGTGTTGTCATTGGGCGGACTGGTCGGCTTCGTCACGGTGATCGGCATCGCCGCGCGCAACGGCATCATGCTGGTCAGCCACTACCGTCACCTCGAACGCGAAGAAGACGTGCCCTTCGGACTCGAGCTCGTGCTCCGCGGCGCGGAAGAGCGGCTGCGTCCGATCCTCATGACCGCGCTCGCGACAGGGCTCGCCTTGGTGCCGATCATCATGGGTGGCGTGCGGCCGGGGAATGAGATCGAACATCCGCTCGCGGTGGTGATCGTCGGAGGACTGATCAGCTCCACCTTCCTCAACCTCTTCCTGATGCCGGCGCTGTTCCTCCGCTTCGGGCGCCCGGGGTATTTGTCCCCCAAGCACCAAACGCCGATCTCCGAGTGAAGCGAGTGTGGTCTCCTCCACTTCCCCTCGCTTCACCCACGAGCTCCCCATGGTCTCTCGACTCTCGCTTCGCAACCTCGGCTCAGGCCTCAAGCGCTTCGGCTCCGACGTCGGTCATGACGTGAAGCAGCTCGCGAAGGACGCATCGACGGGAAAAGGATGGAGCACCGTCGGCAAGGATCTGAAGAACGCCGGCGCGACGCTCGGTTCAGAATTGGTCGGTGTCGCCGAGCTCGGGGGCTTGCGGTACCCGGTCTCGAAGTACGAGTTCAAAGTCTCCGACGGACTCACGCGTGGCTCGCGCATCGACGACAAGAAGGGCTACCAGAAGCTCGTCGATCAGGGCTTCAAGGGCATCGTCGATCTCACGCTCGAGGGAACGAACGACGCGAAGGCCGGCAAGGCCGCGGGGCTCAACACGCTCAACGTGAAGATCCTCGACAACTCGGCGCCCACGCAGAAGCAGATGAAGGACTTCCTCGACTTCGCGACCAACCCCAAGAACAGCCCCTGCTACGTGCACTGCGAAGCGGGCAAGGGCCGCACGGGTGTTGCCGTCGCGTCGTACCGCATGGCGGTGGAGGGCTGGCCGCCGGACAAGGCGATCGCCGAGGCGAAGAAGTTCGGCTGCTCGCT
>CBIHPJ010000231.1:0-11590 GCA_966211295.1 uncultured Myxococcales bacterium | reverse complement strand
AGAGCGAACTCGCTTCCTGCGGCACTTCACGCGCGGGAGGGGGCGAATCAGCCGAGCTCCAGGAATCAGACTGACGGCCGCGTGAGCAGCTTGAGCGAGCGCTGGAGCTCTTCCGCCGATTGAACGGGCCGCTGGCAGGTGAAGTTCTGACAGAGGTACGCGCCTGACTGCGTGCGCTCGCTCAGTACTTCTCGAGTGACTTCGGGCACCGGCTCACCTTCGAGCTGACGCAGGAGCGAGACCGTCGGCAGGTACATGCGATCGATCAGCGCCTGCAGGGGACGAATCGAGTCGGGAGAGCCCACCAACGTCAGCTCCGGAGCACCGTCGAGCAACGTGTCCGCCGCGCAGAGCAGGTGGCCGTAGCCGAGCGGGTTCTTCAGCATCTGCTCCCGCATGCGCTCGAGCCAGGTGGTCGCGCGCACGAGGTGACGAGCCTGGCCCGTGAGTGCCGTGAGCGCGAGCTGCGCCTCGGTGATCGTCGATGCACCTGACGGGAAGGCGTTGTCGTGCAGCGCGTAGGTGGGCACGAGGAGATCATTCGTGTCCTTCGGCGCCGCGAGCCACGCCTCTCGCTTCTCGTCCCAGAACGACTCGTGCGCGCGCTCGGCGAGCGTCACCGCTGCTTCGAGGTACTTCGCATTCGAAGTGGTCTGCGCGAGCGCGACCAGTCCCGAGGCGAGATCTCCGTAGTCCTCGAGCATGCCGGTGAGCCGTGGTGCCCCCGCTTGCACGGAACGCGAGAGCACGCCTTTGTCATTCATCATCGTGCGCAACACGAAGTCGGCCGCGCGACTCGCCAGTGCTGCCCACTCCGGCTTTCCGAAGACGCGCGACGCGAGCGCGAGCCCGCGAATCATCAGTCCGTTCCAGCCCGCGAGGATCTTGTCGTCGAGCCCCGGAGCGACGCGCTTCTTCCGCGCTTCGAAGAGCACTTTCCGCGCGCGCTCGAGCCGCTCGAGCTCCGCGGGTTTCACGGGCGAGACGACGGACAGCACCGTGGCGCCGCTGTCTTCGAAGTTCCCTTCCTTCGTCACCCCGTAGTGCGCCTTCACGAGGGCGGCGTCTTCGGGAGAGAGCAGGGCGTCGAGCTCCTCGGGCTTCCACACGAAGAAGCGACCCTCTTCACCTTCGCTGTCGGCGTCTTGCGCGGAATAGAAGCCGCCGCCCGGCGCGGTCATCTCGCGCTGTAACCACTCGACCGCGCGCTCCACCACGTTCCCCCAGAGCGGCTTCGGGGCGATCTGCTGCGCCTCTGAGTAGAGATGAACGAGCAGCGCGGTGTCGTAGAGCATCTTCTCGAAGTGCGGCACCAGCCACCGCTCATCGACGGAGTAGCGATGGAAGCCGCCGCCGAGCTGATCGTGCACTCCACCGAGCGCCATCTTTTCGAGCGTGAGCAACGTGCCCTCGAGTGCGTCTTGATCCCCCGTGCGACGCCAGGCGCGCAGCAGGAACGCGAGGTTCATCGGGTTGGGAAACTTGGGCCCATCGCTCCCGAAGCCTCCGAATGAAGGATCGATGCGCTCCACCATCTGAGTGGCGGCCGCCTGCAGATCCGAAGTCGCCCACTGCCCGGGAGTCGCGCCCAGCCCCATCGACGCGTACTCGGTCAGTCCCTGTTCGAACGAGAGGGCCTGCTTCTCGAGCTCCTTGCGCTCGGTCTTCCACGCCATGCCGATGCCTTCGACGAGAGCAGAGAACGAGGGCAGCCCATGCCGGGGCGCGGGAGGGAAATAGGTACCGCCGTAGAAGGGCTTCAACGTCGGAGTCATGAAGATGGTGAGCGGCCAGCCACCTCCGCGGCCCATGAGCTGAATCACGCCCTGGTAGAGCTGATCGAGATCAGGCCGCTCCTCGCGGTCGACCTTGATGTTCACGAAGTACTGATTCATCACCTTCGCGATCGCGGGATCCTCGAATGACTCGTGCGCCATCACGTGGCACCAGTGACACGCCGAGTAGCCGACGGAGAGCAGCACCGGCTTGTCCTCGCGCCTGGCCTTCTCGAGCGCCTCTTTACCCCACGGGTACCACTCCACCGGGTTGTCCGCGTGCTGGCGAAGGTAAGGAGAGGGCTCGTTCGCGAGGCGATTCATGGGTCGCGAACACTAACGCCCTCAGCCAGCCAAGCTTGGGGTGGCGCAGATCCGAAGAAGTGGTTGATTCACGCTCATGAGCCGGGACGTCGATCACTTCACGCGCTTTTCACGGCTCCTCGAGCTGGAACGTTCAGCCGAGCGTTCACGCCTCGCGCAAGAGAAGCAGACGCTGCCGCTCGCTGAGCTGGAAGCGCGCGGTCTGGTGGTGCTCGATCTCGAGACCATCGAAGAGAACGTCGGACTCGGTGGCCGCCACCTCGTCACGTTCCAGCACGAATCGAAGAAGCGCCTCACCACGCGGCTCGGTCCCGGAGACATCATCGCGGTCTCTCCGCGCAAGGCCGAGGTCGAGAATCCGCCCACGGGCACCGTGGTGTCCGCGACGCGCACGAGTGTGGTGGTCGCCTTCGATCGTCCGCCCCCGCAGTGGATGGGCGAAGGCCGACTGAGACTCGACGTCACCGCGAACGACGTGACCTTCGATCGCGCGAAGCTGGCGCTCTCGAAGTGGCAGGGCATGGACTCGGGTCAGAAGCGTGATCGCCGCGAGATCCTCCTCGGCAATTCGCCGCCGCGCTTCGACAAGCCGCCCACCTTCACTCCGCATCGCACGCTCAATCCAGAGCAGCACGAGGCGGTCTCGCTCGCGCTCTCCGCCCGCGACGTGGCGCTCGTGCACGGTCCGCCTGGCACCGGAAAATCCACCGTGCTCAGTGAGCTCGCCTCTCAGTGGGGCCACTCGGGAAAGCGAATCCTGTGCACCGCGGCCAGCAACGCGGCGGTCGATCACCTGCTCGAGCTTTGCCTCGACGCGGGTCTGAAGGCGGTGCGCGTCGGCCACCCCGCACGCGTGCTTCCGCATCTGCAAGAGCACACGCTCGACCTGCTCGTCGAAGCGCACCCCGATCGGGTGCTCGCGCGAGAGATGTTCGAAGAAGCGTTCGATCTCCTCGGCTACGCGAGGAAGCAGCGCGAGCGCGGGCGCAGCCGCCAACGTTTCGGCAACGCGCGTGAAGCGAGCGCCGAGGCCTACAAGCTGATGGACGACGCGCGCGTGCTCGAGAGGAAGGCGCTCAACTCCATCCTCCAGGGCGCCGAGGTGGTGTGCTCGACGCTCTCGATGCTCGAGGGCTCCACGCTGCGCAACGAGTCCTTCGATGTCGTGCTCTTCGACGAAGCGACGCAGGCGATCGAACCACTGGCGCTCCTCGCGTTCCTCAAGGCACCGGTCGTGATCATGGCCGGAGATCAGAAGCAGCTCGCGCCCACGGTGATCTCGATGGACGCGGAGAAGCAGGGCCTCGGCACCTCGCTCTTCGAGCGCCTGCTCAAAGACTACGGCGACGACGTGAAGCGCATGCTCAAGGAGCAGTACCGCATGCACGAAACCATCATGCGCTTCCCCTCCGACGAGACGTACGGAGGTCAGCTCCGAGCGCACGCTTCAGTCGCTCGGAGAACGCTGAACGAAATCCTGAAGAGGGAAATCGACGCGCCGCCGCTGCTCTTTCTCGACACCGCAGGCAAAGGCTTCGACGAATCAAAGGCGCCGCAGACGGAATCACTGCGCAACGAAGGCGAAGCCGAGCTCGTGGTCGCGCGCGCTCGCGAACTGCTGGCCGCGGGACTCGATCCCAAAGAGCTCGGAGTGATCACTCCGTATCGCGCCCAGGCGCTCTGGCTTCGTGAGCAGCTGATCGATCTCAGCGACCTCGAAGTCGACACCGTCGATGCGTTCCAGGGACGCGAGAAGGACGTGATCATCGTCAGCCTGGTGCGCAGCAACACGGAGCAGCAGCTCGGCTTCCTCGAAGACCTCCGCCGGCTCAACGTGGCCATTACCCGCCCAAGAAGGCACCTGTTCGTCGTGGGAGATTCGGCCACCCTGAGCGGCCACCCCTTCTATTCGCGATGGCTGGAGTTCACGCAGCAGGTCGACGGCTACCGCAGCGCCTGGGAGTGGTCGCCCTCGCAGCCACTCTGACTTCATTGCAGAGCCGCATTGCAAGGTCGCAATGGGGCATGTGCGTGTAAAGCCAGCGTCGCGCGAATTCGGTCGGTTGGCGGCGGCACGCGGTGTGCTCTTCGTCGCGACCCATGTCGTCGGAAGTGAAAGAAGCGCGGCCGCGGATCACCAGGGAACAGGGCGTGTGGGTGGTGCGATTCGAGCGCAGGGGAAGGCAGCAGGAGTACCGCTGTGCGACCAAGGCTCAGGCTCGTTCACTCGTGAACGAGCTGACCAAGCCGCGCGCCGCCTGAGCTGACACACGACTGTCACTTGCTACAGGGAATCACCGTGCACGCGCCCCACATCCCCGTGCGGTCGGTCTTCGCCTCAGCTTCGTAGGTCGCGAACTCTTCACTGCGTGCCTGTCCCCCAGGCTTGATGAAGAGGAAACAGGCAAAGCCCTGCTTCGCGAGCTCGGTGTTGAGCTCCACGCCATCGACGCTCACGTAGGCGAGCGTGCGGCCGTAGCGATCGGTGCAGCTCTCTTCGTCGTACGCGAGCGAGATCGTCTTATCGACGACCTTCGAGATCGTGAACGCCTTCGCCTCCTGGCCGTAGCAGTCGTTCTTGCCCTGCGTGGTCTCCGGCGTGTCGACCAGCAGCAAGCGAATGCGCGTGCCGTCTTTGAGGGCGATCGTGTCGCCGTCGACGACGTAGTCCACCTGCGCCGTCGACGGTCCGCACTTGCTCTGCGTGGGGCCGCACCCCGCGAGAGCAAGCCCGAGTGCGAGCGCGAACGACCTCACGGGCAGGCGGCGTTCTGAAGCCCCGGTGTTCCCCGGATCCCGGCGCCGTAGGTCGTGCCCATGGGCGTCTGGCAGTGGTTGCTGTCGTTGTCGGCCGGGTTCAGGAAGAGCGGGTTGACCTGCTCGGACACGCCGGGCGCGCCGCCAGCGGTGACGACGCCGTCGGCGGTGCCTCCGTCGGGGTTGATGAGCACGATGAAGGTCGTGGTCGTCAGCGCGTTGCCAGGCAGCAACGCGATGAAAGAGGGGAGGCCACCGTTGGCGCCCGCGTCGGGGTTGCGACCCACGACGTAGTGCTGATTGGCGGTGGTCGTCACACAGCGCGTCGACGCTGCCACCGGACGCACGGTGGCGTTGCCGGCGTCCGCGTTGGACGCGATTGAGAATTGCACCCCGTTCAGGTCGAAGACGCCCTTGGCGACGAACTCGAAGTACTCACCGTTGGCTTGCGGCGTGAAGCCGGGGTCGCTCATCCACTCGGTGATGACGAGCGTGCCATCGGGCGGGCTGACGATCGGCCGGCCCGCATCGAGCGTGTCGTCGAAGCAGGTGCCCGCGGCGAGGCACGCGTGATTGGCCACGCCAGGCGAGCCGAAATCACCCCCGCCGTCGGGGTTCCACTTGGTCTGAGCGGGGCAGAAGTTCGTCCAGTTGTCGTTCGCCACGCTGTCGAGCACCACGGGGTCGAGCTGCCACGACTTGCCCGCGACTGCGCTCGGCACCGAGAACTGCACCTCGTCGATGCCGGCGTCGCCGCGCCGCAACCCGATGCGGTGGTTGCCCGTGTTGGAGAAGCTGGGGCCCGTGTACGTGAAGTTCGGCGTGGGGAGCGCGCCGTTCACGAAGGGGTCGGAGTTGCGCGCCAGGAAGACGTACTCACCGGGCTCGACGTGCATGCAGGCGTTGCTCTGCAGCCGCGTGCCGGTGGGGCTGCCCGTGGTGTAGAGGGTGAGATCGTTCAGATCGACCGGCGCGCGCGCGTAGAGCTCGAACCACTCGCCCGTCGTCTCCAGCGACGCTGCTTCGGGGTCGGCCATCAGCTCTGAGATGACGAGATCGCCGGCGTTGGGCGAGGTGATGGGCCGCATGCCGCCGTCTTCGATGCAGGTGCCGGTCGTCGCCTCGGGCACGCACACGGGGTTCTCCGAGCCCGGAGTGCCGGCGTTGTTGCCGAAGTAGAGCGTGCCCGGGGGCGTGTCGCAGTAGTTGGCCTCGACGGCGTAGAGGTCGGTCGGCGGCAGCTGCGTGCCGTCGAGCATGCGGCTGCGGGCGGCGCGCGCGGCCCGCGTGTACGTGTGCTCGGCGAGCGTCACGTTGCCGCAGCGAACGCCGATCACGCCGCTGGTGTTCGAGAACGAGCCGAGGCCCGTGCCATAGCTGTAGTTCACCCACGAGGGGTTGGTGCCCGCGCGCACGTCGCCCACCACGTAGTAGCCGTTCGCTGCGATCGAGCCCGAAGGCATGACGTGCTGCACCTCTCCGCTGCCATCGACGTTGCGCCGGTAGAGCGTGAGCCCGGTGAGGTCGGCCGCGGTGTTGCGCGTGTTGTACAGCTCGAACCACTCATTGCCGGTGTCCGTGCCATCGGGGTCGATCATCGCCTCGGTGATCACGAGATCTCCGGCGGCGCGGCTGCTGCAGTCCACCGAAACGCCGCACGGCGAGTTGGCAGCCCCTGGCGTGCCCTGGTCTCCACCAGCCGCCCACGCCGCGGTCGCCGCGCAGAAGCTCGTGGGGGCGTCGTTGTCGGTGGTGGTCAGCTTGAGCGGGTCCAGCTGCCACGAGCGGCCCGACACCGGCGCCGAGATGCCGGCGCTGTCGAGCACCGTGCCGTCTTCGAGCGTGACCGTGATGGTGCTCGCGCTGTTGGGCAGGTTGAGGCCGCTGTACACGTAGTTCGGGGTGGGCAGGTTGCCGTTGCCGACGGCGCTGCGCGCCAGCAACACGTAGGTGTCGGCGGGCACCGTGAGGCAGTCCGCGCTGCTGATGGTGTGCGAATTGAGGGACCCACCGCTGGTCTTCAGCACCAGCCCGTTGAGATCGAACGCGTTGCGCGACAGCACCTCGATCCACTCGCCGCTCTCGTCCGCCACCGCGCTGGGGTCACCCATGATCTCGGTGATCACCAGATCGCCCGCGAGCGGCTTGAGAATGCCGCGCGTCGTGCCACTGGAGTCGAGGCAGGTGCCCGGCTGCGCGACCCCCTCGCACACCGGGTTCGCCGCGCCGGGGGTTCCTGCGTTGTTCCCGAAGTACTTGTGACCTGCCACCGGCGTGTCGCAGAAATTCGACTCGACCGCGGCCGCCTCGTTGGTGGGCTCGCTGTTGCCGTTCAGCATGCGGCTGCGCATCGGCGCCGCCACCGAGGTGTAGGTGACTTCGGCGAGCGTGGTCATGCCACAGCGCACGCCCACCACGCCGCGCGCGTTGCCCATGGAGCCCAGCGCGTCGGCGTAGGAGTAGTTGATCCAGCTCGGGTTCGGACCCGAGCGAATGTCGCCCACGGTGAAGTAGCTGCGCGCCGGCACCGTGCCCGCGCGGATCACGTGCGTCTTCGCGCCCGAGCCGTCGACGTCGCGCACGTAGAGGGTGAGCCCCTTCAGATCGACCTCGGTGCCCAGGGTGTTGAAGATCTCGAACCACTCGCTGCCGGTGTCGGTCCCCTCGGGATCGATCATCACCTCGGAGATCACGAGATCCCCCAGCACGCGGCCCTTGCAGGCGTCGGGCGCCGGCGGCGGGGGGCAGCCGGTGAGCAGACCCGTCAACACGACCGCCATCCCGCAGGAAGCGGCAACACCAAGTACCCGGTTCATCATTCTCCCTCGTCCTTGTCGGAACTCCCGGCCTTGGAGTCCGTCGACAGCATTCGCTCGAGCTCCTCGCTGGGCGCGAGGACCTGACCCGGCAACGTTACCTGCATCTGGAGCGCATCGAGGCCCCTGGAGTTGCGGTACTTCTGTACGACTCCGCGCACCTGCACGTACTCCCCGCGCTTGAACTGGAGGCCCGTGTTCAAGAGCACGTCGCGATCCCAGAACACGATGTCGAAGTTCTGCGTGCGCGTGCGCGCCAGCTTCACCACCGCGGGGCCGTTCTCACGCTGAATCACGTCCTGCACGGCGCCGAGCACGGTGACTTCCTGGCCCATGCGCTGCTCGAGCTTGAGCATCGCGTCCCACCGGGTGAGCGCGATGTGCGACTCGGGCTGTTCGTCTTGCTCGCGCTCGAACCGGGTGATGCTCTGCTCGCGCTCGGCCCACCAGCGCAGGCGCTCGTCGTAGTCGTCGTAGTGCATCGTGCCCGGCTGCCAGATGCCGCGCTTGGCCTCCTGCGCTTCTTTCTGGGCCTCGATGAACTCGCGGTGGAAGCGGCGGCTGCGGCCGTACTTCACGAAGTAGGGGCTGTGCCCCGCGCGCACCACCTCGATGTTGTAGTTCACCCACTGGCCGTTCTTTTTCGCGAACACGTACGCGAGGTAGCGGTTGTAGAAGTCGCGGATCTCGCCGGGGTGATCGCGCTCGATGCGCACGGTGTCGACGCCCTCGAAGAAGTCCTTCGCGAAGTGCTTCGCCTCTTCACCCTCGGGCGTCGCCATCTTCACCGGGCGCGCCGAGCCGCCGCGCATCTTCTTCTTGTAATCTTCCCAGCCGGCCGCGAACGCCTGGCGCTCCCAGTCCTTCTTGAAGGTCTCTTCGGTGTCGACGCCGAGCAGACGCAGCGATGCGTTCAGGCCCTTCACGCGCACCGTGTCTCCGTCGATCACCGCGCTGGGGCCGTCGAAGGGGAACTCACCGAGCTCCAGACTGACCACCTCGAGCTTCTTGAGCAGGCTCGAGGTCTCGGTGCGCGTGAAGCGCTTGCTCTGCTCCGTGGTGTTGCACCCGGAGAGGGCGATCGAGAGGGCGAGGGTGAGCGTGAGCAGTGAACGCATGATCGGCTCTTAGAACGCGTACCTGATGTCGAGCTGGAAGCGGTTTTCCGGGTTCGGCACGCGCATGGGGGTGGAGCTTCGTTTATCGAGCCAGAAGAGCAGGTCGTACCGCAGCGAGACGCGGAAACCCTTCGAGATGAGCACCGCGCCCTCGAAATAGGTCCACAGGTTCTCTTCGAGATACGCCGGGTCTTCGAGGTCCTGGTTGTTGTACCGAACGCGCGCGCGGAACTGGAGGAAGTCGATCGGCTGCGATCGCACCTCGGCCCAGAGCAGCAGATCGCTGCGGAAGCGGTCCTTGTATCGAATGTCGTCTTTGAGCGTGTACGCCGCGAGCAGCGCGCCCTGGATGAGGCGCTTCGCCGGCGCGATCTCGATGCGCGTGGCGAACTTGTAGAAGTCGCCGCCGCAGGTGACGTTGTCTCCCTCGGTGAGGATCACCGTGCCGCTCGAGCAGGTGCCGTGCTCCGAGTACGGGAGGTTCTTGTTGCGCATGTCGATCCAGATGCCGGGCTGAAAGAACTTCCAACCGGTGAAGTCGACGCGCGCGAGCACATAGAGGTTGCTCACGCCTGCTTGCGGCGTGTTGCTGTCGGCGTACGGGTTGACCCAGAAGTTCGCCTGCAGGCGCGTCTCCCAATCGCGCGACCACTTCGCCACCCAGCGGAAACGCGTGCCTGCTTCATTGCGCGCGCGCTGGCCGTCGAGCATGTCGGGCGAGGCGATCGGGCGCGAGTACGGGGTGCCGAAGCCCGTGTCGTAGAAACGCAGCGAGAGCTCGAACTCGTGGCCCTTGGGGCTCCAGGTGGTGCGCTGTTCGGCGCCGTAGCCACCGTGGCCCTCGGTGCCCACGCGGTTATCGAAGTTGTGCGTCGCTTCGAAGAAGAAGTTGAACGCCTTGTAGCCAGTCTGCGCGTCGACGCCGATGGCACCGAACGGGCCGCCGGTGGGGTAGCGGCTGTATTCCTGGAAGTCCAACTGCATGGGCGCCTGCTGGAACATCGGCATCGCGCCCCAGCCCGTCACGCCGAAGGTGAAGCGATAGCTCGGCTTGAAGGTGACGTGGCCACCACCGGTCAGCTCGTTGAACGCGTTGTTGAGGGTGCTGTACTTGAGCGTGGTGGTGAGATCAGGAAGGTAGACCGGCGGCGCCTTGCACTCGCTGCTCGTGTCGCTGGGGTCATCGCAGTAGCGGCGATCGTAGAGCTGGTACTGGTAGATCGAGCGCTGCTGGTACGAGGCGAAGCCGTAGATCGACATGCTCGCCTCGTCGCCGAGCTTCAGATCTTCGATCGAGCCCGCCACGCCGCGGAACACGTCGCGCCACGTGTAGTCGGGCGTGATGTAGAGGTTCGTCGGCGGCGCATTCGGATCGCCGGGATCGCAGCCCGTGGTGGGATCAGCGAGCAGGCCCGCATTCGAGAGCTTGCAGGTCTGCGAGAGATCCTGCGGCCGCCGGTAGTCGTCGACCAGGTAGATGCCGCGAGGGGTGACGCGCCGGGAGTTGTCGAGCGTGAGGCGCTCACCGAAGCCGAGCGTGAAGGTGCCGGCCACCAGGCGCGCGTTGCCCGGCTTCCACTGCACGAAGAAGCGCGGAAGCTGCGGCGTGTATTGGAAGCCCTGGCTCATCAGGCCGTCCACGAGGTCGCTGTAGTACGGGGTCGCCGCGCGCCGCCGCGTGGTGAACGCCATGAACCCGGCCGACAAGTTGAGCGGGCCCTTGAGGCGCGCCATCAGGAGCGCAGGCGGTGGCACGTTGTCGGTGGTGGAGACGCGCGTCGCCGCGTGGAACTTTCCGCTGATGGGGAGAATCGGCTTCGCCGCGTCGATGCGAATGAACGGTGCGATCGCGACCAGCTGCTCCGGCGTCAGCGCGTTGGCGCCCACGAGCTCGGAGGGATCGTCGATGTGCCCCTTCAGCTTGCGGTACTCGAGGATCGCGTCGACGTCGGCGTAGGTGAGGCCAGGCAGGTCATAGAGCTGCTCGCGGTCCGCCGAGTTCAGATCGACGCCTTCGCGAATCATCTCCATCAACGTCTGCGAGGTGTCTTCCGAGATGTCGCCGCGCTGCTCGAGCTCGAAGATGTCGTCTTCGGAGTCGACCTCGATCGAGTTTTCGTAAATCGCGGCCTGCGCGGTTCCCGCGACCAGACCTGCGGCAATGAGAAAAGTTGCGACAAATCGCATCGGGACCGGGACCCGGAACGTACAGGATCTGAGGCGATCCGGATCCGCTTAAACCTTCGGAGGAAACCCGAGAATGACGCGGGCCCGCCCGTCCATCGGAAGTGACTCTTCCGTCACGATCAGCCCTTGCGCTTTGGCCAGCTCCGTGAGGTGCCGCATCCACGGCTTGTACGGCATCGAGTTGTCCGAGCAGCAGGGCACGATCGCGAAGGGCACTCGATGGCGCGCTGCGTAGTCGATGATGACCCGGGTTGCCCCGTCGGGGTGCATGCCCACCACCACGTCGCACTCGCACGGCTCGTCGAGGGTGAACTCGCGCTCGGCGAACTTCACGGGCAGATGCTTGTGACGGCGATCGAAGGTGGTCACGTCACAGCCGCGCTGCGTGAGCGCTTCGTTCAGCTTCCCCATGCCGCCCGCCACGTCGAACACACGCTTCGCCTCGGGGAACTGCGTCCGCACCAGCTCAGCGAAAAAATCGAAGCGACGTTTGTCGGCCATTCCAGACAGTCCTGTTACTCGACGGAGACGAGGCGCACCTTCTTGTAGATCCGCCGGTCGAGAGGCAAGCGCATGTCGATGAACCCCAGCGCTTCGTCGAACTCGAAGGTGA
>CBIHPJ010000230.1:0-11848 GCA_966211295.1 uncultured Myxococcales bacterium | reverse complement strand
TGATCAACTCGAAGTGAGCTTTGGAATAGCGCCTACTGACGACTCGTGGTGCCGATCACGCCGTCGTTGCCGACGACCCACAGATCGTTCTCGCTCGTGGCCGTGATGTCGTTGAAGCGCACGCCCGCGTCGTTGCGGAAGACTGTGCGCCAATTGGAACCTGAACGCTGCCGCACGAGCCCGTCCTCAGTCGTCACGTAGAACCGACCGGTGGAGAACGCGCGCACGCTGGTGAGATCGCTCTCGGTCTCAGCGTTGATGATGCGCCAACCACCCACGCCGCGGCGGAAGACGCGCCCATTCTCTCCCACGGCGATCGCCTCTTCGGCAGTGAGCGCCCAGACGCCGAGCATGGTGCCGTTCGGATTGCTGAGGCCCGTGAGCGATTCCCCGTGCCAACCGCCGTCCGTCTGGAGCGTCCACGCGCGGGGCCGCCGATTCATGCCGGTGAGCCCGGAGCCGACCGCGATGAGTCGATCAGCCGAGACACCATGAAGATCGTGAACCTCGTCAGTTGACAGGAGATTGCTCGGGACGACGATCGGAATCTCTCCGCGCCGCCACCGCAGCAGCCGCCCGTCGGAGAGCACGCCCACGTAGTCGAATGTGGCGCCATTCGCGAAGCCGACCATCGCCACTGGCACGCCCGCATCGACCCGGCGCTCGTTGCCGCAGGAGGTGGAGGTGGACGAGGGCTGCTCCACGAGGTGGCCGTCGCCCTGGAGGCCGCCGCCAATCTCGACCGCACCGCCCGGCTCCGCCCAGAGCGAGACCAGGTTCGACGGACACGAGCTCGAGGCGTCGACGAAACCCAGCACGTCCTTGCGGATGAAGACCTGCGAGCCACCAGCGATCCACAACTTGCCCGGCTCATAAGAGTGCGCGACCACGAAGTCGTTGTTGTTCGAGCGCAGCTCATCGACCGCGTGCCAGCCACCGTCGCCGCAGCCTTCGTCGGCCGCGCCATCGCAATCGTCGTCCAGTCCGTTGCAGACCTCGGGCGCGTTGGGAAACGTGAGCGGATCGAAATCCTCGCAGTCGCCGTTGAGCGGAACCCATCCCGGGCCGCACAGCATCTGCGCGATGCCCGTGCCGTAGCCGTCGAGATCGCGATCTCGGTAGCTCATGGTCTCGCATGCCACGACGCCCGAATCGGGAAGACCGCCGTCCTCGAGCGGACAATCACCCGCGTTGCAGTCGAGCGCCTCGAGCGCGCCGTTGAGCACCAGCTCGCTGCCGCGCGGTTCGATCAAGTGCACGTCGTACACGCCCACGTTCACCGGCCCCGCCAGTCTTCCCGTCACTCGGGTGGAGTCGACCCACTGCGCGTCGAGCACGTCCACTCGCGCGTCGCCATCGATGACGAACGCGCTCACCACCGGCGCGGGCATCGACGAATTCGCGGGCTTGTCGAAGTCGAGCGTGGCCATCGGGAGCAGCCCCTCGGCGATGAAGGTCAGCTCCGTGCCCTGCACGGCATCGAACGAGGTCGGGGCCACCGCGGTGAGCGCGGGAGGTGCCGGCTTCGGGGTGCACCCGAAGATCATGAGCGTGAAGAGAATGTCGAAGGAGCGCATGACAGCGGTTACCCAACGGTACTCGTTCCACCCGCTCACAAAGAAGTGCTAGCTGCCGAGGGCATGAGCTCATTGGCAGGCAGGACCCTCTTCATCTCTGGCGCGAGCCGGGGCATCGGTTTGGCCATCGCGCTGCGCGCGGCACGTGACGGGGCGAACGTCGCCATCGCTGCCAAAACCACGGACAAGCACCCCAAACTCGAGGGCACGATCTTCACCGCTGCCAAGGCGATCGAGGAGGCGGGCGGCAAGGCGCTCCCCCTGATGTGCGACATCCGCGAGGAAGCCCAGGTCGAAGAAGCGGTCGCCAAGACCGTGGAGAAGTTCGGCGCCATCGACATCTGCGTGAACAACGCGAGCGCGATCTCCCTCACCGGCACGCTCGATACGCCGATGAAGAAGTACGACCTGATGCACCACGTGAACACCCGCGGCACGTTCCTGGTGAGCAAGACGTGCCTGCCTCACCTGCTCAAGTCGAAGTTCACTCCGCACATTCTGAATCTCTCGCCGCCGCTCTCGATGAAGACGAAGTGGTTCGAGACGCACGTGGCGTACACGATGGCGAAGTTCGGCATGTCGATGTGCGTGCTGGGGATGGCCGGTGAGTTCGCGGGCCAGGTGGCGGTGAACGCGCTCTGGCCACGCACCACGATCGCCACGGCTGCGGTGAACATGCTCGGCGGCGAGGACTTGATGCGCGCCAGCCGCACGCCGGCCATCATGGCGGACGCCGCGCACGCGATCTTCCTCAAGGGGAAGGACTTCACCGGCAACTTCATGATCGACGACGACATGCTGAAGTCGGTCGGCGTGACGGACTTCAAGCAGTACCAGGTCGATCCGAACGTCGAGCCGACGCCCGACTTCTTCGTCGACTAACTCTCTCCCTCTCCCTGCGAAAGCGGAGAGAGGGGCAGGGGAGAGGGGCGCACTTCGCCGACTCTCAAGCGATAGAGCACGTGCCGCCGCAGCGGCGAGCTCTCGGGCAATAACGGATGGTCGAACTCGAGCTCGTACGTCAGTCCGATCTTCTCCATCACGCGCCGTGACGGTCTGTTGCCCGGAACCGTGAACGACACCACGTTCTCACCGGGCAACGTCTCGAGCGCGAACTTCAGCACCTCGCGAGCGGCCTCGGTCGCCAGTCCCCTGCCCTGCGCGTGCCGAGCGAGCCGCCACCCGATCTCCACGCACGGAGCGAACGGCGCATCGAACCGCGGCCGCGACAGCCCCACGAATCCGACGAACTGCCCCTCCACTTCCGCGGCCCACAGCCCCCACCCTTGTTGGGAGAGCAACCCGCGAATCCGCCCCGCCACGCCATCGCTTTGCTCGCGCGTGAGCACCGACGGGAAGTGGGTCATCACCACCGGATCCGAATTCAGCGCAGCGAAAGGCACGAGGTCGTCATCGCGCCAATCGCGCAACACCACCCGTTCGGTCTTCAACTGCACCACCTCGGCCATGCCCTGATTGTGCTTCATTCACGCCATGTTCAGCGCACTCGCAGTGACCCTCATGGTGATGGGAGCGCCCGTGCCGGTCCCCGAAGTGACGAGCAACGACGCAGTGAAGACGCAGATGGGCAACAAGGTGAACGTGATCGGCCAGCTCGAGCGCGTGCCCATCGCCAAGGGCAAGAACGAGTGGCAGGGCACCGCCATCGTGCTCGACGACGACACCACCATTTACGTCAGCTACGCCGAGCCGCCCGCGGGCTGGGAGTCCTTCATCGGCCAGCGCATTCGCGTGGAAGGGAACCTGCGCCCCAACCTGAGTGAGCACGAGCAGTCGCTCATCGCTCCCCATCTCCGCCAGTTCGGAACGCCGAAGAAAGAAGAGCGCTCGCTCGGCAAGGTGATGAACACCCGCGTGCGCATCTCGGGCGTGGCTCAGAACGCGAAGGGCGGTGCGGTGCTGATGGTGAACAACGCTCCCTGGTACCTCGAGAAGCTCGACAGCTGGCCCACCGAGGTCATCGGCACGCTCGTCGGAGTGAGCGGCAAGCTCGTCGACAAGCAGTACCTCCCGCAGGGCGGCAAGAACGCGAAGGGCGAGTGGATGCAGGGCGCGGAAGGAACTCAGAACGTGATCGAAGCACCGACGTGGCGAGTGATTCAGGAGCCGAAGAAGTGACTGCGCTCGCGCTTTTGCTCCTCGCTGCTGCTCCGCTCGAGGTCCGAGTGCTCGAGCGTGAAGCGCCTTCGCGCGTGCACCTCGAGGCGACGAAGATCTTTTGCGACGGCAAGCCGGTCGCGGCGAGCATCGATGCCGAAGCGGGCATGCGCGAGGTGAAGGTCGGCGAGGCGAAGTGCACGCAGGTCGTCGCCGAAGGCGGCGTCTCCGTCACCGTGAAGGAATTGAAGCGCAAGTACGCCGGCGAGCTCCGCGTCTCGTTGCAGGGTGGACTGCTGCGGCTGATCAACGTGGTCGACGTCGAGGCGTACTTGCCCTCCGTGGTCACCGCGGAAGCCGACGGAGCGAAGCCGGCCGCGCTCGAGGCGCAGGCGATCGTCTCACGCACCTTCGCGGTCACCGGTCAGCGCCGTCACGTCAACTCGGGCTACCACCTCTGCGATCTCGCGCACTGTCAGGTCTACCGCGGCCAGACCGAAGCGAGCCCCGCGGCAGAGGCAGCAGTGAAGAAGACGAACAACCAGGTGCTGCTCATCGGGGGCATCGTGCTCAAGCCTGCCTTCTTCCACTCCGCGTGCGGCGGCCACACCAGCACCGCGAACGACGTGTTTGGAGAAGACGGCGCGGGCTCCGCGGTGAGCGACGTGGAGAACGGCGCGCCCCGCTGCAAGGGCGAAGACCTCAGCTGGAACTTCGAGGTGGAGAAGAAGGATCTCGCCGGCGCACTCGGTGTCGCGCCGAACGGGAACGCCTTCGAGCCGCTCCGCAGAGACTCAGGAGGACGCATCAGCGAGGTGCGCTCGTTCGGCAAGCGCTTCAGCGGCCAGGACTTCCTCTCACGAGTCGGCCGCGCGTTCGGCTGGCGTGCAGTGCGCAGCCTCAAGTTCAGCACTTCGGAGACCGACACCACGCTCCGCATCGAAGGCGCAGGCACCGGTCACGGCGTGGGCATGTGCCAGCTCGGCGCGCGCGCTCTCGCGGACAAGGGCGTCGACGCGAAGGGAATCCTCACCCGCTACTTCCCCGAGTCGCAGATCAAGCCGATCCCTTGATTCGCGCGAAGACGAAGACGCGACGGAACGGGAAGAACACGGGGCCTTTTCCGAAGGCTCGCTCGAGCGCAGCTCGATACGCCGCGCAGTAGCGCTCGAAATCGACAGCTGAGAGTCGTCCTCGATACGCAGAGAGCAATCCGCCCTGCGCGAACTCCACGAGCCCCGACACTGAGGGGTGAAGCTGCGGGTAATACCAGGCGCCCACCTTGCTCTCCGCGACTCGCTCATCACGTGCGAGCAGCTCGGCGTAAATCTCGGGCGGCTCGACGGGTGGACGCCACGTGAAGCCCTTCAACTCTGTGTGCAGTTGTTCCGCCGCTTCGATCGAACACTTCACGAACGGAGTGTCGTTGTTCGACGGCATCTGCACGCCGAGCTCGCCACCTGGACTCACCAGCGAGATCACCTTCGGCAAGTACGTCCGATGATCCGGAAGCCAGTTGAAGGCCGAGTTGCTGATCACCCGATCGAAGCGACCTTCTGGAAGTGACGTCGAGAGGTCGCGCGCTTCCAGTGTCACTCCGGGAGCGAGCTCGGCTTTCTTCAACATCGCCGCTGACGAATCAGACCCGAGCGAGCGCGACACCTTCAGCGCCACGTGCGCCTTCGATGTGAGCTCTCCAGTGCCGCAGCCGAGATCGACGAGCGTTCCTCCAGGAGCCGGCGAGACCAACTTCAGGAGATCGTCGAACGGGGCAGACCGCGCCGCCTTGAACCGCGCGTAGACCTCGGGAGCCCAGCCATCAGCAGAGGTGCTCATGGCCCTCTTCTAACGCCCACCTACCTGAACGCACAGCCGCGCCCTTGCGAGGCCGCGCGGATGAGTGAAGATTCACATCGCTCTTCGGAGCCGAAAGGAGGTGGTGCCTTGCCAAGTAATAAAGCAGGGACCATCTCCGCGGTGGTTCTCTGAGGCTTTGAGCCTCGGGTGACATCGCGGAGTGGCCCGACAAAACGATGTAAGAGCCGCCTCTGCCGTACGAGAGGCGGCTCTCTTCGTTTCTATGGCCATTCTGACCGACGACTTCCGCGCAGCGCCCGGTCTCTGGTGGGGCCACGCGCAGTCGCTCTACGGAGTGCTCGGCCGTCCGCGAGCGCGAATCGCGACGAGGCGCGAGCGACTCGAGACACCCGACGGAGACTTCATCGATCTCGATCGCGTCGAAGGAAGACCCGACGCGCCGACGGTGATCCTCCTGCACGGCCTCGAGGGCTCGTCGGAGTCTGGCTACATGCAGCTCATGCTGCGCGAGCTGAAGCAGCGCGGATGGAACGGCATCGCGCTCAACGCGCGCGGCTGCAGCGGTGAGCCGAATCGGTTGCCTGCGTCGTACTGCTCTGGCGACTATCGCGATCTCTCGTGGCTCACGAGGCGGCTCACCGGACGGATCTACGCGGTGGGCTTCTCGCTGGGCGCGAGCGTGCTGCTCAACTTCCTCGCCAAGGACGAAGCGGCGGCGAAGCTCGAGGCGGCGGTCGCGGTGTCTGCTCCGTTCGAGCTCACGCGCGGCATCGGCTTCATCGATTCTGGATCGTGGCTCGCCAAGCAGTACCTCGCGCGCTTCCTTCCCACGCTGAAGGCGAAGGCGATCGAGAAGGCCAATCGCTTTCCCGGACTCTTCGATCCGAAGCAGATCGAAGCGGTCACCGGCATCCGCGACTTCGATCACCTCGTGACCGCCCCGCTCTTCGGATTTTCGTCCGCGGAGGATTACTACGCGGGTTGTTCGGCAGCGCCGCAGCTCGGTGCGATCAAGACGCGCACGTTGTTGCTCTCGGCGAATGATGACGCGCTGGCGCCTCCGGCGTTCGAGACGAAGAACCCCGCGATCGACGTGCTCATCACGCGCCGCGGAGGGCACGTGGGCTTCGTCGGCGGCTCAGTGAGAAAGCCCGAGTTCTGGGCGGAGAAGCGATTGCTGCAGTGGCTCAGCGAGCGGGCCTGATTACTTCTTCTTCCCGCCCGGCTTCACCACCTGCGCCTTGCCCGGCTTCAACGTCACCACGCAATGGCGGAAGTTCCCGTCGATCATCGCCCCGACGTACTTCGTGTTCGGGTGGAACCAGGTCTTCTGCAACTTCGATCCCTCGCGGGTCGCCGACGCGTAGCAGCTCTGCTTCTTGTCACCCGCCGCGAGCGTGAAGCCCGGAGTGTCTCCATCGGTGGTGAGCTCCGCCGCGATCGCGATGCCGTTCTGCGCCATCGAGGGAGGGGGCAGCACGAGCAGGTTCTTCCACTGGTACGGCGCCTTGTTTGGATCGAGAAAGCGCACGCACGAGAGCCCGCCCACGTCTTCGCGATCGAGCTGGTTCAAGCCCGCGGGCCAGGTGGGCGGCACTTCGGAATCAGTCGCGCAGAAGTACAGCTCCACGCGCTCGTCGTGGGTGTGTTCCTCGTACACGAGCCACGTGCCGTCCTTCGACCAGCCGTGAAACGTCTCCGCATCCGCCGACGCCGCCAACGCCGCTCCACTCAACATCACGAAACAACAGGCAAGCAGTCGCATTGAACGTTCTCGACGAAAGTCGTGTTCAGCCATTCGAAGCCGGCGCGCCGGCGTCCGGAGCCGAGCTCGCAGGGCCACCCGGCGTACCCGGAGTGTCCATGGCCGGGGGAGGAGTCCCCTGGGGAAGATTGGGATTCTCAGCCGGCGCGGCGGCCGGGGCCACCACACTCAGGCGATACGCCTTGAAACCAACAGGCAGCGTCACCACGAAGACTGGGTCTTCGTCGATGTACTTCTTCTCCACGGGCAGCGTGAACGTGCCGTCGACCGCGGTGTTCAAGATGATGCGGTTCTTCAGCTCGCTCACCTCGACGCGCGCATTGGGAATCGGCTTCCCGCTCTCCATGTCGGAGACCAGGAACGTGACCGACTTCCCCTCGGTGCGACGGGTGATGAAGTCCGTGTAACGCGGCCGCAGCGCGCAGGCGCTGACAGCCACGGCAAAGGCGATACAGATGATCAGCTGACGCATGCGACGGTAGTTACGCCGCCGCGCGCGTCAGTGCCAGCGTGATCAGAGAACTCAGATCTTGGCGCCGGGCGTCTTCACGAACGCCGCGTTGAACTCGGTGATCGCCTTGTTCAGCTCGGCGTCAGACGGCGCCTTGTTGACCTCGGGCAGCTTGAGATCGGTGGAGAGGCGCTGCTCGATCTGCGGGTACTTCGCGGTGCAGAACTCGAGGAACTCCTTCGCCCAGCGGCTGATGTCGGCGACGGGGATCTCGCGCAGCCAGCCGCGCTTGTTGGCGTCGTCCTTGTTCATCGCCGCGTAGATCTGCATGACCTGCTTCGCGACGGTGAGCGGCTCGTACTGGGGCTGCTTGAGCAGCTCGGTGAGGCGCGCGCCGCGGGCGAGGATGTCCTGGGTCGCCTTGTCGAGGTCGGAGCCGAACTGCGCGAAGGCCGCCAGCTCGCGGTACTGCGCGAGGTCGAGCTTCATCGAGCCTGCGACCTGCTTCATCATCTTCACCTGCGCCGCCGAGCCCACGCGCGACACCGAGAGGCCGACGTTGATCGCCGGGCGGATGCCCGCGAAGAACAGGTCGGTCTCGAGGAAGATCTGACCGTCGGTGATGCTGATCACGTTGGTCGGGATGTACGCGGACACGTCGCCGGCCTGCGTCTCGATGATGGGCAGCGCGGTGAGCGAGCCCGAGCCCTCCTGCTCCGAGAGCTTCGCGGCACGCTCGAGCAGACGGGAGTGGATGTAGAACACGTCGCCCGGGTACGCCTCACGTCCCGGCGGGCGGCGGAGGAGCAGCGAGAGCTGGCGGTACGCGACGGCCTGCTTCGAGAGGTCGTCGTAGATCACGAGCGCGTGCTGCTTGTTGTCGCGGAAGTACTCGCCCATCGCGCAGCCGGTGTACGGCGCGAAGAACTGCATGGGCGCGGGGTCGGCAGCCGAGGCCGCGACGACGATGGTGTATTCGAGCGCGCCGTACTTCGCGAGCTTGTCCACGACCTGCGCAACGGTCGACTGCTTCTGACCGATGGCCACGTAGACGCAGACCATGTTCTGGCCCTTTTGGTTGATGATCGCGTCGATCGCGACGGCGGTCTTGCCCGTCTGGCGGTCGCCGATGATCAGCTCGCGCTGGCCGCGGCCGACGGGCACGAGCGCGTCGAGCGCCTTGATGCCGGTCTGCATGGGCTCGTGCACGCCCTTGCGCTTCACGATGCCGGGCGCCTTCAGCTCGATGCGGCGCATCTCGGTGGCCTCGATGGGGCCCTTGCCGTCGATCGGGTTACCGAGCGCGTCGACCACGCGGCCGAGCAGCGCCTTGCCGGTCGGAACCTGGGCGATCTGACCCGTGCGCTTCACGGTGTCGCCTTCGCGGATGCCGCGGAAGTCACCCATGATGGCGACGCCGACGTTGTCCTCTTCGAGGTTGAGCACGAGGCCCTTGACGCCGTTGCTGAACTCGACGAGCTCACCAGACTGCGAGTTGTCGAGGCCGTACACGCGGGCGATGCCGTCGCCGACCGCCAGCACCGTGCCCGTCTCGGAGACGGTGACCTGCTTGCCGTAGTCCTTGATCTGCTCGCGGAGGATGCGGCTCACTTCATCGGCGCGGATCTGCATCTGGGCGTTCCTTCTTTCCTAAGAGACTTTTGCCTCAGTGAGGCGGGGTAAATTTGGCGCGGCGCGTACCACGCGCCTTATGCGGCCGCTACTACTTACGAGACGGGGGATCAGCGGGGCTGCTTGAAGGTCAATTCATCATCGCCATCAGCGCGAAGCCGATCTGCGGCCACGGGAGGTTCTCGTGCGCAGCCTCGCCCTTCATCTGGAGGTCTCCGCGCGGTCCGTAGGTGGTCATCTTCTCGCCCGGCGCCTTGCCATCGAGGGTGTAGGCATTGTTCGGCGCGCGGAAAATGGCGCGCTTGTCATCGAACTCGAAGCGATAGATGCGGCCCTGGAACTGACCAGTGATGACGAGCTTGTTGTCGTCGCTCATCTGCTTGGTGAGCATGAACTCGACGCCCGAGATGCGGGTGTCGGTGACCGACACGTCGAGCGCGCGCTCGACCATCACCCCGCCCCAGCTGCCATCGGTGCGGCGCGCGAGGTTGCACTTCGGGCTGCGCACCCGGTACGCGTCCCACGAGGCGGTGCGGTTGTAGAGGATCACCTCACCGGTCGGCTTGAACTCGGTGTTGAGCGCCTCGGGCATCACCTGCGGAAGGTTGCAGGCGCTGAGGAAGAGAGTGGCGAGAGCGAACGAGAGAATACGCATGGGGGAACCTCCAGGAAGGGGCGGTGTCTCCTTAGTCGCGCAACTGCTCGTGGGCTAGCGTCGACCGATCGTGAAAATTCTCCTCTCGCTCCTGCTGGTGGCTCCCCTCAGCGCTGAAGCGTTCTGCGGTTTCTACGTTTCTGGCGCGGGCGGAAAACTGTTCAACGATGCCTCGATGGTGGTGCTGCTGCGCGACGGCACGCGCACCGTGCTCTCGATGCAGAACAACTACCGCGGCCCGGCGGAAGACTTCGCGCTGGTGGTGCCGGTGCCGGTGGTACTCCAGAAAGAAAACGTGAAGACCATGCCGCGCGAGGCCTTCACCCGGCTCGACGAGCTCACCGCTCCGCGTCTCGTCGAGATGTACACGAACAACTGCCCCGCGATGGGGATCGGTGGCCTCGGCACCATGGGCGGGGGCGGCAGCTTCGGCTCTGGAGCGGGCTCGGGCTTGCCGCGCGATCTCGGCGTGAGAGTCGAGGCGAAGTTCGAGGTGGAGGAATACGAGATCGTGATCCTCTCCGCCGAGAACTCGCTCGGCCTGCAGATCTGGCTCAAGGAGAACAAGTACAAGATCCCCGACGGCGCCGAGGCGGCGCTCCAGCCGTACGTGCAGACCGGCTCGAAGTTCTTCGTGGCCAAGGTCGACGCGAAGAAGGCGAAGCATCAGAAAGACGGAGAGCTCGTCCTCTCGCCGCTGCGCTTCAGCTACGACAGCGAGACGTTCTCGCTGCCCGTGCGGCTCGGACTGCTGAACAGCGGCGGCACGCAGGAGCTGATCGTTCACATCATCGCGAAGGATCGCTACGAGCTGGCGAACGCGAAGAACGTGCTCATCCCCACGAACTTCGACGTGCGCACTCGCACGCAGCCGCAGTTCGGCGCGTTCTACGCAGACCTCCTCGATCGCACCTTCAAGAAGAACCCGCGCGCGGCGGTGACGGAGTTCGCGTGGGAAGGCGCGCTCCCGCCGCCGACGGAGATGCAGGGCGGAGGGATCTACGGAGTGACGTGCGATCCCTGCCCGCCTCCGCACCCGGTCGACAATCCGCTCGCGAAGTATCTGGGCGTGCTCAGTCTTCCGAAGATCAAGACGGACACCGGCATCGCAGAGTTCGCGCGGGGCTCGACGATCACGCGGCTCCACCTGCGGTACACGAAGGACACGCCGCCCGATGATCTGGTGTTCAAGGTCGCCAAGCCGCTGGTGGGTGGCACGCCCGAGGCGAAGGAGGCGGGTCCCGGCAAGGTGAACCGCTTCCAGGGCCGCTACGTGATGTGGGTCGACGGGTGCGCGGGCATGGGCGGGCTCGGAGGAGGACTCGGAGGAGGACTCGGAGGAGGCGGCTTCTTCACCTCGGGCTCACCGCTCAATCGTCCGCAGTCGACCGAGAAGAAGCTGGTCGATCCGATCGAAGAGCTGATCGTCGCTGATCTCCCTGCGTTGGATTTGAAGGCGCGGCCGCTCCGCAAAGACGCGCCTCATCTCGAAGTGAGGCTCGACACCACGCCCAACTACACGCCACCGCCTGCGCCCTCGCCTGGCTTCACCGACCTGCCTCCGGTGGTCGAAGGTCCCCTCGACAAGGATCTGGTGCGGCGCGTGCTCAGGGCCAATCGAGGACAGATCCGCTACTGCTACGAGAAGAACCTCCTGCGGAATCCCGCGCTCGCCGGCAAGGTGATGCTGCAGTTCGTGATCAGCGCCGAGGGCGCGGTGGTCAGCTCGATGATCGCCAACAGCTCGCTGGGGGACGCAGACACCGAGGCCTGCCTCGCGGGTCGCGCGAAGACGTGGATGTTCCCGAAGGCCGAGCGCGTCTCGAAGGTGA
>CBIHPJ010000229.1:0-11866 GCA_966211295.1 uncultured Myxococcales bacterium | reverse complement strand
CGCTCCTCGTGACTGGCGACACCTCGCCCGAGCGGATCCGCGAGATGAAGCAGACGGGACACGCGATGCTGTTCAAGCCCGCGGTGCCTGGAAAGTTGCGCGCAGCCTTGAGCGCGCTGCTCAACAAGCCCTAGCGAGCGGGCGGAGGCGGGATGAGCGCCTGCTCCGAGATCCAGATGCTCGGGTTCGCGGTGAGCAGCTGAAACCCCGTCTCGCTGCTCACGGACACCAAGCCCGCCGGCGGCACGGTCTTCAGGTGCTGCCCGTCACTGACGGTCTGCTCCGTGGTCGACTTGTTCCTGAGGATCATTCACGGCTCCTTCGTGCTGCGAGTTGTCCCCCCGGACAGGTTCACTCTCCGGCCAGCGCCTTGGCGATGACGTCGATCAACTGCTTCAAGAAGCGAAGGATCGCGTCCCACACGGTGCCGTCGCCGCGATCCTCGACCAGCGCGTTCGCACTCGCGGGCCGCGCGGGAGCGAGCACGCCTCCGCTCAGCTCGGTCTCCTGGCCTTCCTTGAGCTCGACCTGATTCCCGCTCGAGGTCACCACCACCGAGCCCTGGTGCACCGCGACCAGCGTGCTCTCGGCGCGCTTCTCCACCACGAAGGTGCCGGCGCCCGGCTGCTCCACGCGCAGGTCCTCGGCCCGCACTGAGAACGGATCCATCGTCTTCCTCACCTGCACGCGCAGGCGGCCCGCCTCGAGCTTCACCTCTTCACTCGAGGCCACGCTCACGCGCGTCGAGGGACGGAGCAGGAGACCTCGACGTCCGCGCGCGCTCTCGAGGAGCACTGCCGCGTCCTCCTTCTCCGTGGTGAGCTCGGAGCGAGCGAAGATCACCGCGTCCTTTGTCGCCACCGTGCCATCGACCCGGAATCCATTTCCCGAGGCGAGCACGCGACCCACGGTGGTGCGCGGCCACGCCAACACCGTGAGCACGAGCGCCGCCGCGACTGCCGCTCCCGCGAAGGCGAACCGCCACGGGAAGGTCGCGGTGCCAGGCACCGGCTTGGCCAATCTCAGCGCACGAACTTCCATGCGCTGCGCCTCTCCGGGAGCGATCGCCTCGGCGTTCCCGCGCGCGAGTCGCAAGAGGCTCAACGTGCGGTCGTAGTGCTCGCGGCACTGCGCACAGTCGCGCAGATGAGCGCGGAACTTCACGTCGCCTTCCGCGGAGAGAACCCGCCCGCCCAACACATCGTCGATCTGTGAGGTGACGTGGCTCATGAACTTCTCTCCCGGCCGAGCACTTCGAGCAGCGGACCATGCCGCTGCAGCAACTTGATCAAGACTGACTTGAGGTACTTCGTGCGCAGCCGCGAGAGACCGAGCGACACGCGCGCGTCTTCCCAGTCACGCCCTTCGAGGAACACCGCCCGGAAGTAGGGACGGTACGCGGGCTTCAGCTTCTCTTCGAAGCGCGTCATCACCTCGCGCAGCTCGCCGCTCACCAGGATCTCGAAGCCCTTGCCCTCTTCTTCGCCCGCCACTTCCTCAGTCACTTCGAGCGAAGCCGTCGGCCGCTTCTGCCGCGCGAGGTCCAAGATGCGGTTGCGCGCGGTCGTGACCACCCACCCGGGGAGCGACTCGACCCGCAGGGGATCGACGGAGTCGAGGTGTGCGTACAGGTGCGTGAAGGCCTCCTGCACCGCGTCCTCCTGCTCGAAAGGGCTCTGGAAATACTGCATGGCCATGCGCCTCACCCGCGGGAAAAATGCCCGCACGAGTGCCTCGAAGGCCGCTGCGTCACGCTGACGCAGGGCCCGTACGAACGTCGTATCGAGCGAGAGCACCTGTGGAAAATACGGGCGCATTTCGGAGAGCGGAGAATCTTTCGCGCAGATCAGCTGACGAGCGCCACTCCGAGTCCGGCCAGTAACATTCCGGCGGAGACCGCGATCACCCGCTGGCCCATCACTCGGCCCCCGAGCACCATCGCCATCACCGCTTTCACGACCGTGTTGCTCGCGAGCGCGAGAACCACCGTGTTGCGGGCGACCTTCACGTCGAGCTCCCCTGCTTTGACCAGGTTCGCCATCGAGAGCGAGATCGCGTCGACGTCGGTGGTGCCCGCCAGCACTCCAGCGAGGTACGAGCCGCTGCTCCCGAAGGTGCTCTGCGCCCAGCGCGAGACCACCAGCACCACGATGAAGATCACTCCGAACTTGAGCGCGGAGCCCAGCTCGAAGGGGTTCTGCAACGCGACGCCCACGGGCTCGCTCTTCCTGTCGTCGCTGCGCAAGTAGAAGAAGACGGTGCCCGCGAGGCCCACCGCGGCCATCGCTCCCAGCGAGAGCACGAGCTGCGTTCCCAGCCGCGGCTCCGCGACGAACATCACCACCAGCACGCGGCCGCACATCACGGTGGAGGCGATCACCACCGCGAGCGCGCAGAGCTTCGCGATGGCCGGCGTCTGACGCGCGCGCGCTGAAGCGGCGAGGGTGACCGCGGTGCTCGAGGCCAGCCCTCCGATCGCGCCCGTGAGCAGCATTCCGCGATTGGCGCCCCACAGACGCATCGTCACGTAGCCCGCGAAGCCCACGCCGGCGATCAGCGTGACGAGCACTCCGATGCGGAACGGGTTGAGCACCCCGTAGGGACCAAGGGGCTCGTTCGGCAACACCGGCAACGCCACCACCGCGATCACCAGGAACTTGAGCGTGGAGATCACGTCTTCGCGCGAGACCCGGTCGCTGAAGGTGCGCAGCTCCGTCTTCGCCGAGAGGAGCAGGGTGGCGGTCACCGCGATCGATGCGACCACGAATACGCGGCTGGTGAGCGAACCCAGGATCTCGTGCGCCACCGAGAACGCGCCGAGGAAGAGGGTGAGCAACGCGCTGGCTTCACTGGTGATGCCCGAGTGACCGTTCGTCGAGTCGCGCCAGTAACTCAGGGCGAGCAGGGTGGTGAGACCGATCGACGCCGAGACCAGCGCCCACGGGCCGACCGCTCTCGAGAGCAACATCGAGATCGCGCCCACCAGCGCGATGAGCGGATAGGTGCGGATGCCGCCGAGGAAGGGCCGCTTCGATTCCGACGGAGGACGCGACTTCTCACGCTCGAGGCCGATGAGCGCACCGGCGAGCAGCGCGAGGGCCAGCGATACGTAGGGCTCGTAGCGCTCCAAGTTTCCTCAGCCGAGCAAGTGACGCGCGATCACCAGGCGCTGCACTTCGCTGGCGCCTTCGTAGATCCGCAGCGCGCGCACGTCGCGATAGAGGCGCTCGACCGCCGCGCCCTTCACCACGCCGTTGCCTCCGTGCACCTGGAGGCAGCGATCGATGATCCGCTGCGCGGCCTCGGTGGAGAACAGCTTCGCCACCGCCGCTTCGTAGGTGACGCGCTGCTGCCCTTGATCCTTGGTGAGCGCTGCCTGGTGCACGAGCAGCCGTGAGCCTTCGAGCTCCACCGCGCTGTCGGCGATCAACATCTGCACCGCTGAGAGCTCGGCGAGCGGCGCTCCGAACTGCTTGCGAGTCTTCGAGTACGAGACCGCTTCGTCGAGCGCACGCCGCGCCATGCCCACCGCGGCTGCGCCCACCGTGCTGCGGAAGACATCGAGCGTGGAGAGCGCGAGCTTCATCCCCTGGCCCAATTCTCCGAGGCGCGCGGAGTCGGGCACTTCACAATTCTCGAGCTGAAGTTCGCCGATCGGGTGTTCGCCCATCAGCTCCATCTGCTTGCTGACCTTGAAGCCCTTCGCGTCGGCGGGCACCACGAAGGCGCTGATGCCCTTCGGTCCTTCGCCCGTGCGCGCGAACACCGTGTAGTGCGTGGCCACGCCGGCGTTGCTGATGAAGCGCTTCTGCCCGGTGATTCGCCAGCCGTCGCCGTGCTTCTCGGCTTTCGTGCTCAGCGCCGCGACGTCGCTGCCCGCTTCTGGCTCGGTGAGCGCGAACGCGAAGAGCACCTCGCCCTTCGCGACCTTCGGCAGCAGCTCCTTCTTCTGCTCCGGAGAACCCGCGAGCAACACCGGGTGACTGCCGAGGCCCTGCACCGCGAAGAGCGAGTCAGCCGCGGCGTTGCGGTACGCGAGCTCCTCGCGCAGCACGCAGATGGAGAGCACGTCGACCTTCGGCAGCGCGCCTCCGAAGTCCGAGGGCACCAGGTACGGATAGAAGCCGAGCCGCGCGACCTCGTCCTTCAGCTGCGCGTCGGTGATGTGGCCTTGCGGTTCGAGCGAAGTGAAGAGCGCACGTGCGCGGGCGCGCAGCTCCATGTGCACCGACGAGAGAAAGCTCGCGGCCATGAGTCACTTCCCCTGGAACTGCGCAGGCCGCTTGTTCGAGAACGCGTCGTACGCCTCGCGGAAGTCCTGCGTCTGCATGCAGACCGCCTGCGCGCGCGCCTCGTTCTCGAGGGCGTTCCACAGGTCCATGTTGAGCTCGCCGTTCAAGAGCTCCTTGGTCATGCCGAGCGCGAAGGTCGGGCCGTTCGCGAGCCGCTTCGCCCAGACCATCGACTCCTCGAGCACCTTCTCCTGCGGCACCACCTTGTTGAAGAGCCCGTACTTCTCCGCGGTGGGCGCGTCGATCACGTCGCCGAAGTAGAGCAGCTCGGTCGCGCGCGAGAGTCCCACGACCTTCGGGAGCAAATACGCCGCACCCATGTCCGCGCCCGCGAGGCCCACCTTGGTGAAGAGGAAGGCGATCTTCGCCTTCTCGCTGGCCACGCGGAGATCGGAGGCGAGCGCGATCACCGCTCCCGCTCCCGCCGCCGTTCCGTTCAACGCGGCGACCACCGGCTTCCGCAGCGCGCGGATGTTCTTGATCAGGTCACACGTCATGCGCGTGAAATCGACGAGCCCTGGCATGTCGCGCGAGAAGAGCTCCTTGATGATGTCGTGCTGATCGCCGCCGGAGCAGAAGCCGCGGCCCTCGCCGGTGATCACCACGCTGCGCACCGACTTCTCGCGCTCGAGCGCCGCGAAGAGATCAGTGAGCTCCCGGTACACCGCGAAGGTGAGCGAGTTGAGCGTGTCGGGACGGGTGAAGGTGATCAGGCCGACCTGATCGATGGCTTCGAAACGGAAAGACGTGGGCTTGATCATGATTCAGCTCTCGAGGACTGCGGTGGCTTCGATCTCGACCTTCGCGAGGTCTTCGACGAGCGCGACGACCTGCACCAGCGCCATCGCGGGGTAGTGGCGGCCGAGGTGCTTCTTCCACGCGGCGCCGATGGCCTTCAGCGACGCGAGGTATTCCTTCTTGTCGGTGACGTAGACGGTGAGCCGCGTGAGGTTCTCGGGCTTTCCGCCCGCCGCGCGCAGCACCTCGCACACGTTCGCGAGCGCTTGATCGAATTGTCCTTCGAACGACGGATTCGGAAACTTCGCGGAGTCGCTCGTCGGGTCCCAGCCGATCATCCCTCCGATGAAGAGGACCTTCCCGGTGGCGACGATGCCGTTCGCGTAGCCTTTCGGCTTGGCCCAACCTTCGGGCTGAATCACGTGTTGGGAAGTGCTGCTCATGCGGTCTCTCCTCCGTCGATGGCCCAGTCGGCGCCGGTGATGGCAGCGCCCGCGGCCGTAGCGCTCAAGAAGTAAACGACCTCGGCGACTTCCTCCGGCTTCACTGCGCGGTGGAGCGGATTCATCTTCGCGAGCGTCTCTTTCGCTTCTTCCTGGCTGCGTCCGGTGGTCTGCGCGATGCGATCGACCGAGGCCTGCAGCATGTCTGTCTCCGTCCAACCCGGGCAGACGGCGTTCACCGTGATGCCCTTCGGAGCGAGCTCGAGCGCGAGCGATCGCGTGAGCCCGAGCAGCGCGTGCTTCGAGGCGCAGTACGCCGATGTGTAGCGGAAGCCCTTCTTCGCCGCCGTGCTCGCGATGTTCACGATGCGGCCCTTGCCGGACTTCACCATCGCGCCCGAGAGCTCGCGGATCAGCAGGAACGGCGCGGTCACGTTCACGCGCATGGTGCGCTCGAAGTCTTCGTTGGACGTCTTGTGGAGCGGAGCGGAGAGCGCGATGCCCGCGTTGTTCACCAGCGCGTCGAGCGAGCCCGCCTCGGCGTTCAGCTTCTGCGCAGCCGCGATCACCGAGCGATCATCTCCGGCGTCGAAAGGGACGAAGCGGATGTCGCCTTTCGACTTCAGCGACTCGACGGCGGACTCCTGGCGGGCGAGGGCCCAGACCTTCCAGCCCTCTGCGAGAAAGCGTTCGGCGATGGAGCGGCCGATGCCTCTCCCCGCTCCCGTCACCGCGACTGCTTTGATGCGCTCGCTCAAGTCCCCAACCCCCATCGCCGTCGGTCGCTCGCTGGTTTCGAACTCATGGCGGCGCACCATATGCCCCTGCGTGCTACGACCTACAGCCATGTTTCGTCGGCTTCTCCCCCTGATCATCGTGTGCAGCGCGTGCGGTCCGCTCACGCCTCCGAAGCAAGATGCCGGCAACGGCGGAGGCGGTGGTTCTCTCTTCGGCGGTGGCACTGGCGGCTCGGGCGGAGGCTCCGGAGGTGGCGGAGTTTCAGGTGGAGGCAGCGGAGGCGGAGTCACCGGTGGCGGAACTGGCGGCGGCATGACCGGAGGTGGAGGCGGCGCGACGGGCGGCGGAACTGGAGGAGGCGCGACGGGCGGAGGTGGCGGAGCGCTCGCTCCATTGACCTGGTCCACGATGTCCATCAGCGGCGCGACCAGCAGCTCGTACATCATCGGCATCAGCGGCAGCGCGACCGATCTCTACGCGATTCAGGACACGGGCTATCTCTTCCACTCGACCGGCGGCGCGTTCTCGTTGGTCAGTCCCATTCAATACGGAGCGAAGGGCCTCTACGCGGCAGGCGGCACCATCGCGATCCTTCAGAACCGCGGCTTCAAGACCTGCACTTCCAACTGCATCAACGACGCGGCGTTCACCGAGTTCGATCTGGTGGGTCTGCCCAACAACCTCACCGGTGAAGCGATTTGCGGGCGCGAGGCGAACGACATCACCGCCATCGTGAGCGACACGAACTACATGGGCCAGGTCTTCCACTGGAATGGCAGCACGTGGACGCTCACCGACTCCAATCTCGGGCTGAAGTACCCGCGCCATTGCTGGTTCGACAACACGGGCGCGCTCATGGTGGTCGGCGAAGACCGCGTGATCCGCTCTGATCAGGGTGCGAACACGCCCGAGGCGCTGAGCACGAACGCCACGACGTATTACGGCGGCGCCGCGGTCGGAGGGGTGAACTGGGTGGTCGGCCCGATGCATTACGTGGGCAGCGATAGCGGGACCGGCTTTACTCAGCAGACCGTTTCCACCAGCAGCCCCAGCATCCTCTACGCCGTCGGAGGTCTCAGCGAGAACGAGGTCTACGCGCTCGGATACTGGCACTCGACCGCGGGCATGGGCTTCAAGTGGAACGGCACGACGCTCACGCCGCTGGGACCGACCGGGCTTCCGGGCACCGCGTCGCAATCCACGATTCGTCGCATTCATGTGACCGCGCCCAATGAGCTCTACCTGGCGGGCAGCACCACTTCGGGACCGCTGATCATTCGGGGACGCAGGTGAGATTCGCAGCGTTGTGCGGCGTCTTCGCGTTCGTCGGGTGCGGACCACTCACGCCCCCGAAGTCTGATGCCGGTTCAGGTGGAGGAGGCGGCGGAGCTGTCGTCGGCGGAGGGACCGGCGGGGGCGGCACGGTGGGAGGCGGATCCGGCGGAGGAGGAGGCGCTACCGGCGGAGGATCAGGTGGCGGTGCCGTGGGAGGAGGAGGCGGTGGTGGTGTGGAGATCTGGGATTTCTCCACGATCACCCTGAGCCCTGCGCCTGCGACCTCCGGCGCGATCGTCGGACTCGCTGAGACCGACGCAGGCATCTTCGCGGTCAGCGGATCCGGCCGCGTGTATCGCTCGACGGGCGGCGCGTTCAACGAGCTCTTCGCCTTTCCTGGCCTGCAGCCCCTCGACTTCGAGGTGAGCGACGACGGTCACTTCTTCATCATCTCCACGGTGCATTTCCTCGAGTGCGCATCGAACTGCGCTGACGCCGGCGCGTGGACCGATCGCACGATCTCTCCCTCGAACGAGATCCTCGACTCGCTCTGTGTGATCTCCGGAGACCACGTGCTCGCGGTCGGCTCTCGCGGTTCATCGAGCGATGTCATCGCCTATCGGTGGAACGGCACCACGCTCGCGACCAGCGCGATCACGGTCGGAGCGACAGGCCCCGAGAATTGTTGGCGCGGTGCTTCGGGTGAGTTCTTCATCCCCGCCGACGACACAGTGCTCCGCTACACGCCCAGCAGCGAGAGCTTCACGTTTGAGCCCACGGCCACGCCGAGCAATTGGCGCGGCGGTGGCTCGTCGCCAGGGCACGAGTGGTTGGTGGGCGCCGGTCCGGTGATCGCCGAGCGTGGCTCCTCGTCGTGGACCAACGTGTTCATGCCGACAGGCACCTCAGGCTCGTCCATCGTCACGGTGGTCGGCGTCTCGCCCACGCTCGCCTTCGCGTTCGGCGCAGGAGGCACTTCGTCCGGTCAGGCTGGTTGGCGTTACGACGGCACCAGCTGGAGCGCGATCAATCCCGACATTCCCACGATCAACGTCGCGTACTCGTCCCTCCAGACGAGCGCCGGAGTGATCTACGTGGGCGGCTACGACACGAACCAGTACCCCGCGATCGTCCGGGCAGCCCGGCGATAATCGACCGCTCGCTGCGCCTTGCCTGATGTTCGCGTTGCGGCGTTCGAACGCGAGCATGAGTGTTGAATCGCTTGGGCGCCCGAGGGGGCCAAATGAAGGTGTCAGCCCTCATTCTGAAAGAGCTGTTCGAGGACAGTCAGCTCGTGCAGGAGCCCGCCGAATTTGTCGACCACGTGGTGACGCACCTGTGGGAGCACGCCGACGCCAAGAGTGTGGCCGTCGTGCTGCAAGACCTCGATCCGACGCACGAGGTGCTCGCCCTGTCAGCTCGGGGACTCTCGGGCCAGTCGATGCTCTCGCTTGCCGGCTTCCGTCCCCCAGACGCGGCGAAGGGTTCCGCGATGCCTGCTCCAATGGGCGACGGCGCGGTCTACTCGGTGGTTCCACTCACCCAGCTCCATCAGCGGCTCACCTTGATAGCGGACGGCGAGACCGACCCTGATGCGCTCGTCCTCGTCGCCAACCTCCTCGCTCTCGCCGTCGAGCGCAGCCAGGCACTTCGCTCCGCCGAGCGCCTCATCCAGCTCTTCAACAGGGGTCCCGTCGTCCTCTTTCGCCGGCGAAACGCCCCGGAGTGGCCGATCGCCGAGGTCTCGGCCAACGTCACGCGGGAGTTTGGTTGGCCGGTGGACTCGCTGCTTGGTCACTCGTCGGCTGCCCTCGTGCACCCGGAAGATCTGGCCCGGGTCCGCGACGAAATGAAGACGGCGCTCGATCAGGGCGCGCCCTACACCGCCCAGAGCTACCGGATGATCGACGCGGCTGGCGTCACGCGCGAGATCTTCGAGTTCACGCACTTCATTCGTGATGACGCCGGCGCGCTGACGCACATGCACGGCTACCTCTTCGATGACGGCGATCGCCGGCGCAGCGAGCGACAGAAGGCCGCTCGCCTCGAGGCGCTCCAACAGTCGCGGAAGATCGAAGCGATCGGCACGCTCGCGAGTGGCATCGCGCACGACTTGAACAACGTGCTCGCGGTGGTCCTCACCAGCCTCGAGCTGGCGCGGCTCGACCCGGCGGTGGCGAGCGCGGACACTGATCTCACCGCTGCCACGGAGGCCGCGCTCAAGGGCCGGGACATGGTGCGCCAGTTGCTCGTCTTCGGTCGCAGCACGGCCGCCGCGCACGTGCCCAGGCGGCTGCAGCAGGTCATCCAGGACGCGATGCGACAGGTGCATCCCATTCTTCCCGAGGCGATCGCGCTGCACGTCGCACTCGACCCCGATGCGCCGCTCGTGCTCGCCGACGCCACGCAGATCGAGCAGCTGCTGATCAACCTGGTGACGAACGCCGTGGCCGCGATGCCGCATGGCGGGACGCTGGACATCACGCTGCGCGCGGTGCCGCACCCTCGCGACCACGTCGAGCTCGAGGTGAGGGACACCGGCGAAGGCATGACCGCCGAGGTCCTCGCCCGCGCCTTCGAACCCTTCTTCACCACCAAGCCCGTGGGCAAGGGAGTGGGGCTGGGGCTGGCGATGGTGGACACCATCACCCGCAAGCACGGAGGCACGGTCACCCTCGAGAGCAAGCCAGGGCTCGGCACCATCGTGGTGGTTTCGCTCCCGTGCGCCGAGCAGCAGAAGCCGACTGACGAACCCGTGCGCTCCACTCCGCGGAAAGTGGCGACCGTCGCGGTGGTCGATGATGAGCCCGAGGTGGCGCGCTCGACCAGCCGACTGGTCGCGCACTTCGGCTATGAGGTCACCGCGTTCGCGGGTGGGTTGGCGTTGTTGAAGTCATTCGAGGGCAACCCGCACGCCTTCGATCTGGTGGTGACGGATTACCGCATGCCCGAGATGACCGGCCTCGAGTTGGGGCAGCGCCTGCGCGCCGCAGGCATCGACGTACCCGTGCTGTTGGTCACCGGCTTGCCCTCCGAAATCGACCTCACGGCGATCTCGGCTCCGTTCGCGGTGTTGGGTAAGCCGTACCGGCTCGAGGAACTGCGCGAGGCGCTCGCCTCTTTGCTCCAACCAACTCGATCGTCCGGGCAGCCCGACGGCAGGTAGGAACCGTGGGCGCGGCCTGCTAATGCGCGGGCCATGAGCCGAGCCGCCATCACCGACCTCTACAAGATCGACGATCTCCTCAGCCCCGAGGAGCGCGCCATTCGTGACACCGTCGGGAAGTTCATCGACAAGGAATATTTGCCGATCGTCGGCAAACATTTCCGGAACCACACGTTCCCGGTCGAGCTCATTCCGCGGCTCGCCGAGATGGGTGTCTTCGGCGCCACGTTGACCGGCTATGGCTGCGCGGGGCTCTCGAACGTGGCGTACGGGCTCATCCTCCAGGAGCTGGAGCGCGGTGACTCGGGTCTGCGCTCGTTCGCCTCGGTGCAGAGCTCGCTGTGCATGTTCCCCATCTGGTCCTACGGGAGCGAGGCGCAGAAGGAGCGTTGGCTGCCCGGCATGGCGCAGGGCAAGTTGATCGGCTGCTTCGGCCTCACCGAGCCCGACTACGGCAGCGACCCCGGCGGCATGGTCACGCGCGCTCGCAAGGACGGCGATCACTACATCCTCAACGGCTCGAAGATGTGGATCACCAACGGCACCATCGCCGACGTGGCGATCGTCTGGGCCAAGGTCGATGACGGCGGCGCCGAGTCGATCCGCGGCTTCCTCGTCGAGAAGGGCATGCCCGGCTACGTGGCGAAGGAGATCGAAGGGAAGTTCTCGCTCCGCGCGTCGTACACCGCCGAGCTCTCCTTCCAGGACGTGCGCGTGCCGGCGTCGAACATGATGCCGGGCGTGCAAGGCCTGCGCGGTCCGCTCTCATGTCTCAACAAGGCGCGCATGGGCATCGCGTTCGCGGTGATGGGCGCGGCGGTGGCGTGCTTCGAAGGCGCGCGCGCGTACTCGCTCGAGCGCAAGACGTTCAACAAGCCGATCGCGGGTTTCCAGCTCACGCAGGAAAAGCTCGCCGACATGCTGCAGGAGATCGTGAAAGGGCAGCTGCTCGCGCTGCGCCTCGCGCGCCTGGCGGATGAGGGCAAGCCGAGCCCGGAGCAGGTGTCGCTCTGCAAGCGGAACAACGTGAAGGTGGCGCTCGAGATCGCGCGCGTCGCTCGCGGCATCTACGGAGCCAATGGCATCACCGACGAGTACCCGCCGGTGCGGCACATGCTGAACCTCGAGAGCGTCTACACGTACGAGGGCACCCACGAGGTGCACACGCTGATCCTCGGCAAGGCGATCACGGGAATCAACGCCTTCGGAAATTA
>CBIHPJ010000228.1:0-11869 GCA_966211295.1 uncultured Myxococcales bacterium | reverse complement strand
GGGTCAGCTGACCCAGGAGCTGACCCAGAAGACGGGCCAGCCCACCGCAAAGCTTGCGCGCTGTTCGTCGTGACTTGTCCGTCGCTCCGCCGCAGGATGAAGGCATGACGTTGTCGCTCGTGCTGCTGCTCGCCCTCTCGCAGACCGAAGTGCCGCCGGAGGCGCTGCCCACGCAGGGAGAACAACCTCCCGCGGCGCGCCCCGCGGAACCCAAAGTCAAAGAGCCGCCTTCCGCCGTCACGCGCTCGCTCCTCTCGGGCACCGCTGGTGCGGCCGCGGGTGGTGTCTCGCTGGGCATCGCGCTGCTGCTGGTGGGAAAGAACGAGAGCTTCGACACCACCTTCGCCACCGCCGCGCTCGCTTCGTTGATGATCACCGGCGTCACCTTCGCACTGCACGAAGCGCTCGGAGGTCACGGTGAGATCACCCTCGCCTTCCTTTTCACGGCGATCGTGATGGCTGCGTCCGCGGGAATCTCGGCCGCGATCGCGAATGGAGATCGCACGCTCGCACCCGTTCTCACGGCCGCGATCGGCTCCATTCCAGCAGCGGCCGCGGCGGTCTTCGCGCTCGAGGTCACGTCGCCGAAGTCGAAGCCTCGCGTGGCCCTCGGAATCGGCCCCACCGGCATCTACGGCCAGTTCTGAACTGAACTACTGGCAGAGGCCGCCGATGCACTGCTCCGCGCCCATGCACATCGCGCAGGGATCGCCGCCCAGTCCGCATGAGCTCGTCGAGGAGGCCGTGCACACGTTGTTGGGCATGCAGCACCCGAAGCGGCAGTTGCTCATGTCGCAGCGAGTGAACTCGCACGTGCCCGCGTTGCAGACCTGATCGCCGCCACACGCCACGCACACGCTCCCGGGAACTCCGCACGAGGCGACCTCGAGGCCCGAGCGGCAGACCCCGAGCGGATCGAGGCAACCCGCGCAGGGGCCGCTCACGCACGTGCCCTGCTGGCAGCGAGCATTGGGCTGGCAAGTGCCGCAGAACTGGAGCGGCGACCCACAGGATTCGTTGGTGTTGTTGGGCGCGCAGGCGCCGTCGGGAGCGCAACACGAGGTGCGGCAGGTGCAGGTCGTCGGCCCCCCGTCTGAATCCGCGCCGGCATCCACCACCAGCGCTTCGCAGCGCGCCATCGAGCACCGCTCCTGGCTGGTGCAGCGCACGCACGCCTCGCCGCCGACGCCGCACTCCAACCGCGAGGTCCCTTCCACGCACTCGTTGTCAGACGCGCAACAGCCATCGCAGGTCGAAGGGGTGCACAGGCGCAGACACGAGCTCGCGAGTAACACCAGAAGTAGGAGGATCCACCGCATGGCGCCCGGCACTCTGACAGCGACTTCTGGCAGGGCCAACCACGCCGGGAGCGGAGCGACCCAGCAACACGAAAAGCATCCTGTGTCAGGATGAGTTCCATGCGATCCCTTCCGCTGCTCTGCCTGCTCGTGGCCGTCGGCATGGGAGCGGGCTGCAAGTGCGACGGCGGCGCGGTGGCCTCGCGCTACGGCGATCTGGTCATCGTTCAGCTCGGCACCACGGGGCGCGAGGTGTTCAGCCGCCAAGCCACCCTCACCGTGCCACCCACCTTCATGGAGATGGTGGGCACGACCGAAGTGCCCGTGCGCAACGTGGGCCTCGAGGAGATCGTCATCCTCTCGGCCACCAGGCTCGAGGGCGACGAGTCGCTCTCGATGGACGGGGCGATCAACGTGGCGATCGCACCTGACGCCGACGCCGTGCTGCCGGTGAGCTTCTCTCCGCCGCAGGCGACCGTGGCCACCACTCCCGAGGTCACCCATCGCGCGAAGTTCTCGCTGAAGCTCTCCGGCGCGCGCGAAGGAGAAGATGAGCTGCTCATCGAGCTGGTGGCCATCGCGGTGGCGCGCGATTGCTTCGTACCCTCGGTGATCGACTTCGGGCGCGTGCCGCTGCAGCAGGCGGTGATCAGCCCGCTGGTGCTGGAGAACGGACGCGCGCTGCCCTCCTCCACCACGCTGAGCGCGATCACCGGCAACGACGCGAGCTCGTTCTTCTTCGACGGCATCAGCCCGATCGAAGTGCAGGCGGGCGGACGTGCCGAGGCGCCGGTGCGCTTCTCGCCCCTCGAAGAGCGGAGCTACGAAGCCGCGATCACCATTCAGCGCGGAACCGCGTGCCCACCCGCCGAGGTGCGCTTGATCGGTGAAGGCAGCAATGAGGCGCTCTCCTGGATCCCTTCGAGCGTCACGTTCGGCCGCATTCCCCTCGGAGTCTCGGTGACGAGGACCGTCACGGTGGTGAACAACACCAACGTCACCTTGCCGCTCACCGCGGGCGTGGCCTCCACGGAGTTCAATCTTCCGGGAACGCCCCCCACCTCGCTCCCTCCACGCTCGAACACGGTGATCGAGGTGGCGTGCACGCCGCAGACCCTGGGGCCGCTCACCGCCACGCTCTCGCTCGACATCGGCACCATTCCCGTCACGCCCGCGCGCGTTCCGCTCAACTGCATCGGCGGTGGCCCTCGCATTCGCGTCGATCCGGCCCCGCTGCTGTTCGGAACGGTGCCGATGGACTCGGTGGGCCGCGAGGTCACCCGCCGCCGGCTCCTGGTCCAGAACGTGGGCACCGCCCCGCCTGCGCCCGGAGATCCCGCGAACAACCTCGTGCTGGGCCGCGACGGTGGGCTGCCGTGGTTCTCGATCGTTCCGAAGAACCTGAACACGCGCATTCAGGAATTCTCCGTGGGGCTGCGCAGCAGCTACGACAACACGGTGGGGCTGCCCGCGGTGGCGGGCCAGAACTTCGCCGAGTTCGAGGTCTCGATCGCGCCCACCTCACCCGGCGTCCGCGAAGCAGATCTGCTGGTGTACTCGAACGATCAACACGAGCCGGTCGCGCGGGTACCGATCACGGCCTCGCCGCGGCTCCCCGAGGGATGCGCGCTCAGCGTTTCGCCCGAGGGCGCTGACTTCGGCTCCGCTCCGCGAGGCGCGGTGCTCACGCGCAGCATTGGTCTCACCAACGCGGCCAGCGCACCCAGCGCGACCTGCCTCGTCAGCGGCATCGAGATGGGTCCGGGCTCGAGCACCGCGTTCGTGGTCTCGGATCCGATCACCGGCAGCGTTCTCATCCCGCGCGGAGAGACGAGGTTCGTACGAGTATCGGCGACCGTGCCCGGCACCGCGAACGCGGGCGATTACCTGCGTGGCCAGCTGCGCTTCAGCGTGAGCGGCGAGTCGACACCGCGGCTCCTCCCCGTGGACCTCAGCGTGAGCCGCTGCCTGGTGGTGGATCCGCCGCTCCTCGACCTGGGCCTCGTGCAACAGAACTGCACCTCGGGCTCGAAGACCGTGACCCTCTACAACGTGTGCGGCGTGCCCATCACCATCACGGGCGCGTCCACTCCGGCGGCGCCGTTCAGGATCACGAGCTCTCCGTTCGCAGGCAGTCCAGTCACCCTCGATGCCTCCAATCAGCTGCGCGTGCAGGTCGCGGCTGCGCCGACCACCGTGGGGAGCTTCGCGAGCACGATCGTCTTCGACAGCGAAGAAGCGGGGGTGCCCTACCAGCAGGGCGTGGCGCTGCGGGCGAGCGCGGATCCCCTGGGCATTCAGCAAGACGCCTTCACGCAAGGCGACTCGCAGGTCGACATTCTCCTGGTGATCGACAACTCGGGCTCGATGGGTGACGAGCAGGCCGCGCTCGCAGCGAACTTCTCGGCGTTCATGAGCTCGGCAGCGAGCGGCAACGGGAACTGGCACATCGGCGTCACCACCACCGACGTGTTCGTCGAGAAGGGCGTGCTCGTGCGCAGCCCTGGAAACCCAGCCACGCTCACCCCCACCACGCCGAACGTCGCCTCGCTCTTCTCGCAGAAGGTGCAGGTGGGCACCGGGGGCAGCGGCTTCGAGCAGGCCTTCGCGGCCGCGTCGCTCGCCGTGAACAGCCTGAACCGCAGCGGAGCCAACGCGGGCTTCCTGCGCCCCAGCGCCGTGCTCGCGATCGTGATCGTCACTGACGCGATCGAACAGAGCCCCAACAGCGTGGGCTCCTACCTGGCGATCTTCCGGGCGGCGAAGGCCAACAAGAGCGAGCTGGTGCAGGTCTCGGTGGTGGGCCCGTTCTCACCGCCGAGCGGCACCTGCTCCACCGAGGGAATGGTCGACCCGGGGCGCTTCGAGGCGGCGATCAACGCCACCGGCGGCGTGAAGTCGGACATCTGCACGCTCGACTGGTCGAGGGACTTGCAGAACATCAGCCGCAACCTGTTCGGTGCACGGCGCAGCTTCGTGTTGACCGGCGTGGCCCGCAGCGCGCCCGACATCACGGTCTCCATCAACGGCTCCGTCATTCCGAGCACGGCGTGGCAGTACGACGACGTCAACAACGCCGTGGTGTTCAACAGTCCGCCCAGCCCGGGCAGCGCGATCGAGATCAGCTACCGCACAGCGTGTTTCTGAGGCGCTGCTGCCTCGGCACCGCTTCGCGGCGCCGCGGACGGCTCGCGCGTACTTCTGAAAGCGCGGCGCTGCTTCTGAGTCTTTCCGTGAGGTTCCGAACGCCTTGCGCGACCGCATGACCATGATTAGAGTCCTTTTGACTCTAAAGGAGGTCACGTGATCAGGTATCTCAAGACGACGCCCACGCAGTACGTGATGTTGTTCAAGTCCGGCCAGGTGAAGCGTGAAGGCGCGGGGCTGTCGTTCTTCTACTGGGAGCCCACCTCGTCGCTGGTGATCGTGCCGCTCTCGTCGTCCGACGTGCCCTTCGCTTTCCAGGAATCCACGGGCGACTTCCAGACCATCACCGTGCAGGGACAGCTCACCTGGCGCGTGGCCGACGCGAAGAAGTTGGCCGGCCTGCTCGATTACTCGGTGACGACGAGTGGCCAGTGGAAGAGCGATGACCCGCGCAAGGTCGAGGAGCGGTTGGTGCACACCGCGCAGCTGTTGACCCAGAGCGTGGTGGGGAAGTTGTCGCTGAAGCAGGCGCTGGCCAGCAGTGAGACGCTCGCGGCGACGCTGCTGGGCGGACTGCGGGCGTCCGAGGCGGTGAAGCTGCTCGGCCTCGAGATCCTCTCGGTGGCGGTGCTCTCGGTGCGGCCCACTCCTGAGATGGCGCGCGCGCTCGAAGCCGAAGCCCGTGAGGCGCTGCAGCGAAAGAGCGACGAGGCGATCTACGAGCGGCGCACCGCGGCCGTCGAGTCAGAGCGGCGAGTGAAGGAGTCCGAGCTACAGACCGAGGTGATGGTCGAGCAGAAGCGCCGGAACATTCGCGAGACCAAGATGGCGGCGGACATCGCGATGGAGAAGGAGCGCGAGGCGCTCGTCGAGCAGACCGCGGCCAACGACAAGAAGGCGGCCGAGGCGGCGGCGTTCGCGCTGGAGAAGCAGCTCGAGCCGCTGCGCACGATGGACTGGAAGATTCTCTCGGCGATGCAGGCGGGCGGCGGAGATCCTGGGAACAACATCGCGGTCGCTTTCCGCGAGCTGGCGGAGAACGCGGCGCGCATCGGTGAGCTGAACATCAGCCCTGATCTGCTCAAGGCACTCACCAAGAAGTGAACCACCTATCTCCCTCTCCCTGCGAAAGCGGGGAGAGGGTCGGGGAGAGGGGCGCACTATGGACAAGCTGATTCTCGTCACGAGAAAGACCAGGCTCGAAGCCCTGACCGAGCGCTTCAACACGCAAGCGCAGGCGAAGTTCTACCTGACGCAAGCAGGCCTCGATTTCGCCGACTACGCGAAGGAGCACGATCAGTACCGCCGCTCGCTCGAGAAGGTGCAGACGCAGATGCAGCTCGGCCTGCCGATCCAAACGATGGAGCGAGCCCTCGTCTCCACGTACCTCTTCTCGCCCACCGACGTGGTGGTGGTCCTCGGTCAAGACGGCACCGTCGCGAACACCGCGAAGTACGTCGGCCACTCGCCGATCCTGGGAGTGAACCCCGATCCCGAGCGCTTCGACGGCGTGCTGCTCCCCTTCCGCGTGGACGGCTTGCGAAAGGGCCTCGAGCTCACGCTGCAGAACCGCGCGTCGATGAAGGAAGTCACGCTCGCCGAAGCAGTGCTCTCCGATGGACAGAAGCTGCTCGCGTTCAACGATCTCTTCATCGGCGCGCGCACGCACGTCTCAGCGCACTACCGACTCAAGATGAGCAGCAAGCAAGAGCGTCAATCCTCCAGCGGCATCATCGTCTCCACCGGCGCGGGCTCGACGGGCTGGCTCTCCTCGGTCTGCAACATGGCCTCGGGCATGTCGCGCCAACTCGGCGGCCAGGCGCTCGAACCGATCCGCCTCGCGTGGGACGCGCGTCAGCTCTTCTACGTGGTGCGCGAACCATTCCTCTCGAAGCACTCCGGTGCGTCGTGCACCGGCGGCTACATCAACGAGAACGCCCCGCTCGAGCTCGAGTCCTTGATGCCGAGCGGCGGCGTGATCTTCAGCGACGGCGTGGAAGACGACGCGCTCTCCTTCACCTCGGGACTCGTCGCGAAGGTCGGCCCGTCGAAGCAGCGCGCGCGGCTCGTGATCTAAACGAACGCGAGCTCGAACACTTCGTACTCGCGCGACGTCTCCTCTTCGTGAGAGTCGAGGCGCTCCCCGAGCAACTCCATCGCGTCTCGCAAATGCATCGAAACGAGCGTGCTGCCCCAAGCAGAAGGAACGAGCCGCTCTTCGACCATCAACGCGCGATGCATCATCTGCCACTGCCGCGCGAGATGTTGCGCCGCGCCTCCGCTGATCATGCGCTCGGCCCAGACGTCGAGGTCCGCCGCGAAGTGCACCAGCTCTTCCGTCACCGGATCGAAGCGGAACACGGCACCCTCTTCATCGACACCGAACTGCCGCAGCACCGCATCCATCGCGAAGAACGTGAGCCCTTCATCGAGCTGAAACCAGCGCCGCCAGCCCCCCTTGGCGTTCCACTTCTCGAGGCCGGGCATCGCACCGACGGTCTCCGCCGGTAACACCAGGAGTGCGTCATCGAGCGCGCGGAAGCCGTTCTTGAAGTCGTACAGCTGCTTCAAGGGAGCCGGCAGTTTCAGCGCTGGTGGAGGGCCCGAGAGCCGCCCCAGAGCCAGCGATGCGCGATTCACCAGAAAGGAAAGCACGACCCTCCCCATTCCAACGATCGTGCCGCACGTCGTGTCGGGGACTTGGGAGGTCGAATTCGGAAACGGGGCAGGACATTCAAGTCAGGCCTTCAGAGATCTAGCGGTACATTCCGCTCCGTGACGCTCCACGAGTTCCTGGATTTACTCATCCGCTGGGTTCACCTCATCGCCGGCATCATGTGGATCGGCAACTCGATGCTCTTCAACTGGCTCGACCGCAACCTCGAGAAGGCGGCGGGCCGGGAAAACGAGGTCGGGTACGAGGGCAAGATGTGGATGGTCCACTCGGGCGGCTTCTACGAGGTCGAGAAGAAGCAGCTCGCGCCGGGCCAGATGCCGAAGACCCTGCACTGGTTCAAGTGGCAGAACTTCACCACCTGGGCCTCGGGCATCGCGCTGCTGATCGTCGTCTATTACATGAACGGCGCGGCGTACCTGATCGACCCGTCGGTGAAGGCGCTCGGCCAGGGAGAAGCGGTCGTCTACTCGCTGCTCTCGCTCGTGCTGCCGTTCAGCGTGTACCACGTGATGTGGCGCACCATCGGCAAGTCGGCGCCGACCATCGCGGGCCTGGTGTCGATCGCGGCGCTGCTCTCGGTGACCTTCTGGCTCACGCAGACGTTCTCGGGTCGCGCGGCGTACCTGCACGTCGGCGTGCTGCTGGGCACCGTGATGACCGGCAACGTGTGGATGGTGATCGTGCCCTCGCAGCGAAAGCTCGTGGCCTCCACCGAGTCCGGCCAGGAGCAGGACTACGCGCTCAACCAGCGCGCGAAGCAGCGCTCCATTCACAACAACTACATGACGTTCCCGTTGCTCTTCATCATGTTGAGCAACCACTTTCCCGGCACGTACAGCCACCCGCTGAACTGGCTCATCCTCTTCGTGCTGATGTTCGGCGGAGCGGGCGTTCGTCACTTCATGAACGTGCGCTACACGTTCGAAAAAGAGGGCAAGGGGATCGGCTCGTGGCTCGGGCCGATCGTCGGCATCTCGGCGGCCACCATTGGCCTGCTGGTGTGGCTCACCGCGCGGCCTGCTCCTGCGACGCCGCCTCCGGTGGCGGGAGTGACGAACCCCGCGAAGCCGAAGGTCAGCTTCACCGAGGTGAACAGCATCATTCAGACTCGGTGCGTGACGTGTCACTCCGCCAAGCCCACCGAGCCGATGTTCCCCGTGGCGCCCACGGGCGTGATGTTCGATTCGGCTGATCAGATCGTGCTGCTCGCGCCCCGCATCAAGGAGCGCGCGGTGGTGACGAAGACCATGCCCTTCATCAACAAGACCGGCATGGCGGACGACGAGCGCGAGCTCATCGGTCGCTGGGTCGACGAGGGCGCGCACGGTCCGTGAGCGAAGACGACTTCAACAGCGACGCCGACGCACTCCTCAAGACGTTGAAGGGCGAGGCTCACGCCACGCTCGTTCGCAGTCCCAGCTCCACGGTGGCTCCTCCGGTCGATGGACGCATCGGCCGGCGCGCGCTCGAGGTGTTGAAGGGGTTGTTGTTCGATCCCAAAGCGCTCACCGACGAAGGTCCGCTCGGTGAAGGCGGCATGGGCGTGGTGCGGCTCGCGAAGCAGGTCGCGCTCGATCGTCACGTCGCGGTGAAGTTCTTGAGACCGGAGCACCGCAGCGCCACCGACATCGAGGCGCTCCTCTCGGAAGCGTGGAGAGCAGGCGCGCTCGAACATCCCAACATTCTCCCGGTGTACTCGGTGGGCCTCGACGACAAGGGCCAGCCGGTCATCGTGATGAAGCGCATCGAGGGGCGTACGTGGACCACGCTCCTGCGCGACCCCGCGGCGATGGCGGCGCACGCACCGAACAAGGCGCCGCTCGATGAGCACCTGCGGATCCTGATTCAGGTCTGCAACGCGGTGCACTTCGCGCACTCACGCGGGGTGGTGCATCGAGATCTGAAGCCGGACAACGTGATGGTCGGCTCGTTCGGCGAGGTCTACGTGGTCGACTGGGGCATCGCGACGTCGCCTGGTCCGTGCAACCAGCTCGCGGGCACGCCGGCGTACATGGCGCCCGAGATGCTCGGTGGACCGACTGCGGTGATCTCCGAGCGCACCGACGTGTATCTGATTGGTTCGATCCTCTACGAGGTGCTCGCGGGCCGCGCGCCGCATCGTGGAGAGACGCCGAACGCGGTGGTGCAACACGTGCTGCGCTCGTCTCCTCCGGTGCCCCAGGGCGCGCCCGAGGAGTTGATCGAGCTGCTGCGGCGCTGCCTCAAGCCGAAGCCCGAGGATCGTCCGGAGAGCGCGCTCGAGGTGCGCCGTGCGCTGGAGTCCTTCGTAGAGCACCAGGGCTCACTCGCGCTCGCCACCCAGTCGGAGAAGAAAGCCGAGGAGCTGCACGCGCTGCTCGCCACGACCACTCCTGATGCGACGCGCGTCTACAGCGTGTTCTCCGAGTGCCGCTTCGGCTTCCAGCAGGCGCTCTCGGCGTGGGGCAGGAACACGCGCGCACGTGCGGGCCTCGAGCGGGCCCTCAAGGACATGGCGCGCTTCGAGCTCGCCCATGGATCGGTGAAGGCGGCGCGCGCGCTCGTGAGTGAGCTCGCCACGCCCGACTCGACGCTCGAAGCAGAGCTGACCGCGGCGACGAAGCGTGACGAAGAGAAGGCGCGCGGGCACGCGCCACAGAAGCGCAGGGCGAAGCCGCGCGACACGCCCCCGGGCCGGGGGGCACGCACGGTGCTGGGCTGTTTTTATGACGGCTGATTGCTTTCCTGCCAACGCCGCAACGAGCGGGGCTAGAAGCCGCTGGCGATCGCGTCGGGCGCGCTCTTTTCCTTGCGGGCGAAGAGGTTGTTGAGCGCGTTCACGTAAGCCTTGGCCGAGGCGGTCAGGGTGTCGGTGTCGGCGGCCTGACCGGTGGCGATCCGGCCGTCTTCCTCCAGACGCACTGAGACCTGGGCCTGAGCGTCGGTGCCCTCCGTCACCGCGTGCACCTGGAACAGGCGCAGGATCGCAGTGTGCGGCACCACCTCGTGGATGGCGTTGAACACCGCGTCGACCGGGCCGTCGCCGGTGGCGGTGGCGGTGCGCTGCTCGCCGTCGACCGTCACGGTCAGGGTGGCTTCCTGCGGACCGTCGGTGCCGGCGATCACGCGCAGGTGGCTGACCTGAATGCGGTCGGCGCCGGAGGCCAGGGCGTCGTCGACCAGGGCGATGATGTCGTCGTCGAAGACGTGCTTCTTCTTGTCGGCCAGGTCCTTGAAGCGCTGGAACGCCTCATTCAAGGCGTTCTGGCCCAGTTCGTAGCCCAGTTCCTTGAGCTTCTCGCGGAAGCCGGCGCGGCCCGCGTGCTTGCCCATGACCAGGTTCGAGGCGCCCTGCCCGACCGTTTCCGGGCTCATGATTTCGTAAGTGCCGCGGTCCTTCAGCATCCCGTCCTGGTGGATGCCGCTCTCGTGGGCGAAGGCGTTCTTGCCGACGATCGCCTTGTTGAACTGCACCGGGAAGCCGGTGATCGCCGAGACGTAGCGGCTGGCGCGGGTGATGTGCTGGGTCTCGACGCCGGTGTGGTAGGGCAGCGCGTCGCCGCGGACCTTCAGGGCCATGACGACTTCTTCCAGCGCGGCGTTGCCGGCGCGCTCGCCGATGCCGTTGATCGCCACTTCGATCTGGCGGGCTCCGCCCTGCACGCCGGCCAGGCTGTTGGCCACGGCCAGGCCCAGGTCGTTGTGGCAGTGGGTCGAGAAGATCACCGTGTCCGCGCCCGGCACGTTCTCGATTAGATCGCGGAAAATGTCAGCGTATTCCGAAGGATAGGTATAGCCGACCGTGTCGGGGATGTTGATCGTCTGGGCCCCGGCCTTGATCGCCGCCTCGACGCAGCGGCGCAGGAACTCTTGCTCGGTGCGGGTGGCGTCCTGGGCCGACCACTCGACGTCGCCGCACAGGTTGCGGGCGTGAGCGACCGACTTGGTGATCATTTCCAGGATGTCCTCCTGGCTGGCCTTCAGGATGTGATCGCGGTGGCTGGGGCTGGTCGACAGGAAGGTATGGATGCGGCCGCGCTTGGCCGGCCGGATCGCCTCGGCGCAGCGCTCGATGTCGACCATGCCGGCCCGGGCCAGACCGCAGATCGTGCTCTCGGTGACGATCTTCGAGATCTCGCGGACTGCCTCGAAATCCCCATTGGAAGCAATGGGAAAGCCGGCCTCGATCACGTCGACGCGCATGTCCTCGAGGATCTTCGACAGCTCCAGCTTTTCTTCCAGGGACATGGAAGCGCCGGGCGACTGCTCGCCGTCGCGCATGGTGGTGTCGAAGACGATCACGCGATCACGGGAATCGCGGGTGGCGGAGTCGGTTACCTGGGTCATTTTGCGAACTCTCTTCGCGGGTATTTGTACGGGGCGGGCGCGGGTGGAATGGTCCCCTGAGCGCCCGGCCGCGAAGTCTCGCGCAGCCTAAAGGGTCGCCCAGGGGCGGCTAAGCCCCAGACCAAGAAGAAGCTGGCAGGTTTGCTGCATACGCATGCCCGCGGTCTTACAGAAACCCTCTCGGCCCCGCAAGACTATTGCGCCCAACGGCGGTTTTTGACGCCGCAACGCAAGAACCTGCCCCAAACCTATCGGCAGGGCGGCGCTTATCTATCGGAATCGGCAGGTTTTCCGGGCCAGATTCCAGCAATCGGCCGCTGGCCCGGCTCAGTCTTTGCGCGGGCCGCTGATCGCATCCTCGCGGGTCTTCAGCCAGTTGCGGGCGAACCAGCCGATGGCGATCCAGATCACGACGATGAGC
>CBIHPJ010000227.1:0-11889 GCA_966211295.1 uncultured Myxococcales bacterium | reverse complement strand
CCCTCCGGCCCTGGCGCTCCCGGCGGCCAGGAGATGGAGATTCAGCGCAACGTCTCCGCCCCGGTGAGCAGCAGCTTCGCCAACAACAAGAACGCGATCGATCTCGACGCGCCCGCAGCGCAGGCCCCGAAGAAGACGGGCTACCAGCCTGCGAAGGTCGAGGCGCCGTCGCCGATGAACCGCGCCGACGCACTCGAGCTGCCCGAGTACGAGATTCCGATGGGCGATGCGGGCGTGACCACCACCGCTCAGGGCGGGCATGCGGTGAAGGGCAACACCCGCGCGATCGCGATCGAAGACACCGGTCCCGTGGAGACGGGCCCCAGGGCGCTCGTCGAGACCTCGATCGACATCGACATGACCGCGGGTCAGCCAGTGACGGGCGAGGTGGAGATTCCGATCGAGGGGCAGCCACTCCCCGACGCCGATCAGCTCCCTGCCGAGCTGCAGCTGGCGACGCCGCTCGCGCCGGCGATCACCTTCGATCTTTCCGCGCCGCCTGCAGTTCCCGCGCAGAACTTCGAGCTGCAGGTCGATGAGCCGAAGCCCTCCGCGCCCACGGCGGTCTACGATCTCACCGAAGCGATCCCCGAGCCCAGGCCGTCGGTGCCGGTCTTCGAGCTCACCGAAGAGATCGAGGAGGCACCGCCGCCGCCTCCTGCGAGCCCTCCGCCCGCGATGATCATCGAGGAGCCCGCGCCGGTCGCGAAGGCGATGGTCGGAGTGGTCGATCTCACGCCCACCGAGACGCCGGTCTCCGCGGAGCCGCTCGATGCTCCACTGCACGCCGACGCGCGCCACGAGCCACTCGATCCTCCGCTCTCGAAGCCGAAGCTCGAGCCGCTCGACGCGCCGCTGGAATTGCAGCCGAAGCCGAAGTTTGAGCCGCTCGACGCCCCACTGGAGCTCCAGCCGAAGCCGAAGTTGGAGCCGCTCGACGCGCCGCTGGAGCTCAAGCCGAAGCCGAAGTTGGAGCCGCTCGACGCACCCCTGGAGCTCCAGCCGAAGCTGGAACCGCTCGCAACGGTGAGCCGCGTCGCTGCGCCTATTCCTCCCGTCGCGCCGCGCACCAGCGCGCTTCCGCCCTCGGTGGGAGACGCCGCTTCCGCTCCGCCGTCGATCAAACCGCTCACCGCGGACACCTCCGCGCCGCCGGGACTCAAGCCGCGCAAGGCAGAGCCCGCCTCGTCGCCTCCTGCGGTCCCTGCGTCGTCGCCTTCGTCGAGCCGCATCTGGCTGCCGCCCACCTTCACGCCCGCCGCCGCCCGCACCGAGACCGAGTCGCGTCCCTCGGCCGGCGCGAGCGTGCCCGTGGCTGCTGCTGCCGAGGCTTCGACCGATCTCGAGCGCAGCCTGCAGACCTTCATGCAGTTCGATCCGGACGCGCCCGCGCCTGCGCGCGCACCGGCACCGCCTCCCCAGCAGATCTCAGGGCGCGCAGAGGTCGCTGCCCCGGTGGCGAAGGTCGCGCCCAGCTTCACTGAGCTCGACCTGGACGAAGGCGACTCGCTCCTGCACGCGGTCGAGGCCGCCGCCACCAACTCCGCCCCGAAGGCTGCTGCGGCCGCCGTCGTCGAAGAGGCGATGGAGGCCCCGGAAGATGCAAAGCCCGAGGCGGGGGGACTGCCGAAGATCCCGCTCTTCTCCGATCTCCCCGAGGACGCGTTCATCGCGCTCTTCGAGAAGTGCCCGCTGCAGCGCTTCGACGAGGGCCAGGTCGTCTTCGAAGAGGGCGACAAGGCCGACGCGTTCTACGTGATCTGCGGCGGCAGGGTCCGCGTGGTGCGCACCGTGGGCGAGGAGCGCAAGGAGCTCGCGACGCTCGAAGAAGGCAGCTTCTTCGGCGAGATGGCGCTGCTCTCCGAAGCGCCGCGCAGCGCGTCGGTCGAGGCCGCCGCGGAAGACACGCAGGTGCTGGTGATCTCAGCCGAGATCTTGAAGGAGCTCTCGGCGAGCTACCCGGTGGTCTCCACCGCGCTCAAGAAGTTCTGCCGTCAGCGCATGCTCTCGAACTTGATGAACACCGCGCCCATCTTCTCGCCGTTCAACAAGAGCGATCGGCGCGACCTCGTGCAGAAGTTCCGCGCCCGTGACGTGGGCAGAGGCGACGTGCTGGTGAAGGAAGGCGCCATCAGCGACGGCCTCTACGTGGTGCTCTCAGGCGAGGTGGCGGTCGAGGCGAAGGGCCAGCGCATCGCGACGCTCAAGGAAGGCCAGGTCTTCGGAGAGATGTCGCTGCTCACCCGCACGCCCGCGGGAGCCACCGTGCGCGCCACGCGCCACACCTCGCTGCTGCGCCTGCCCAAGCAGGACTTCGACGGGCTGATCTTGAGCCACCCGCAGGTGCTCGAGCATGTCTCCACGCTGATCGACGAGCGGAAGAAGAACGATCTGCGTCGAGCTCAGAAGAACGACGCCGCCGAAATTCTCTAACTCTCTCCCTCTGCTTGCGGAGCGGGGCGCGAGCCGTCTCGCGGCGCCGCGAAGCGGTGCCGAGGCGCAGCAGGGGCGAGCGCGTCCTCGGAGCTACCCGGGCGAGCGCCTACTCGGAGCTCTCGGGCGCGTGCAGCTTCTCGAGGTACTCGTCGCGCGTGACGAGACCCGACTCAATGAGCAGCTCGAGCAGCACACGCAACGCGCGCACCTGCGAAGCGTTGATCTCCTCGAGCGCCTCGGCCTTCTCGCGCAGCACGGCGATCTCTTTTCTCAGCTGTGTTTCGACCGCGGTGTTGATCGCGGTGACCGCCTTCGCAGCCGCCTGCGCCACGGGAGCAGGAGGAACGGGCTGAGCCACCACCGGCACCTCCGCCGTCTTCCGCGGTGGTTCACCCAGGAGCGCGTCGAGCTCGAAGCTGGTGTCGGTGAGCGCGCGCGGCTGCTTCGGCGCAGGCGCCTGAGTTGCTTCCTGGGCGCGTGGCGCGGAGGGCGCGGCCTCGACCTGCTCTCCGAAGTAGTACTTCCGAATCGCGCGCTCGATCGCCGAGGTGGTGGCGACCGTGGGCAACACCTTCAAGTTGGTGGCGAACTCGAGCGCCTGCAACTGTTCCACGTTGGTGGGATCAGCGGTGGCGATGCGAATCGCGCGTGCGCCCTGGTTGATCTCCAGCGGAAACACGCCGTACCGCTCGCAGAGATCCAGCCGCATCCAGGTCGGAGCGGCGGCGGGCAGCTGCGCGGTATCGAGATCCACTGACGGCAGCTCGAGCTGCTTGGCCAGCGCGCTGGCCATCGCGGTCTCCGTGGCGAAGCCAAGCTCCACCACGGTACGTCCCAACCGGCCGCCCCACTTCCGCTGCTCATTGAGCGCAGCCTTGAGCTGCGCGTCGCTGATCAGCCCCGACTCGATGAGCAGGTCACCGAGCCGACGGCGTTTTGCGGGAGGGGCCATTCAGAGACGAGCGGCGGTCCTGCGAGTCGCTTCAGCGACTCAGGTCAGGGCGCCTTCTCCTCACGAGCCGGCGGGTCGAACTTCTTCGCCTCGGCCTTCTCGGCGGCGGTGGGCGGCTTCAGGCGGAGCATCTTGTACGTGCCCTGACCGTCCTTCACCGTGAAGACCGCGGCCATGCCGACCGACTTGGTGCTGTCGTTCATGTCCCAGCCCATGGTGTCCGCGGGGCCGGGGTTCAGGAACAGCGTCTTCGACGCCTCGTTTTCCTTGGCGAGCTGGGTGCCGTCGGCGTCCTTCGTCGCGCGGCCACCGGCCTCCTTGATGTTCGAGAAGAGGCCGAAGGCGATGTTGCCCTCGCCGATGGCCTTGGTGATCGCCTCGTCACCGACGTTGCCGCCAGCGCCCGCGAAGTCGAGGGCCTGGTTGCCGTTGCCGTGCGGAGGACCGTGCGCCACGAGCGCGACCGGCGTCTTCGCTTCCTTCGCCGCGCGCACCACCTCGGCGACGGTGGACTTCACGTACTGGCAGCCCGTCTTGCAGTTGATGTAGTTCGCGTCGTGGTAGCCGGGCAGCGAGACCAGCGTGAGCTCGGGGAACTCGACCACGCGCACCTCGTTGAGGTTCACGATGTTCGGGGCCTTCGCCTTCGCCGCGGTCAGACCGTCGGTGTACTCGGCGCGGCACTCGCGGTTGCCGATGATCACGAACACGGGGAGCTTGGTCGCCCCGAGCTCCTCGAGGACGCGGCCGATGCCGGTGGCGACTTCGCCCACGTCACCGGTGACGACGATGGCGTCCGCCTTCTCGTCCTGGAAGAACTTCACGTACTTCTTCAGCGCCAGCATGTTGAGGCCCGAGTCCTCGTTCACGGGGCCCAGCACGCCAAAGGTGAGGGCGCCGTCGGCGTCCTTGTCGGCGAAGGTCAGGCGGGCTCCGGTCTGCTTGGCGGCACGCTCTCCGAACTTGAGCTCGGTGACAGGACCCGGATCGATGGGCGCAGCGCACTCCTTGTCGGCGCGCGGCTCGGCGGCAGGAGGCGGCGTGACAGCCACCGGCGGCTTCACCGGCTCAACCGGCTTGGGAGGCGTCGGCTCCACCTTCTTCTCAGGGCATCCAGTCAGCCCAACCAGCAGACTGACCAGACCCAGAGACAAACCCAGCACGGTAGCGGCACGTCGAAGGCTCTTCATCGCGGATACTCCCCCTCGCAAGTCGTTGAAAGGTCGATGCCTCGTAGCGGAATCAAGCTCGCCGGTCCAGAAGTTACGGGCTAAGCCTCATCGCATGCGCTCGTCGATGTCGCTCGCAGTGCTGCTCCTCGCCGCGGCTGGTTGCGCTCACAAGCCGCTCTCGGCTCAGGCTCTCGATGACACCAAGCTCGTCGCGTTCATCTCGCGAATCGAAGACGAGGCGGGGCCCAAGTCGAACGTCTTCCGCAACGACGGGAGTTATCGCGATCGGTTGAAGCGCCTCGACGACAAGGAAGGCGATCGCCGGCTCGGCAACGCGTTGACGGTGGGGAGCTACGAGAAGGCGAAGAACTCGAACGAGCTCGAGCTCACGCACCACACGATCTCGCGCTTCGAGATCGCCGACTCGCTGCGCTCGAACACGCTCGCGGATCTCCCCAAGCAGGCGCCGTGGAACGACGTGGTTCATCCCGTCGAGGTCGCGCGCGTGCTCGAGAGCTTCCTGGTGCACGAGGTGCCGGCGAATGCGCCCGACTACGAGCGGCTTGAAGCGCTCGGGGCAGACACGATCGTGGAGATCGTGATCGAGGAGTACGGGATGCGCAGCGAAGGCGGGAAGGCCGGCACCTACATGGTTGGCTTCGCGCGCATGTTCCGCATCAACGGCCCTGAGCTCTATCGCCGCCGCTTCTACTCGGACGATCTGAAGGCGGGTCTCGAGCCGCTCGATCCCTTCGCGGTGCGCAAGAACACCGAGCTGTTCGGTGCGCGCATCAAGCAGACGGTGCTCGCGATCGCCGAGCAGGTCGCGAAGGATCTGACGCCTGCTGAGCGCCGCGAGGCTGCTCCTGCGAAGAGCGACAAGCCGCGCACGAAGCAGGGCGAAGTGCCGCAGTCCGACGATCCGCTCTGACTTCTTCTCCCTCTCCCTGCGGAGCGGGGAGAGGGTCGGGGAGAGGGGCGAACTCAGTCAGCCACGTGGCTTCTTTCTGCCTGAAGGGAAGCCGGCGTTCGGGGCCTCTCGCGTTGCTCATCGCGCGCTCGGTTCCGAGCTTTCTTTGACTCGTTGAGCGTCGCTTCGTGGAAATGAGCGACGTGGGCGTCGTCCCTACGGGGGCGCCCGGTTCTCTCAATTCACACGTTGGTGTCTTCGCTACGAGTTCGAGAGCCCGCTCGCGGCGAGCACGCAACGAAACCGTGAACGCGCGCCCTTCCCTCGGTTGTTTTCCACCATCACGAAGCTTCGTGAGCTCGCTCGCGGTGGGAGATCGGTGCGAGTCGATCAAGGGGAGCGCTCACCGAACGCTCGAGCTCAGCTACGACGACGGCGCCGGAGCACCGCCACCAGTCCGAGCGCGATCAACCCAAGCGGACCACCCGCAGCGCCACACCCGCAGCCGAGATCCGTGGTGCCGCCGCCCGCGCCGCCGCCCGCTGCAGATCCACCACCACCACCGGAGCGACCACCGCCACCGCCGCTCGAGCTTCCACCACCACCTCCGCTCGAGGTGATGTCAGCGCAGTAGTTGAGCCCGCCCACGTTCTGGCACGCAGTCTCCGGAGGACAGTTCGTCGGGTTCTGCGGGTCGCACCGCGCCCGGCATGCCCCAGAGATGCACTTCATCCCCGTCGAGCAGGCATGCACCTCAGGCGACGTTCCGCACGGCCCGTTCTCCGGGCTGATCTGATCCTGGCATCCACAGATCCCGAGGCCACCCGCCGTCGTCTGAATGCAGCTCGAGCACGCATTCCCGAGGTTGACGTTGCACGACTCGTAGCAACGCCCGAGGAACGGAGTGAGGCCGCTGTTGCAGCTGCCCGTGTTCGTGATGTTCGCGCACGTGCTGCCCTCGGTGCCCGGCACGCAAACGCCCACGCCGTTCTGGAGCTGGCACGACTGTCCGGTGCGGCACGAGTTCGGCTGATTCACGTCGCAGCGCGAGCGGCACACCGTCGCGGTGCTGCCCACGCAGGCCAAACCCGCTCCGCACGCCGCGAGCGTCGAGCCGATGATGCCGCACGGTTCTCCCTCGCCGCTGATCTCATCGCTGCACGCGCAGGAGCCGCCGCCCGAGGTGAGCGTGAAGCACGCCTGGCAGGTTCCAGGAGCGGCCGGGTTGCACGCCTCGCGGCAGCGTCCCGCCACGCACTGCAGTCCTTCCGCGCACTGGCTGCCGTTGCAGGGCTGGCAGGTGCCCGGCGCGCTGGTGCCTGGCAGACAGACGCTCGAGTTGCCGCTGGTGAGCGCCACGCAGCTGTTCGATCCACATCCCTGGTTCGTGCACGCGTTGCAGAAGCCGCCCATGCCGTTGCCCGCGCAGCACACGCGGCAGAACGACGCAGGCGAGCTCGCGCTCTCTCTCGTGCACACGTTGCAGGAATCACAGACCAGCGAGACGGTGCAGGGGTCGCCCGTGTCGCCGCGAGGAGTGCAGGTTCCTCCCATGCACGTGTAGCCGGTCGCACACTCGTTGCCGGTGGGGCACTGGTTGGTGCAGGTCTGCGCGTTCGGCACGCAGAAGCCCTCGGGCATCTGGCAGGTGTAGTTCGGACCGCACTGCGCGCTGTCACTGCAGCTCAAGCTGCAGAACGTGATGCCGGTGTCGAAGCGCAAGCAGAGGCCGGAGGTGCACTCGGTGCCGGTCTGGCAGAACTTGCACTGATCGGGCACGCCGATCTGCGGCAGACACGCCATGCCCATGTTCGCGGCCTGGCAGGTGTTGCCCGTGGTGCAGGTCGACGAAGTGGTGCAGCTGGTGGTGCAGATCTTCGAGGTGCCTCCGCTGCGCGAGCGGCACACGCGGCCGCCGGTGCACTCGGAGTCGGCGGTGCACGACACGCCCTGCGCGCCCGAATCACCCGGGTAGACGTTGCACACGTCGGCGGTGTCGAGGGCGGTGAGCACGCGCTTGGCCTCGGCGTAGTTCACGTCGGCGAACATCACCGCGTTGGCGCTCGGAGTGTGGTTCAGCCCGAGGAAGTGACCCGCCTCATGGATGACGACGGACTCCATGTCGTACGTGTTCGCGGTGAGGTTGTCCGACCAGGCGACGTTGTTGTTCATCTCCATGTCGGCGTCGATGATCTCGTTGTTCGCCGTGAGGAACGTGGTGGTGGTCAGCGCGAGCTCGTTGGGGAGGTGCTGCCAGTTCCCTCCGGTGAGCCAGAAGACATTGTTGAAGCGATCGTTGCCGTTCTTCATCGCGAGGCCGGCCGGCGTGGAGAACTGCGCGACGTTCACCGAGTTCCAGCTCGTGTTGCAGCTCACGTTGCCAGTGGTCCACGCGTTGAAGGCCGCGATGGTGCGCGTGACGAAGTTCGCGTGGGGGAGGGAAGGGTTGATCGTCATCCCTCCGGTGTTCTCGATGGAGACGGCGATCCGGTACTGCGGCACACAGCGCTGATTCACGCACTGGGTGCCCATCGCGCAGCCCGCGCCACAGGCCGCGAGGCCCCAGCGCTTGCCGCTGGGATCAGCGAGCGTCACGGTCGAACACAGCGAGAGCGCCAACAAGACGATGCGAGCGTTCACTTCGCACCTCCCGTGATCGCCTTGCGGATTCGCTTCACGAAGTCGTCGGGGCTCCCGAGGAACTCCGGAGTGAGCACGCGCTCAGCGATCTTCCCTGAGGCGGGGCGCGCGAACGCGATGCCCGTGGTGTCGCGCACCGCGGTGGGCTGGCCCTTCTGAGTGGTCATCAGGATCTTTCCTGCCGACAACCCGCTCACCATGTACGAGCCGCGCTCGTTCGGAGCGGGCTCGAGGAACACGAGGCAGTCTTCGCCTTCTTTGAACGTCGCAGCGCCCGCGACCATCTGGCCGATGCCCTCGACCTCGCCGCCGTACGACTTGATGAGCACCACCGGGCCGGGCTTGCCCTTGATGGGGTCGGTCACCGAGAGCTCAGTCCACGTGTAGATGCTGCGCCGCCCGTCATCCCACGCGGAGAACGAGCGCATCACGCGGCCGCGAGCGATCACCGGTACCCGGCGGGCGAGGTCATCGAGGGTCTCGTGAACGATGACCGTCGCGAAGGCAGAAGTGGCGAGCAGAACGAGCAGCGCGGTTGAGCGAAACCGCGTCAGGGGAGCGAGTGGGGAGTGCATCGACATCTCCAGGAGATCGACGCCGGGTGGCCTGAAACGAGCCGACGTCGAGGAGATCAGTCTACACTGGGGACCGTGTCGCGACGCGTCGTCTTCTTCGTGAGTAACGCTGGCTACGAAGCCGCCTGGCAGACTGCCTCCACCGGCATCACCGCGGCGGCGATGGGCGACGAGGTGATCTTCGTCTTCTCATTCGAGGCGCTGCGCGCGCTCTCGAAGGGCACCTTCGGCAAGCCGCTCTCCGATCGCGAGCGCTCAGAGGCCACCCGAGGGGAGGGCCTCGGTGCTCCGCTGCCAGGAAAGATGATTCAAGACGCCCGAGGCTTGGGCGCGCGCGCCATGGCGTGCGACACCACGGTGAAGCTGTGTGGGCTCTCGGCTGCTGAGCTGAAGGAGTCCGGAGTGCTCGACGAGATCCTCGGTCTGCCGCAGATCTGGCGGCTCACCGAAGACGCTCGCGTCCTCACGTTCTGATCCGTTACTCCCTCTCCTTGCGGAGCGGGGAGAGGGTCGGGGTGAGGGGCTTACTTCGCTCTTCAGAACCGCTCGACGATGCGGAACTCGACGTTGACCGGGTTCTGCGTGGTCGACGCGTTGAGCGCCGTGCACTGCGCACCGAGGAACGTCACCTTGTTCGAGTTCGGATCGAAGCTGTACGTCATCGAGCCTTCGGCGAGCGTCGAGCCGTTGACGACGACCGAGAGGTAGCGCGGGTCAGACGGGCGCGCCGTGAGGGTGAACACGCAGGGGTCGCCCTGGAACGACTCACTGATCTTCCGGAGCGCGGCCGCGAGCTCGGTGCCGTTCGCCGCCTGGAAGAACGAGGTCGAGCACTGCTTCGTGCTGGTGTTGCAGCTACCGGCCATGCCGCCGCACTCCGCGTCGGTCATGTTCGGGCACTCACGGGCGAAGCCGCCTTCGCGAGCCATCGCGTTGAGCACGATCGGGCCAGTGCCGGAGGCGAGGTCGGCACCGAAGCCGACCACGATGGTGCGAATGCCCTTCAGACGGAGGCGCTTCACCGCGTCGACCGCGCCCGACTGATCGAGGCAGCCGTTGGAGCAGAGGCTCGAGGGCGCGCAAGTCGAAGTGGTGCAGCTGCACGCGGTGATCTGCGCCGCGCTGCACGTGCCGCCGCCGCAGTTCGCGGGGCAGATGGCGTTGGGGTTCGCCGCGTTGCAGTTCGGCAGACCGTCGGTCAGCAGCAGCACGAAGTCGTCGCGGAAGTCGGAGTTGTCGTTGATGCCGCCGTAGGTGCCGAGGAAGTCGAGCGAGTTGCCGGTCGGAGTACCGCCAGAGGGGCTGAGCGCCTGAATGCGAGCGTTCACCGAGTTCGCCGAGGCGGTGAGCGCCGAGTCAGTGCCGTCGTCGGCCGCGGAGGGCATCGGCAGCTGCACGTCGATGTTGGTCGACGCGCCGCACACGGGATCGATCGGGAAGATGGTGGCGCCGAGTCGAGCGATGGTGCCCGAGGTCTGGAGGAAGGTCGCCATCGCGCTCTTCAACTCACTGACGCGGGTGGGGCAGTTGCCCGGGCACAGGTTGCTCGCCGTGCCGCACCCCGCGGGACAGTTCGCCGCGCTCGGATTCGTGGGCAGCAACATCGAGCCCGAGTTGTCGACCAGCAGCATCACGTTCGGCTTGAGCCGCTTGCTGGCGACGATGGTTTTGTCGGTGGTCTGCGCGACGGCGAGCGGGACGACGCGTTCGAAGTCGTACGTCTGGCAAGAACCGGCGAGCACCAACACAGCAACCAACGTGACGGAGCGCATCATGGCGTGGACCCTACCTGAGGAAAGTGACCCTTAGAAGCGTTCGACGATTCGAAACTCCACCTGCACTGGACGCAAGGTGGTTGAGGCCTCGAGCTGCCCGCACATGCCACCCTCGAAAGTGACTCGATTGCTCCCGAAGTCGTAGGAGTACGTCTCCGGGCCCGAGCTGAGAGTCCGTCCCTCGACCAACACCGAGAGGTATCTCTCGTCGCTGGGCCGCGCGCTGAGGATGAATTCACACGGCGACCAGAAATCGACGACGATCGACGTGAACGCGTCCGAGAGCTCCGCGGCGTCACGCGCCCGAAAGTACGTCGGTGCAAACCCGCCCTCGCGCGCCATCGCGTCGAGCACCTGGGGGCCTTCACCGGTGGCGAGATCCGCGCCGAAGCCGACCACGATCGTGCGGATGCCCTTCGCGCGGAGCTTCTTCACCTTCTCCACCACGCCCTCGCGATCGAGACAGCCGAGCGAACAGAGCGTGGTGCCCGCGCAGTTCGAGCAGCCGCAACTCGCCACCTGCGCCGCGCTGCACACGTTCCCGTTCGCGGAACAGCCGCAGAGGCCATTCGGGTTCACGTCGTTGCAGTTCGGCAGCCCATCGGTGAGCAGCAGCACGAAGTCGTCGCGAAAATCGCTGTCGTCGTCGAGATCTCCAAACTCACCCACGTAGTCGAGCGACGCGCCGGTCGGAGTTCCTCCCATCGAGCTGATCGACTGAACGAAGGCGTTCACTTCTCCAGCACCAGCGAGGAGCGCGGACTCGTCGTCTTGATCGGCCGCGCCCGCCAGGCGCACGTTGATCTGATCGGCCGGTTGGCAGAGCGTGTTGGTGGGGAAGGCCGTCACTCCGAATCGGGCGACGGTGCCGGAGCGTTCCAGAAAAGTGCCCATCGCCTTCTTCAACTCGGACATGCGCGTCGGACAGGCGGCGGGACACTCATTCACCGAGGAATTCCCGCAGCCCGATGGACATGCAGGATCGTTCGGCTCGATCGGCCGGAGCATCGAGAGCGAGCGATCGACGAGCAGCATCACGTTCGGCTTCGGCCTCCGGTTCGCAATAAGGGCGCGGTCTCTCGTCTGCGCCACCAACAGTGGGGTGACCGGCTCGAAGTCGTAGGTCTGGCAAGCCGTCAGAAATGCCACCGCACCGAGCGCAAGGAGTCGCATCGAAGCTCCTTGGTGGCAGGCCGCACTGGAATCCGTTGCGGCTTTTCGTCATATGGCCGCCTGCCTTGAAGATCCTCATCCTCAGCCGGTCGCGCAGCATCCCGTCGACGCGGCGGATGATGGAGGCCGGGCGCGAGCGCGGTCACCAGGTGAAGGTGATCAACCCACTCGAGGTCTCGGTGAAGCTGGGCCGCAAGAAGCCGGGGCTCATTCACCTGGCAAAGCCACTCCGCGTTCCAGACGTGGTCATTCCTCG
>CBIHPJ010000226.1:0-11905 GCA_966211295.1 uncultured Myxococcales bacterium | reverse complement strand
GCGAGCGAGAGCAACAACGACATCATCGGCGGCGTCCTTCCTGGAACGTGGTTTCGAGCTCCATCCGCTGACCATCGCGGAGGATGACGGCCGTGACCGTCTCACCGGGCTTCGCCTGCATCAAGACGAACATCAGATCCTCCACGGAGCCGACGTCGAGCTTGCCCAGCTTCATGATCACGTCGCCCCGGCGCATGCCCGCCTTCTCCGCGCCACCACCGGGACGAACGTCGTCGAGCAGCACGCCCTTCACGCCCGGCGGAGGACCTCCGTAGTTGGGCACGGTGCCGAGCGAAGCATTGAACGAGCGCGCATCTCCAGGTCCCGTGGGCGCCGGCATCTTCTTGTACGTGAGCTGCGCGCGGCTGGCGGACGACGCGAGGCTCACCGCCACCTGCGCGACCTTCGCCATGCCCGCGGCGTTGAGCTTCTCCGGAGCGTCGGAAGGCTTGTGGTAGTCGCCGTGCGCTCCAGTGAAGAGGTGCAGCACGGGCAGACCCGCCGTGTAGAACGACATCTGATCGCTGGGGCCGTAGCCGTCGCCGCTCGCCTTGCACTCCACGCGCGCAGTGGTGCACGCATCGGTGATCAGCGCGGCCCACTCAGGAGCGGAGTCGCTGCCCAGCACGGTGAGCGTGTTCTCACGAAGGCGGCCCACCATGTCCAAGTTGATCATCGCGCTGCCTTCGAGCCACGCCGGCTTGCTCTTCACCAGCGCCGCCGAGCCGAGCACGCCCTCCTCTTCTCCGGAGAACGCGGCGATCACCACGTCGCGCACCGAGCCCTGCCGGCGAGCCATCAGCGAGCGCGCGATCTCGAGCAACGTCGCAGTACCCGACGCGTTGTCATCAGCGCCGAGGTGCGGGGCGATCTTGTCGGGCGTGAGCGAGTTCGGCCCGCCCATGCCGAGGTGATCGTAATGAGCGCCGATGATGATCGCGCCCTGCATCTTGTCGGTGGTGATGCCCGCGGGGATCTTGCCCACCACGTTGAAGGCCTGAGTCTTCTGCGCGGCGAGCTCCACTCCGAGCTGCAGCTCGACGCTCTTCTTCGCCTCGAGGTTCTTCCACACGGGATCCAGAGCGGCGCGCTTCACCACCAGCACCGGGATGCCGGCTTCACCCGTTCCTTCAGGACGGAGCCCAGGCAGCGCAGCCTCGGGAGGCGGACCACTGGGCGCGTGCGGATCCTTCGAGGGAACAACGAGCGGTTGATCGACCACCACCAGCGCCTTCGCTCCGAGTGAGCGGGCGACGAACGCCTTCTTCCGCAGATCACCCGCGCGGCGCTGCGCCTCGGGCGTGGAGAGCTTCTCGTTCTCGGGCACGAAGCGGCGCGCGATCACGATCTTCCCCTTCACGTCGATGCCCTTGAAGTCGTCGAGGCCGAGATCGGCGTCTTGAATCGCGTAGCCCGCGAGCACCGCCTGTCCCTTCACGGTGCCCTGGGAGCTCCAGCCGAGCGGCGTGAAGTCGGACGTCGGGATCTCCTTGCCAGCGACCTTCAGCGTGGTGCCCTTGCCGCTCGTCACGCTGGTGGTCACTTCGAACGGAACGCGGAACGAGCCATCAGCGCCTCCGGGCTCGAGACCGATCGCCTTGAACTGCTCCTCGAGCCACGCACCCGCAGCCTCGAGCCCCTTCGTGCCGATGCCACGTCCTTCACGCGCGGGATCGGCGAGCCACGTCGCGTCCTTCAAGATCCGCTCGGCGGATCCCGGCTCGGTCTTCGGCTCGTGATCGATCCACTTCGTGAGGAAGAGATTGGTGTCCTGCTGTCCCTCGGGCGTCATGCGATTGCTCGCAAAGATCAGCCACTGCCCGTCGGGCGAGAACATCGGGAAGCCGTCAAAGCCCTTCGTATGCGTGATGCGCTCGAGCTGCGTGCCATCGGAGTTGATCGCCCAGATGTCGAACTCGCGTCCCTTCGGATCACCCGCGTTCGAGGAGAAGACGATGCGGTCGCGATTGGGAAAGAAGAACGGCGCGAAGGACGCCGCGTTCAAATACGTCACCTGCCGCGCGTCACTGCCGTCAGCATTGGCGACGTAGAGCTCGAGCTTGGTGGGACGCACGAGGCCCTGCTTGAGGAGCCCCTGGAAGTCCTCCAGCTCCTTGCCCGGCTTGGGACGAGAGGCGCGCCACACGATCTTCGAGCAGTCCTTGTTGAAGAAAGCGCCGCCGTCGTACCCGGGCGTGTGCGTGAGCCGCTTCACGTTCTTCCCGTCTTTGTCCATGCGGTAGAGCTCGATGTCGCCGTCGCGCACCGAGGTGAAGATGATCGAGCCGTCCTTGCCGCAGACCGTCGCCTCGGCGTCGTAGCCAGGCGCATCCGTGAGTCGCGTGAGCGCCGCGGGCTGATCAACCGGAGCCTTGAAGATGTCGTACGAGTCGTAGAGCGCCCACACGTAGCCGAGGCTCATGTCGGGGCGCGGCGGGCACGCATCTCCGCCGAGGTGAGTCGAGGCGTAGAGGATCTCTTTGTCATCCGCGAGGTAGTGCGCGCACGTGGTGGCACCCTTCCCGATCGAGAACTGCACGGGCTTCGGATCCTTGATCAGCGTGCCCTTGTCGAAGAGCTGCATGGTGGCGATGCGATCGCACTGCTCATTTCCCACGCGCCGCTGCAGGGACACTCCGGTGCCGTCGAAGCGCCAGTAGGCCTCGGCGTTCTCTCCTCCGAAGGTGAGCTGCGCGAGCTCGCCGAAGTGCGTCTCTTCCGCCGCCTTCACAGGAGCGGGATGCGAAGGCGCAGGAGGTGCTTCAGGCGTGGTGGCACAGGAGACCAGCAACAGCGCGAACAGTCCGTATCGAGCCATGGGCGCGGTTCTAAGAGGACCTTCATCGACTTGCGAACAGAGAGAGTAGGTTCAGGCGCATGTCCGATCAGCCGCCCTTTCTCCGCGAGATCGATACCCTCATTCGTGCGCGCTACCCCCTGCTCTATCTGGTCACCTTCGAGGAGCAGCGGGTGGAATCGCTCCTCGGAGAGATCGCTCGCGCGCACGGCAAGGACCTCGTCGAGTGGAGCGCCACGCGCGGCCTGCGCACCTTCACCGGAGCGCTCCGCGGTGAGCCCGTGGCGGACACCGTCGAGCCCGTCGCGGCACTGATGCACATTCAGAAGCTGACGAAGCCCTCGCTCGTGTTGCTGAAGGACTTCCATCGCCACCTCGAAGATCCGCTCGTGGTGCGCGCGCTGCGTGAGTTGGGCAACGCGCTCAAGTCGGCGTTCACCACGGCGATCGTGGTCGCTCCCACGCTGCGGCTTCCCGAGGAGCTCGAGAAGGATGTCTCCGTCGTCGACGTGCCACTGCCGACGAAAGCGGATCTGCTGCAGCTCCTTCGCGACATCGCGCGCCTGGTCACGAAGAACCGCAAGGCCGTCGTCGATCTCAGCGCGGAGCAAGCGGATCAGCTCGTCTCCGCGGCGCATGGGCTCACCATGGCCGAAGCGGAGAACGCGTTCGCGAAGGCGATCGCGCGCGACAACCGGCTCGATGGATCTGATCTGCGCTTGATCCTCGACGAGAAGAGCCAGGTCATCCGCAAGTCGGGACTGCTCGAGTACTACGCGACCGATCAGGAGATGACCGACGTCGGCGGGCTGACGCATTTGAAGAAGTGGCTCGCGCGCCGGACGAACGCATTCTCAGAAGCGGCGCGCGAGTTCGGGTTGCCTTCCCCCAAGGGACTGCTGCTCCTCGGGGTGCAGGGCTGCGGCAAGAGCCTCACCGCGAAGGCGATCGCCACGAGCTGGAAGTTGCCGCTCGTCCGCCTCGACATGGGACGGATCTATTCGGGGCTCGTGGGCAGCTCTGAAGAGAACCTGCGCAAGGCGATCCGCGCGGTCGAGAGTCTCGCGCCCGTGGTGCTCTGGGTCGATGAAGTGGAGAAGGGCCTCGCGGGATCCACCGGCAGCAACGACACCGGAGTCTCTGCGCGCGTGTTCGGCACCCTGCTCACCTGGCTGCAGGAAAAGACCGCGCCCGTGTTCGTGGTCGCGACCGCGAATCGCATCGAGTCGCTCCCGCCCGAGCTGCTGCGCAAGGGACGCTTCGACGAGATCTTCTTCGTGGATCTTCCGAGCGAGGCCGAGCGCACCGAGATCATCAACATCCAGCTGCGTAAACGGAAACGCGATCCTTCGAAGTTCCCCGTGGCTGAGATCGCGAAGGCGACGGAGCAGTTCAGCGGCGCGGAGATCGAGCAGCTGGTGGTGGCCGGCCTCTACGACGCGTTCGCTGACGGAGTGGAGCTCTCGCCGGAGCACCTGCTCACCGCCGCGAAAGAGACGCCTCCGCTCGCAGTGACGATGGCCGAAGACGTCGCGAAGCTCCGCGAGTGGGCGCGCTCACGCACGAGACCCGCTTCCTAACCTCCCTCTCCCTGCGCAGCGGGGAGAGGGTCGGGGTGAGGGGCGCTACTTCGTCAGCGCCTTGAGGCCGCCGATCAGGAAGTCGACCGTCTTCTTCACGAGCGCGTTGTAGGGCGGCTTGAGCGTGTTGTACGCCGAGCCCAGGCGAGACGAGACGAGGACGCCGCGCATGTGGCTGAACGTCTCGAAGCCTTTGTACCCGTGGTACGCGCCCATGCCGCTCGCGCCCACGCCGCCGAAGGGCAGCTCTTCCTGGGCGAAGTGCGTCACGGTGTCGTTCACGCACGCGCCGCCGCTGATCACGCGGTGGAGCACGTTGTCGACGCGGTCCGCATCGTCATCGAAGTAATAGAACGCGAGCGGGCGCGGGCGGCTGTTCACCTTCGAGATCGCCTCGTCGACGTTGTCGTAGGTCTCGACGGGGAGAATCGGTCCGAAGATCTCCTCCTGCATGCACTGCATGTCGTCCTTCACGTCGAGCAGGATCACCGGAGCGAACGCGCGCGACCCCTCAGCCGGCTTGAAGGTCTCGATCACCTTCGCGCCCTTGGACCGCGCGTCGGCGAGCATGGTCTCCATGCGCTTCAACCCGCGGTCGCTGGCCATCGTGGTGTAGCCCTGCCCGTTGGGGTGCTGCTTCATGATCGCGGCCTTGAGGCGCTCTGCGAACATGTCGACCTTCGCCTTGGGCACCTGCACGTAGTCAGGCGCGATGCAGGTCTGACCGGCGTTGTACGTCTTGCCGATCGCGATGCGCGAAGCGGCGCGCTCGAGGTCGTAGCTGGTGTGCACGAGCGCGGGCGATTTGCCGCCGAGCTCGAGCGTGGTGGGCACCAGGTTCTCAGCCGCGGCCTTCGCCACCAGGCGGCCCGTCTGCGTCGAACCGGTGAAGAGAAGATGATCGAACGGGAGCGCAGTGACCTCGCGCGCCACGTCAGGACCGCCGGTGACGACGGTGCACTCCTCGGGGCGGAAGAAGTCGCTGATCATCTGCGACATCAACTGCGAGGTCTTCGGCGTGAGCTCCGAGGGCTTGATGAGCACGCGGTTGCCGGCAGCGAACGCCGCGGCCGCCGGAGCGAGCGCGAGGTTCACCGGGTAGTTCCACGGCGCGAGGATCGCGACCACGCCCAGCGGCATCGCCTCGACGTACGCGTGCGACGGAATGAAGAGCGCGTGCGCCGAGACCGTGCGGCGGTGCATCCACTCACGCACGTGCTTGCGCGCGTCGCGAATTCCGTCGAGCGGCAGGAAGACATCCGCCACCAGCGACTCGGTCTCCACGCGGTGACCGAAGTCGTCACTGATCGCCTTCACGATGTCGTCGCGGTGCTTGAGGAGCAACTTCTCCAAGCGGGTCAGCAGGTCTTCACGCGCCTCGGCGTCGAGGTACGGCTTCGCGTCGGCGGCCTTCCGCAAGACGTCGTACGCACGGCGAACGGCGCTGATCTCGTTAGGGGCCTGCATGGTTGCTCCCGTGTTCGGTGGGTGGTGGGTACGAAGCCACCTTCACGCGTTGCCTCGCATGCGTCAATGCGCCTTCGCAGGTTGTTCGGCTCTCCATCTTTGGGGAGCGCGAGCCGTCTCGCGGCGCCGCGCAGCGGTGCCGAGGCGCAGCGTCCCAAAGAAGACGGGTTGCGCGCCCGTTCGGCCTGTCCATATTGCGCGCGTGCTGGGCGAACGCGACTACGTGATGAGGCTGGTGAAGCAGTTGGCCGAGATGATCGCGCGCGCCCTGAAGCTCGCCTCGACGGCCCAACACGAAGAGGCTCTCGCCACCCTGCGAGCCGCGTGCGGGCAGGCGCTGGGCATGGAGTACGAGGTGCTCTCGATGCTCGACGCGAAGTCCGCCGTCGAGCTGCTCGGTCAGCCAGAGCGCGTGCTCGCCTTCATCCAATTGGTCGAGGCGATGGGCGACGTCGATGCACGTTCGGGCGAGTCGCTCAGAGCCCTCACGCGGTACCAGCACGCGCTCGAGCTCGCAGAGGTCCTTGGAAATCGGGAGGCCATCGACCGTCTCGGCGCGAAACTGAACCTCAAGACGAGCTAGATGCGTTCGCAGCCGTGAGCGCCGCTCTTCTTCTCCTCGCGCTGGCCGTCACCGATGTCGACGCCGGCGAGAGCCTCTCGCCCGATGCCGGCGAGGTCTCGTCGCTCGATGCCGGCGAGAGCTCGTCGGCCGACGCCGGTGAGTGGGATGCCGGCGAGTGGGATGGCGGTGAGCCCGCACCGTCGACAGCGGGTGACGATCTGCTCGTTCCCGACGCGGGCGCCTCCATCAGGCTCGGCGAAGACGTACCCGAGCCGGTCGTGGAGGAAGCCCCGCCGCCTCCCCGACCGAAGTTCTCATTCGCCGTCACGCATGGGCTCAGCGGCCGCTTCACCCTGGCGACCTGCGGTGGGGATCGCGGCGAGTCTGCGTTCGAGAGGCTCAGCGCCCGGGTCAATACCCTGCCCGTGGGCGCCCTGCGCTTCGACGCGGGAGACCTGCTCGGCACCTCCGCCATCGGACGCTTCGCGGTCGAGGAGGACGACGCGTCCCTCGCGCAAGCCGTGAGCGAGCTCGGCTTGGCCGCCCGGACGCTCGGTCACCGAGACCTCACCTCGGCGCGCCCACGCTTGCTCGCGTTCACTGCTGCGCTCGCCAGGAAGGGTCTGCCCACGACGCTCACCAACCTCGCCTGCAGTGGAGCGGCGCAAGCGATCTGCGACGGTGTGGTGAACGGGCACGAAGCGACGCTGCTCCTCGAGTCCCGGGGGGAAAAGGTCGCCTTCGTCTCCGCGCTGGCGCCGCAGCACCTGCTCAACATCTCAAAAGAGCTCAGTGAGGGCCTCGCGCTCGTGCCGCCCGCCGCGGCCTTGAGCGACGCCACCCGCCGCGCCCGTGAGCTCGGCGCCGCCCACGTGATCGCCGTCTACGATCCGGCCACCGGCGATGAGCTCGCCGACACGCTCTCCCTGGTGCGAGAGCTCGACTCGAAGGCGCTGCCCGACGTGCTGATCGTCAATGCGCAGATCGAGCCGCTGCGAACCGCCCTGGTGGGCTCCTCGAACCTTCCACTCATCGTCACGCGCCCGAGCGAGGCGCTGGCCGTCGAGCTGCGTCCCGACGGCACGATGACCGCCCAGGCCAGCGAGCCAGGGGAGGCGAGCCCCGCGATCATCGCCTACGCCGAGACCCTCAATCGCTCGTTGTGCGCCCACTTCCAGCAGCCGTTCCGCCGCGGGGCGCTGACCCAGCCGCTCAGCCGCGAAGAGGCGGCCGCGCTGGTGCTCGACGTGATGCGCGAGCATGCCCGTGCCGAAGTCGCCGTGATCAACGGCTACGCCCTCAGTCCGGTGGCGCCGTGGCCTCTCGAGAACCCGCTCACGCGTCTCGCGTTGTTCCAGGCGCTGCCGTTCGACAACCACCTGCGCCTCGTCACCGTCACCGGAGCGGCGCTCGCCGGGTTCCTCGATTCTGCCGAGGCGAAGAGCGCCTTCATCCGCGGCGCGAAGAAGGACGACAAGTGGAAGGTGAACGGGCGCGTCCTCGAGCCGCTCCAGGCCTATCGCCTCGTCACCACCGACTTCGTGGCCGAACACTTCGGCGACGTGTTCGCCGAGGCTGAGCCGCTCGGTCAGATCACCGTGCGGGAGCTCCTCAGCGGGTGGCTCTCCATCGACCAGCGCGGCCCCTTGCTCTCTCAGCCGGTCGACCCGGCAGAGCGCACTCGTTGGTGGTTCAGCTACCGCTTGCAGGTCGATCTCACCGCCGTCGCCGTCACGAACCCCAACCAGTCGGTGTTTCAAGACACGCAGCTGCTGCGCGGCCAGTCACTGAGCCTGGTGGGCGAGACCGAGGGCCGGGCCATCGGAGATCACCCGCTGTATTCGCTCGAGCAGCAGCTCCGCCTTCGTTACGGCGTGGTCGACGCCACCGCCCTCGATGGCAGCACCTCGGGAGTGAACAACAACGTCGATCTGGTCACCGTTCGCACGCTCGGGTTTCTCCGCAAGGTGTTCGGCCCCCCTGCTTGGTACCTCCCCAAGCCGTACGCCGACGCGTTCCTCGAGTCCGAGCTCACGAAGCCCGAGACACGGCGCTACCACCACCTGCAGCTGCTCCCCACCGCGGGGCTGCGCTTCGAGCTGTTTCCCCTCTTCAGCGTCTACGTAGGCGGCGGCGCCACGTGGGAGGTCTTCGCGAGAAGTGAAGATCTCAATCCCCAGGTACCGCCCGCGGCCGCGGTGCTGGTGGCGGGTTGGCAACTCAGGCCGACGAAGATCGTGAAGCTGGGCCAGAAGTTCCTCGAGGCAGAGACCAACCTCGACTTCTGGATTCGGGACCTCGGCGGTCCCACCCAGAGCCAGGCGCGGTTGCGCGCTCGGCTCGTGGTGCCGTTGTTCTCGGTGCTGTCGCTGACGGCCACGTACGATCTGTTCTTCCGCTCGGTGCGGCTGCCTGAGGACACCGGCAGCTGGCGGGTGCTCTATGGCCTCTCGCACGAGGTGTACCTCGGCCTGCAGATCTCTGGCGGTGCCGCGTACCAGTCGTTCTCGTTCTGAAGCGGCTTCTCACTTGAGCTCTTGCCACGTGGGCACGAGCAGATGCTCTTCGCGCGTCGGGCACACCTTCTCCGTCGAGTCTTCGCACGAGACCTGGAAGGCCATGATGCTCACCGGCGGAGTGCCACGGCGCTCGTACCAACTGCGGAAGTGCGGCACGTCGCAGTTCGGACATTGGATCGTCTTGACCGGGGTCTTGAGGATCTGAACCAGCTTGCCCTCGATCAGATCCCACCACTCGATCTCGTCTCCCTTCGCGGTGAAGCGGGACACGGTCTCGAACGGCATGTGCAGCTCAATGGTCTGTTGGCCCGGGTGGCTGAAGTTCACCAACGAGAGCGTGCGCGGGAGCGCGGTGTCCTTCATCCCGTCGGCGGGCCCGGCGTTCTGCTTCTCGACGATCACGTCAGCGCTCAGCGCGTCGGAGATCGCGCACCAGGACGACCCCGAAGGTTGGAGCACCTGCACGCGGTAGAGCCTGACCTCGTCGCTGAACAGCTCTCGCTTTTCCTTGAGCTTCGCCTTGAAGGTGGCCACCACGAGGACCTCGGGCTTCTTGCCGCCGCTCAACTTCGCGGTGCGCAGCTCGACCCCTTCCAGCGTGGGCGCGGACCAGGTGGGGCTCGTCACCGGCTTGAGCTTGAGTCGCTCCAGCCACGCGTCGTGTTCGCCGGGCCGCGCCGCGGTGAGCTTCTGGCGCCACGCCTCGGGGGAAAGATCGACGTTCGCGGCGGGAGCACAGCTGAGAATCAGGAGCAGGGGGAGCACGGCGGCCCACTCTGCAACAGCAAGGCCTCTAGCGCCTCATCTCTGGCAGACGGCCGTCGAGAACGACGCGACGTTGTTGAAGATCTTCGGTCGGCTGACGTCGCGCGATCACCAACGCGCGCTCGCACTCAGCCCAGACGAGCGGTCCGAGCAGCTGCCAGTTGGGAGGATCGACCACGGTGAGCTCGAGCAAGCCGAAGGTGAACTTCACCGGCTTGCCCACCTTTGCCGGCAACACCTCGCGAAGCTTCGGCAAGAGATCGGTGCTGATCTTCTGATCCGCCGTCGGCCCGAGCAGGATCGCAAAGCCGTCAGTGTGAATCCGCACCACCTTCGCGGTCGGACACACCTCTTTCATTCCCTCCACCATCGCCTTGAGCGCGGCGTCGCCGGCGGGAAAGCCGTGGTGCATGTTGAAGACGGTGAACTCGAGTGGATCGATCAACACCGCGCCGATCACCCAGCCATCGGAGTGACCGTGCGTGGAGAGATCGAACTCTTCCTTCATCAGGTTGCCCTGATTGAGTGCGAGCGCGTGGATCGCTCCGCTGACGGCGTCGGGATAGCCGCGGCGATGCAGCTCGGCGTCGACCACTTGATCGACGAGCCACGTCGGAGCGTCGGGACGTCCGGCTGCGGTGGGGAAGAGCGCGAGGAGAGCTTGTTCGCTGCGCTTGGTGATCGTGTGACTCATGACGGCCCCTCACCCCGACCCTCTCCCCGCTGCGCAGGGAGAGGGAGATAGGGTCACTCCACCGTGACGCTCTTCGCGAGATTGCGCGGCTGATCCACGTCGGTGCCGCGCAGATCGGCCACGTGGTAGCTCAAGAGCTGCAGCGGAATCGTCGCGATCAACGGCGCGATCAGCGCGCTCGTCTTCGGGATCTCGATGAAGTCGTTGCCCAGCGACTTCGCGTGCTGGTCACCCTCCTCCACCACGACGATCACCTTGCCGCCGCGCGCGCGTACCTCTTCGATGTTGCCGATGATCTTCTCGTAGTGAATGTGCGGCTCCTGCGGAGCGACCACCACCACCGGCATCTTCTCGTCGATCAGCGCGATCGGCCCGTGCTTCATCTCGCCGCCCGCGTAACCCTCGGCGTGCACGTACGAGATCTCTTTCAGCTTGAGCGCGCCCTCGAGCGCCACCGGGTGCATCGTGCCGCGGCCCAGGAAGAGGAAGTCCTGCGCGTGCATGTACTTCCGCGCGATCTCCTTCACCTTCGCCTCGGTCTTCAGCACCGTCTCGACCACCTTCGGCACCTCGGAGAGCTGCGTGAGGTGCTCCTGCGCCTGCTCCTGGCTGAGCGTGCCGCGCAGGCGGCCGAGCTTGATCGCCAGCATGTACAAGCCGACGAGCTGCGTGGTGAACGCCTTGGTCGACGCCACGCCGATCTCAGGGCCGGCGTTGGTGAGCACCGTGAAGTCGGCCTCCCGGGTCATCGCCGAGCCGATCACGTTGCACAGAGTCATCGTGGTGGCGCCGCGCTGCTTCGCCTCGCGCATCGCCGCCAGCGTGTCGAGCGTCTCGCCTGACTGGCTGATGGCCACCGCGAGCTGGTTCTTGCTCACGATCGGATTGCGGTAGCGGAACTCGCTCGCCAGCTCGACCTCGACCGGAATGCGCGCGAGCGACTCGATCATCCACTTGCCCGAGAGACCCGAGTGCCACGAGGTGCCGCACGCGAGGATCCACACGCGATCCATCGCCTTGATCTGCGCCTCGGTGAACGGCCAACCGTCGAAGTGCACGTCGCCTTCGGAGCGGAGAATGCGACCGCGCAGGGTGTCGGCCACGGCGCGCGACTGCTCGCAGATCTCCTTGTGCATGAAGTGCTTGTGGCCGTTCTTCTCGGCCATGCCCGGAGTCCAGTCGACGCGGGTCACCTTGCGCTTGATCACCTCGCCAGCGCGGTTGGTCAGCTCGATGCCCGTCTTGGTGACCTGGGCGACGTCGCCGTCTTCCATGAACACCACGTCGCGCGTGTGCTCGAGCAGCGCCGCGACGTCAGAGGCCACGAAGTTCTGCCCCTCGGAATAACCCAGCACCATCGGCTGCGCCTCGCGGGTGCAGACGATGCGCGTGGGGTCAGCCTCACTGATCGCCACCAGCGCGTAGGTGCCCTTGATCTGGCTCACCGCGGAACGGACCGCGTCCACGAACGACTTGCCCGACTGCTGGGCCTCGCGAATCAAATGCGCGAAGACCTCG
>CBIHPJ010000225.1:0-11920 GCA_966211295.1 uncultured Myxococcales bacterium | reverse complement strand
AGCGTGAAAACGTCGCGGCGCAAGGCGCTGGGCCTGCTGGCGGCTGTTCCGTTTGTATCCGCCCAGACCGCCGTCCCGGCAAACCCGCCCGATCAGGTGCGGCTCTTGCAAAATCTGCTGACGCGAATGGGCGTCGGCGTGCGTCTGAACGAAAGCGTCCAGCAGGTCTTTGTCATCGACACCGGCGCAGAGCGCAGCGCGGTTTCGGCCGAACTGGCCCAGGCCCTGGCCCTGCCGCCCGGCCGCCCCGTCGTGGTGCACGGGGGGGGGGGCGTGGCCCAGCCCCCCCGCGCCGCCCTTCCTCTTTTCAGCGACCGAGTCGTTCGGGCAGTGGCCGTCTACGACGCACAGAAGTTCGAGGTGCCGCTCGTGGACTTCGTGCTCGAGCTCAGCTCACGCGGCGTGCAGTGCGTCTACCCGCGCGTGGTGAAGGGCACCCGCGAGCTGGTGTTCCATCACGTCGCCGACGATCAGTGGGCGAAGGGTCCGTTCGGCATTCGTGAGCCCGCGGCGCATTCGCCCATACGCGCGGTGAAGGACATCGACGTGTTCATCGTGCCTGGGGTGGCCTTCACGCGCGACGGCCGGAGGATCGGTCGCGGCGCGGGGTACTACGACTCCACGCTGGCGCTGCGGAATGCGCAGGCGCAGACCGTGGGCGTCGCGTTCGAGTGCAACGTGGTCGAGCAGCTCCCGACTGAGCCGCACGACGTGAGCGTGGACTTCCTGGTCACCGAGCGCGGCGTGTTCCACGGGTCTCCCTCTCCCTTCGGGAGAGGGTCTGGGTGAGGGTGTGAAGCCCGCACAGCAGCGCGAGTACTTCGCGTCGGATCAGTAGAGGTCAGCCGGCAGCAGCTTGTGGAGCATCTCTTCGCGCCGTTGCCCCTCGTCGCGCGCGGGCGCGGTGCGGCGCACTTCGGGACCCGAGACCCAGGTGACCTGGCCGCTGCCGTCGAGCGCGATGCGCCAGGCGTTCTCGGCGGCGAGGTTGCGATCGATCACGGCGGCGAGCTGCGCGGCGAGTGGCGGGCATTCGATCAACATGCCCATCTCCGTGTTGTGCACCCAGCTGCGCGGGTCGAGGTTCATCGAGCCGATGAGCACCCTGCTCCGATCGACCACCATCACCTTCGCGTGGAGTCCCATGAAGCCCGCCTCCACAGGCTTGGTGTCGACGATCTGGGTGCGCACCTTCGCGTCGTGCTTGAGCTCGTAGAGTTCGACTCCACCGGCCACCATGCGCGGCCGCCACTCGGTGTAGTGCGCGTGCACCCCGGCGGCGTCGGTGGAGGCCAGGGAGTTGGTAAGCATCACGAAGCGCACGCCCTTCTTGAGCTCCTCGGCGGTGCGCTTGAAGGTGACCTCGTCGGGAATGATGTACGCGTTCGCGACGAGGACTTCTTTCTCGGCGGCCTTCCAGAGCTCACCCACCATCGCGGGCATGTGGTGATCGAGGCTGCCCTTCTCAGGCGTGTCGGTGATCACGTTGCTGGTGCCCGGGTACAGCTCGAGCGCGGCCCACTCCGCTGACCAGTCCTTCGGATCGAGCGGGAAGTTCTCGAGCGTCTTGCCGCCGGCCTGCAGACGAGCGACGAGCTCGGCACGCTCGGTCTTGAGCGCGTCGGGGGAGACGGTCTGCGCGAGCTGCGCCTGCGGCACCACCCACTCGCTGTTCCAATACGCGTCGAACACTCCGGAGACCTGGCGCGTCGCGGGCCCCACGCTCATCACGTCGACGTCCTGGAAGTTGAAGGTCGGGTTGAGCCCGAAGTACTCGTTGCCGAGGTTGCGGCCGCCCATGATCGCCACCCGGTTGTCGGCAATGAGCGCCTTGTTGTGCATGCGCTGATTGAGGCGCTTGAAGTCACCGATGAACTCGACCGCGCGGCCGACCGCTTCACGATTGGTCCACGGGTTGAAGACGCGCAGCTCGATGTTCGGGTGCGAGTCGAGGGCGGCGTTCGGGAGGTCGCGCAGCTTGAGGTTGCCCTTGCCGTCGTCGATCGTCGTCATGTCGTCGACGATCAGGCGGACTTTGACTCCGCGATCGGCGGCGTCGATCACGCGCTTGAGCACCAGCTCGCCAGATTCGTCGCCCCACCAGATGAAGGTCATCAGGTCGAGCGAGTGCTGCGCGGAGTCGATCAGCGCCAGCCGCCACCGCAGCGCGTCGCCGTTCACTTCGAGCAGCTTGAAGGCAGAGCCGGCGCCGGGAAGTGCGCGGTTCTCGAGATCGTGGAGCGGTCCCGTCGTGGCGGGCGCGGCTGCGACCTGACGATCTCGCACGACGATCTTGTTCGAGGCGCAGCTGAACAGCAGGACTGAGCAGAAGACCGCGGCGAGTCGGAGCATGGGCGCGAAGAGTCTGACATCCCAAGCGCGACGGTCCGCTCAATTTCGTCAGCGACTGAGTCGAACGCTCTCGCCGAGGTCTGGCAGCGCTTCCCCCGCGGGAAAGCCCTCGAGGTGGAGCGCTTCGAGAAACGGTCCGGCCGCCGCATCGACCTCTGCGGCGACTCTGCGAAAGGTCTCGACCAGGAATCGGTCGTCGCGCAGCTCCGAGTCTTGCCCAAGGTCGAGCACGACGCGGCGCACGAACCAGGCACGAGGATGTGTGAGCACCGCCTCGACGGCACCTGCCTCGAAGGAGCCCTCGTCGAGCTCGATACGAAAGATCACTTCCCGCCACAGCCGACGCTGTTCGACGAGCGAGACGATGCCCCTCGCGACGAGAGGACTGACATCCAGCTCGAACGCGTGATCGAGCTCACCCGCCCTCGCGGCCAGCGCGATGCCAAGCGGGTCACCCTTCAGGAGGAGCTCGTCCGTGTAGATGCTCCACGCTGCGTGATCATCGCGTGCGAGGAGTTCACGCTCGCGGTCGAGATCCGGTTTCCATTTGCGAACCACGCAGTCGAACTCGACGGTGGTCGCGCCCGCCTTGAAGCGATCTCCGGACGACAGCTTTCGACTTCCAAAGAGGGTGGTCGGAGCGTCGAGCCAGATCACCTGACGGCCAGTCCTCGCCTCGTACCAGAAGGCTCCGTCGATCCAGCGCACAGACTGGCGCCCCACGACCTGGTGCGATTCAGGTGGAAACAGCTTGAGGTCGAAGTCGTTGCTCAGCGCTCGACTGAGCCGCTGGAGACCGAAGTCAGAGCGAAGTGTGGCTTCGATCTGGATCCGCTCAACCACGCGTGGCGAAGACCCAGGTGTAGAGCCCGTCACCTGCGCTCGGAGGGAAGTGGATTCCCTTGAGCGTGTCGGCGAGGCAGCGATCGAGGAGGTAGTCGGCTGCGGTCGCTCCGTCGCTCATCGTTCCCGCGACCCAGGCGTGCGTGAGCGTGCCTTCGTCGTTCACTCGGAAGCGGAAGGTGCGGCCACCGCCGATCGTGGTGCGGCGCGCGAGCGCGGAGTCCCAGCACGCCGAGACCTTCGGACCCGCGAGACGAATGGTGTCTTTCACCATCGCCGGATCGAGCGCGGTGCCGGTGCTGTTCGGAGGCACCACGTACGCGGAGACATCGCCGACGGGTGACGACTTGCTCTCGCCGAATTGGAAGAAGAGCTCTCGGCCTGAGGGCCAGGCGGTCGCGCTGAGGACTGCTTCGACGCAGCGCTCTGAGTCAGAGAGCGCCGAAGGAATCGCTCGCACTTCGAAGCCTGGCGTGTGGCGCACCATGAAGCGCGTCGAGGGACGCAGGGGGCCTGCTTTCGCGATGCACGAGGCCACCAGCGGCGCGGGATCGAGGATTCCTCGCTCCGTTCCGTAACGGGAGGGTGAGAGGAGCTTCACCCACGACAACACCGCCCAGCCGTCGATGGGCTGCTCGGGCGGGGCGACTTCGAGCGTTCCGGTTTGGGGAGGAAGTGCGCTGGCGATTTCTCGCAGGCAGCGGCCCGTCGAATTGCTCGCGCCCTCCTTCGCTTCGAAGAGGACGTCCTTCTCGATGAAGGTGAGCGTGATGCGTTGCGAGGGCAGCGCGTCTTGCGGCCAGCAGACCGCGAAGAGATCTTTCGAGGCGGTCGCGGCGACGGGTTCGAACTTCGCTCCGCCTTGCGAGGCGGAGGGTGTGGCGCACGAGGTGAGAAGAAGGAGGGAGAGGAGCATGCCCTCACCCCGACCCTCTCCCGATGGGAGAGGGAGAGAATTCGTTCTCTTCGCTCTCAGAACAACAGCCTCAGCGGGTGCTCGAGGAAGTCGCGAAGCACCTGCAGGTACTGCGCGCCCACCGCGCCGTCGATCACCCGGTGATCGCCCGAGAGCGTGATCGACATCATCTGCCGAATCACCATTTGACCGTCGCGCACGACCACCTTCGGTTCCACCTTACCCACCGCGAGGATCGCGGCCTGCGGCGGGTTCAGCACCGCGATGAAGCTGTCGATGCCGAACATCCCGAGGTTGGACACCGTGATCGATCCACCCGTGTACTCGTCGGGCTTGAGCGCCTTCTTCTTGGCGCGCTCGGCCAGCTCACGGATCTCCTGAGCGACCTCGGCCACACCCTTCACGTCCGCGTCCTTCACGATCGGCGTGATCAGTCCGTCTTCGATCGCCACCGCGATTCCGACGTCGACGGTGTGCAGCTGCACGATGCGATCCCCCGCGAAGAACTGGTTGATGCGCGGGAAGCGGCGCACCGCCATCGCGGTCGCCTTCACCACGATGTCGTTCACCGAGACCTTGAGCTCCAGCGTCTTCGCTTCTTCACGAAGCTTGAGCGCCTGGTCCATCTCCACGTCGATGGTCAGGTAGAAGTGCGGCACCCCCGGCTTCACCTCGGTGAGCCGCTGCGCGATCACCTTGCGCATCGTGGTGACCGGCAAATCTTCAGGCGGCTGGCGCACACCCGGAGTCGCACGGAAGATCGGCGCGGCCTTCTTGCCGGCAGCGCCCGCCTTCGGAGCCGCCATCGCCTCTTCCACGTCGCGCTTCACGATACGGCCGTTCGGACCTGAGCCCGACATGGTGGCCAGATCGATGCCCTGCGTCTCCGCCATCTTCCGCGCGAGCGGAGAGACACGAAGGCGCTCTCCTTCGGCCGCGGGCGCAGCAGCAGGAGCCGCCTTCGGCTTCGGAGGAGGCGGAGGAAGCGCAGCGGCCGGAGCGGGCGCAGGCGCGGCCTTCGGAGCAGGAGCAGCCGGAGCCGGCGCAGGAGCAGCGGGAGCCGGAGCAGAGGGCGCCTCGGGGATCGCCTCACCGGGCTTCCCGATCCACGCGATCGTTCCTCCGACCGGGACACTCGAACCCGCAGGCACCAGGATCTTCAGCAGCGTGCCGGAGTCGGTCGCCTCGATCTCCAGGTTCGACTTGTCGGTCTCGCACTCGGCGATACCGTCACCCGAGTTGACCTTGTCGCCTTCCTTCTTGAGCCACTTGGTGATGCGGCCCTCCGACATCGTGGGCGAAAGCGCAGGGAGCTGAATCGCGATGGGCATGTTGGTGTTTGTCGAAGATGAGTGTTCGGTCTTTGGGTGAGGTTGACGCCCCCCACCCCGACCCTCTCCCGAAGGGAGAGGGAGTCATTCAGTCACTTAGCGGTACAGGACCTTGTGCACGGCGTCGAGCACGCGGGGCACAGAGGGGAGAATGAGTCTCTCCAGGTTCTCCGCGTAGGCCATGTTCACGTCGAGGCCGTGCACGCGCATCACCGGCGCGTCGAGATCGTCGAAGAGCTCGCGGCTGATGAAGTCGGCGATGTGCGCGCCGAAGCCGGCGTAGCCCCATCCCTCCTCCACGATCACCACGCGGTTGGTCTTCTTCACCGACGCCGCGATGGCCTCGGTGTCGAAGGGCTTGAGGCTCCGGAGATCGAGGACGTCGGCCTGGATGCCCTCGCCCGCGAGCTGCTCGGCCGCAGGCAGCGTCACCGCGGTCAGCATGCGCGACCAGGTGATCAGCGTGACGTCGCTGCCCTCGCGCTTCAGGTCGGCCTTGCCGATGGGAACGAGGTGCTCACCTTCAGGCACCTCGCCCTTGCTTCCGTAGAGCAGCTCGCCCTCGATGAAGATCACCGGGTTCTCGTCACGAATGGCCGACTTGAGCAGGCCCTTCGCATCAGCCGGAGTTCCCGGCGCGAGCACCTTGAGGCCAGGGAAGTGCGCGTAGTTCGCCTCGAGCGCCTGGCTGTGCTGCGACGAGAGCCGGCCACCAGCGCCGCCGGGACCGCGGAACACGATCGGGCAACGCAGCTGACCGCCCGACATGTGACGGAGCTTCGCCGCGCTGTTCACGATCTGATCCATCGCGAGGATCGCGAAGTTCCAGGTCATCATCTCGATCACGGGGCGGAGGCCGGCCATCGCCGCGCCCACGCCCAGACCACCGAAGCCGAGCTCGGAGATCGGCGCATCGACCACGCGCGCCGAGCCGAACTTGTCGAGGAGGCCCTTCGACACCTTGTACGCGCCGTCGTAGCGCGCGACCTCTTCACCCATCAGGAACACGCGCGGATCGCGCGACATCTCTTCAGCGAGCGCCTGGTTCAGCGCCTCGCGGTAGGCAAGCTCAGCCATGGCTTCAGGCCACTCCCTTCTTGGCGGCGGGGTTCGCAGCTGCGGGCATACGGGGCTCGAGGTCCCAGGTCACCTTGAAGTCCTTCGGGTGATCGGGCCACTTCACGTCCTTCGCGCCGAGCACGCGCTCACGCGGCTTCACGTCTTCTTCGCCCTCTTCCACGATCGTGTGCGTCCAGATGTCTTCGTCGGGAGGCAGCGGCGACGCATCGGCGAAGGCGAGCGCCTTCTCGATCGCGGCCTTCTCTTCCTCATCGATCGCGTCGAGCTGCGCCTCGGTGGCGGCCTTCTTGTCGAGCAGCACCTTGCGCAGCTTGAGGATCGGATCGCGCTGCTTCTCGAGCTCGACCTCTTCCTTGGTGCGGTAGGTGGCCGCGTCGGACATCGAGTGACCGCGGAAGCGATAGGTCTTCGCCTCGAGGAGCACCGGGCCGTTGCCGGCGCGGATCCACTCCACGAGCTCCTTCGCCTTCTCGTACATGGTGAGCACGTCCATGCCGTCGACGTACTCGCCGCGCATGTCCCAACCCGGCGCCCGCTTGTGAATCTCGGGCACGGAGGACACGCGCGCGATGTCGGTGCCCATGCCGTAGCGGTTGTTCTCGACGATGTAGAGCACCGGCAGCTTCCACTTCACCGCCATGTTGAAGGTCTCGTGCATCGCTCCCTGGTTGGCCGCGGCGTCGCCGAAGCTGCACACCGTGACGCGATCTTCGCCGCGGTACTTGGCCGCGAAGGCCATGCCGGCCGCGAGGGGAATCTGGCCGCCGACGATGCCGTAGCCGCCGTAGAAGCCGTGCTCGATGTCGAAGAAGTGCATCGAGCCGCCCTTCCCCTTCGAGTAGCCGCCGTCGCGCCCGTAGAGCTCGGCCATCAACATGCCGGCGTCAGCGCCGCGCACCAGCGGGTGCACGTGATCGCGGTAACCGGTCATCACCCAGTCGGTGGGCTTGAGCGCCTCGTTGACGCCGACGACGACGGCTTCCTGGCCGATGTAGAGGTGGCAGAATCCCTGGATCTTCTTGAGGCCGTAGGCCTGTCCCGCCTTCTCCTCGAAGCGCCGCGCGAGCAGCATCTTCCGGTACATCGTCAGCATCAGTTCGGTGCTGGCCACTGAAGACTCCTTGCCTTGGTTGAAGTGCTGCGCGGACTTAACAAAAGCCCGCACCTGCCTGCTGTTTTTCTGGCCGCGACTGAGTAGCGGAGTTGATGCCGCTCAGGTCGCGAAGTGGGGGATCGAGACGCAGCGCTCGTTGAGCTTCACGTCACGGCCCGAGTGATCCGTCGCGAGGTGCACGGGGATCGCTTCGGGGAACTTCGTCGCGTAGTCGTTGATGTGCGTCGGCTCGTTGTCGAACGCGGCGAGCACGGTGCCCATGGTGCGCAGGTGATCGTGCGTCTGGCGCTTGTACGCATCATCATCATCAGGGAGCAGCGGCTTCATCAGCAGCTGCACGTGGCCACCAGTGCTGGGCATCGGCATGCCGCAACGCTCGATGCACGCCTCGGTGCCCTTGCGCATCGCCTCGTGACGGCCGGTCACGTAGATCACGCGGGCCTTCACGTAGTCGAGGCGGTGCAGGTAGCGCGGCGCTCCCACGATCTCGATGTCGTCGACGCAGTACTCGCTGGTGAAGAAGCGCTCCTGCCAGAACGACTTGAGCTCGGGGTACAGACCCTCGGCCTCTTCCTTCGAGAGCCCGCACGCGCGCATGGCGCCGCGCAGATCCCAACCCGAAGTGAAGTGCCACGGCTGACAGGCCTTCATGCCCGCGCTGCCGAGAACGGCGCCGAACTCGCGCACGATGCGCGCCTGGCGGGGACGGTTGTCGAAGACGGTGGAGTCGAGGTCGAACACCAGCAAACCCTTCGGGCCAGACTTCTGGGCCACGGTGAGGATCTGCTCGAGCGTCTGGTGCCAATCGACGGCGACGCGATTGAGGAAATCAGTCATGAGAGGCGGAGCGCTCTAGCAAACAATCAGCGCGTCGCGGGCAGTCGATCGGTGACTTGCTGCGTCACGGGCTGACTTTCCAAACCGGGCACCTGCTCGGTCATCGGGGTGCTGTCGGTGACGACGGTCTCCGGCACCAGGTCGGTCATGCGCTTGATGCCGTTTCGATCGAGCACCAGCCGCACGATGCGAACGGTGGTGCGCTGGTGGCGGCCGTCATCGACGGCGAAGCGGAAGGCCACGTCGACCCGGTAGCTCTTCGCCATCTGCAGCTTGCCGACCGAGAAGTCCTCGAGATCGACGTAGTCGAGGGCGTACTCCGGGTCGTCCATGTCGTGCAGCAGGCGGTCGACGTTGAGACGAATGATGTCCGTCACGCCCGACACCAGGCCATCGGCGATGCGCGGCAACATCTCGGAGTCGAGCGCGATGCGCTTGCGATAGCGGATCACCATCTCGCTCAGCTCGCCCTGCGCCACGGTGACGAGGTCGTCGGCCGCGCGCAGTCTCGCCACTTCCCGAGGCACCTCGACCGCGTCGCCGTAGTCGACCTTCTCGCGGCACACGCCGACGTCGTCGTGAGTCACGGGGTCGACGATCACCGTGGTGCGCTCGTAGAGGAACTTGCCCATGTACGAGGAGATGATCCGCCGCAGCGCTTCCTTGAGGCGGTCTTTGAACATGTAGCCGACGACAGCGAGCATGAAGAAGTTGAAGCTCGCCTGCGGGTAGCGCGACTGCGCGAAGAGACCGACTCCGAGCGCGAAGGCCATCGCCCCGCCGGCGGCGATCGCGAAGAGCACCTCTTCCCAGGCCTTGCGCTTGCTGGAGCGCTGCACCTTGAGGAAGAGGATGTTCATGCAGAACTTCTTCAGGAAGCCGACGCGGTGTGAGTACTCCTCGTTGTCGCCTTCGGCCGCGAGCACCGAGGGCAGCTTCTTCACCCGGCGGTAGCTCTCGTCGGCGATCACCACGTCCATCAGCTCGCGGCGCAGATCGACGTAGACGCCCGAGCGGGGCATCGACTCCATCTGCACCACGGTGCGGCGGAAGAACTGCTCCACCGCGAGGCTCAGGTACTCGTCGACCAGGCGGAGCGCGGCCTCGGCCTTCGGGCCCAGCTCGTACTTCTCGGCGAGCTGCGCGCAGGTGCTGCGGAAGCGGCGGAGGATCTCCTGCGTGGCGTTGATCGACTTCCGCGCGAGCGCCATCAGGTGCTCAGGCGATTCCGGCGGAGCGCACTTCTCGGTCTCAGCGCCGCGGAGAAGATGCGCGCACTCCTTCTTCATGCCGCGCGAGAAACGGCGCAGCGCCCCGCGCGTGACGCACGCGAGCATCTTCGCGTCGTAGACCACCTCGCCCACGGGCCCGAGCAGACCGAGCGGAAGGCGCTGCTCCAATTGCACGAGCGGCGAGTGCGAGCCGGTGAGGATCTCTTCGAACGAGAGCACCGGCGTCTTCAGGCGAACGTAGTTGTGGAGGTCGGCGTAGAACTGATCGCGGCTCCACGTCTCGGCGTCGATGTTGAGGCTGCGAGGAATGAAGAGCAGCGTCTCGACGAGGTACTCGGACTTCGGATCAGTGCCGCTCGGCTGGTACTCGAGTTTCAGCTCGAACTGCTTGCGGTCATGAACTTCGACTTTGGTGTCGAAGAGTTCGGCACTTCCGAAAGGCGCCACACGCCCAACTTATGTGACAACTGGGTGACACGCCACTCAGGGCCCCCGCAACTCTGGGGGGATAGTGGCGTTCGGAATTGGGGTTTGACCGAAGCCGAAGAAGGTGGGACTTGCGCGGCGGGAGGCGTCTCAATGCCCGTGTGGTTGTCCAACCTGCTCCCCATCGTCCTGCTGCTCGGGGCGATCGGGCTCGTGCTCGCGCGGCTTCCCAAGGTCGAGCTGGGTCACTCCGAAGCCTTCACCCGCCGGCGGTTCTGGAACTGGTTCCCGCTGGGAATGACGTACGCGTTCCTCTACTTCGGCCGGTACAACATCAACGAGGCCACGAGCGCCATCAAGCAGCTCGACAACGCCGCGTTCGGCACCATCTTCGCGGTGGGCGCGTGGGTGTACGGCTGCTCGTTTCTGATCAACGGTCCGCTCACCGACAAGCTCGGCGGGCGCCTCACGATCCTGATCGCCGCGGTCGGCTCTGCGATCTCGAACCTCGCGATGGGCGGGCTCGTCTACGCGGTGGTGGGCAATGGCTGGGTGCCGCCCGGTGGCCTGCAGCTGTGGCTCTCGGTGCTCTACGGCATCAACATGTACTTCCAGAGCTTCGGCGCGGTCTCCATCGTCAAGGTGAACGCGGCCTGGTTCCACGTGCGCGAGCGCGGCCAGCAGGGCGGCGTGTTCGGCATCTTGATCAGCCTCGGCATCTACTTCGGCTACGACTGGAGCCGGATGATCGTGAAGGGCAACCCCGGGTCGCCCTGGCTGGTGTTCCTCGTTCCCGCCCTGATCCTCCTCGCGGTCTTCGCGGCGGATCTCTTCCTCGTGAAGGACTCGCCGAGCCAGGCGGGCCACAAGGACTTCGATCTCGGTGACGCCTCGACCCACGACGCCGGAGAGAACCCGAGCGCGGCGCAGGTGTTCCTCAAGATGCTGCGCAACCCGGTGATCATGATCATCGTGGCGATCGAGTTCTGCACCGGCTTCCTCCGCAACGGAGTGATGTCCTGGTACCCGAAGTTCGCCAAGGCGGTGTCGCTGCAGGACGACTTCGTCTCGAGGAACTGGGGCCTGCTGCTCTGCGTGTTCGGCATCGTCGGCGGCATGTTCGCCGGAGTGATCAGCGATCGCGTCTTCGGCTCGCGTCGTGGGCCCGTCGCCTCGGTGCTCTACGCGGGCATCGCGGCCGGCGCGGTGGGAATGTTCTTCTTCCTCGAGCAGGCGTGGGTCGGTTGGATCCTCGTGTTCATGGCGCTCAACTACGTAGGCGTGCACGGCATGCTCTCGGGCACCGCGAGCGCTGACTTCGGCGGCAAGAAGAACACCGGCGTCGCGGTGGGAATCATCGACGGCTTCGTCTACCTCGGCACCGGACTCCAGTCGTTGATCGTCGGGAGCGTGCTCCCTCAAGGTGATGCCGCGAAGGTCGCCGCGAACTGGATCAGCTGGCCGATGGCGATGGTGCCGATGGCGTTGATCGGCCTCGCGCTCTGCACCCGAGTGTGGAACGCCAAGCCCCAGGCCAGGCCCGTGGAGTCGAGCCCCCCGGTTGCACTGCAGCCAGCGAATGGACCAGCTGAGCCGTGAAGTCGACGCTCTCGAAGCAGAGCTGCGGGCGGGTGGAGACGTTTCCGAGGTGGAAGAGCTCTTGCGGCGTGGCGCGCTGACCGCGCAGCGGCTCGATCAACTGGCGGCAATTGCAGATCGCCTGGCGAGCCGGGTGCGGGGGCGAGTGATCGCGGGCTGCCTCGAGCGGCTCGGCGTAAATCCTTCGTAG
>CBIHPJ010000224.1:0-11962 GCA_966211295.1 uncultured Myxococcales bacterium | reverse complement strand
CGGCCATGCGAACTCTCCTGATGCTGGTGTTGCTCAGCGGCCGCATGGTCGTGGCCGCTGAGCCACCCGCGAAGCTGCGCTTCGTGACCTACAACATCCTCGCGGGTGATCGCGGCCTCAAGGGCATCACGGACACGCTGAAGACCGCGGATGCCGACATCATCGGTCTGCAGGAAGTCGACAAGCTCACCAAGCGAAGCGGCAAGTCTGATCAACCCGCGAAGCTCGCGAAGGCGCTCGGCATGAACGTCTTCTTCGCCCCGCACTTTCCGTATCAAGGCGGCGAGTTCGGGATCGCGCTCCTCACCAAACACCCGATCGTGAAAGCGCGCGCGGTGAAGATCAAAGGGAGCCGGCTCTCGCTGCTCGACTCCGTGGTGCGCACGCCGCAGGGAGACGTGCACGTGATCGTCACGCACTTCACGGTGACCTTTCCATTCCGCGCGAAGAAGGAGACCGATGCGTGCGACGCCGCGCGACTCGCGGAGGCGAAGGCCGCGTACGACCTCGCGACCTCCACTGATTTGCCCACCGTGGTGATGGGCGACATGAACGACGACTCCGGCAGTCCGCCGTACGAAGTCTTCGCGAAGACGATGCAGGACTCGTGTGACGTGAAGGGCGGGGGACTCGCGAAGACGTGGAACTCCGCGTTGCCGATCACCCGCATCGATTACGTGTGGGCGAGCAACCAGTTCACCGTGCAATCGTGCGACACGCAGGGCAGCACCGCGAGCGATCACCTTCCCGTGGTCGCTGAGCTGTCACTCACTCCATGAGGCTGAGCAGCGACGTCTGCCTTCGCCCTCGTTGCTCGAACGCCGACTTGTCGACCATCAACGCGGCCGCGAACACCAGCTGACGCAGCCGAGGATCCGGCACGTCCTCGAACTCGATGCTCAACTTGTCCGAGGTGGAGAACGCTTCTTTGAAGAAGCCGCTCCAGTGCTTCTTGATGCGCGCGACCACGCGCTCGCCCTTGCGCACCTCGAAGGTCCAATCAGTCCAGCTCAGAATCTTCAGCCACGGCCCGTGCACCTCGAGCAGCACCGCGCCATTCGTCCCCACGATGTCGCCGCGGTACTTGAGGAGATGAAAGCGGTTCTGCACCGCGCCCAGCGGCTGCTCGTTCCACGAGAGCACTTCGCAACGCGCGAAGAAGAGTCGGAACGGGAACGTGAGCCGCATGAAGAGCGACCCGTCGTCGGTGAGACAGTCGGTGGTGTTTCGGTAGAACGGGTTGAAGTTGCGGCTGAGCGCACCGAGCACGCCGCTGCTCTGCTCCGCCGCGGTGAAGAGGTGCGAGTTGTCTTCTCCGCGCACGGAGTAGCGATTCGCCTGATCCCAACCGACCAGCGCCTGCGCCATCTCGAAGGCCTGGCTGATGCGGATGACGCGATCGCTGAAGAGGCGGCCCACGCGGAAGAGAATTCCCTCAGGCATCGCACTCGGATGTCCCGGAGGCAGTCCCTTCGGCCGAGGCTGCGGCTGACGCTGTCCAGCCGTCTCAATGCGAGAGAGACGGTCGGCGAGCTGACGCTCCTGCTCGCCTTCCGTCTTCTTCTCATCCTGGGGGCCGCGAGGTTTGCGGCTGCCCCAGTCGAGCTCCAGCTCGTCGGTCATGCGTTCGAGCTTACGGCACGCACGCTGTGACGTACGTCACCGTGAGCGTCTTGCCCGCCTCCGGCACGTAAAGCGGCTGGAAGACGATGGTGTTGTTCACCGGATCGTATTCCCAGATCAGCGAGTTCAAGTTCGGGTCCGGATCCGTCGGCGGGAGCGGAATGCCGTCGATCGCCACAATGATCTCCGAGGTGAGATCAGGCCGCGAGGTGAGCGGGAAGCTGGTGCGGTAACCAAACGCGCGACGACCGATGCGCGCGAGCGCGGTGCTCCAGTCCGGAGTGCAGATCTCCTCCTGCACGCCGTTCGTCTGCGAGACCATGTACGCGTGGCGCCCATTGTCAGGCGCACCGTCGTAGCTGCAGCCCATGGGCGCGGACGGGAGGAACGGGCCGATCACGTTGTACGTGAACTCGTTCAAGCGCTGCGCGCCGCGAATGTTGATCAGCTGGTTCAAGTAGAACGCCGGCGGCTGCGGCGCCTGGTCTTGCGCGTCGGTCACGCACACCACCGCGAGCACCGCGTCAGGACGGAGGAAACCCGCGTTCCGCGCCGGGTCCGTGATGTACGGAGCGGTCAGCGCACGCGTCGCCGGCTCCATGCACGACTCGGTGCCGCCCGCGATGCCCACGTTCACCAGCTCAGCGAACTGGTTCTCGAGGTTGGGCGTGGTGGGCTTCAAGATCTTCGTACCCGCCGCGGTGGCGTGCAGCGTGCCGGCGAGCGCCGCCGTCGAACCGTTGAGCTCGGTGTTGGTCACGCCGATCTGGAAGTCGACGTTGTTGGCGCTCGAGTACTGGAGGAACGAGGCCATGTTCGCCGCGAGCGCCATCTGCTTGTCGATCATCGAGCACGAATCGTCGATCACCAGCAGGATGTCCGCCTTCGGCCGCGTGTTCTGGCGGAAGGTGTCTGTGTTGAGACCCTGGTCGTCACCGCGACCCTGCAGCGGCACCACGTAGTCGAGCGGCTGTCCGCTCTGCGTCACGTTGATGGTGAACGCTCCGGTGTCGGGCCCGAAGTTGATCGGCCGGTACTTGAGCGAGAACGTGAGCGGCGTCCCGGTGCCGGGGGCGAGGCGGGTGCCGTTGGCGATGCCGGTGACCACGAAGAACTCGGGGCAGGCAGTGGCGCTGGTGCAGTTTGGACCGCCCGCAGGTTCACCCGCCGCCGCGCTCATGGTCGAGGTGTTGATCACCACCTCGGTCGAACACGAGTTGTAGATCTGGAAGTCGCGGTTCGGCGAGTTGCAGTCCTTCTTCACCGTGCCGAAGTTGAGCGAGCTGGGCGAGATGGTGAGGCAGCTGTTCGCGATGGTGGCGCTGAGCGCGACCGAGCGCGCGGGCGCGATCGGATCCGCCACGTTGAACGACACGCGCCCAGTCACCTGCGTAGGCACCGGAGGGAGCTGACCCTGCGGCCACGCGCGCACCATGATCTGTTTCGTCTCACCGGGCATCAGCTCCAGCTCGTCGATCGCACCGCCAGGCAGCGAGAAGACCGGCGCGGTGAAGGAGGGAGGCGTTCCCGCCTCGGGCTCGAGCTGCAGGTTCGACATCAGGCAGAGATCGTTCGGGCCCGAGAGGCGATTGCGCACCGAGAAGCCGAGGTCACGAATCGACGGAGGCGACACGATGCCGAACGGGAGCGCGATGGGCGAGATCTCCACGTCGCACGGCGGCACGTTCACCGAGTTCGCGGTGACGGTGATGGTGGTGACCGGCTCGTCGGGATCGTTCGAGAAGATCTTCAGCTCGAACTGCCGCATGCCGAGGCCGTTGGGCGTGATGCGCACCGGAATATCGAGCGGCGTGGTGCCCGCCTCGAGGCCGACGCTCGGATCGTAGCGGCCGGCTCCCGCGGTCGGCAGATCGTTCGAGCACGCGTTGCTCACGGTGTCGAAGGTTCCCACGCAGATCTCATCGATCGACGAGCCCAGCGCGGGAGTGATCTCCCAGTACGGCCGCACGAAACCGCCGTTGCCGTCGGGCTGACCGAGCTTCAGGTTCGCGCGCACGTCCGCGGGGCTGGGACGCGTACCGACGTTCAGCACGGTGAGCTTCTTGTTGGCGAAGGTCCGGGGCGAGGCCGTCGGGAAGTACGCGATGCGCCCGAAGTTCATGATGGGCGAAGGACGCGCTTCGATGTCGGGGCCGCCACCCACGCCGCGCAGCGTGACGCCGACCTGGCCGCCGAGTGAGGTGTTCGCGAGCAGCTGACCATTGCGAGGTCCGAGCACGAGCGGGTTGAAGCTGAGCTTCATCACCGCGGTGCCGGGGACGAGCGTGTTGTTCACGCGCGCGCCGGGAGGAACGGTGAGCGTGGTGAGCTCAGTCGAAGACGCAGCTTCGTCCACCTTGAACACCGCGCTCGGGAGCGAGCCCTCATTCGCGGAGATCATCGTGAGCTGCACGGGGCGCAAGCCGAGGTTGCTGAAGGTCAGCTCGCGCTGCACGGTGGTGCGCGGAGGCGCGTAGCCGAAGTCGACGACCGTGGGATTCCACGTGAGCACCTGGTCCACGCCGGTGCCGATGAGACGCACGGGGCGCTCAGGGCAACCGTCGGCGCGGCGCATGCGAATGATCGCCGCGTAGTCACGCGCTTCGGTGGGCTTGAAGGTGAGGGTGACGATCTTGCTGCGGCCACCGGCGATCACGAACTCGCCGCGCGGTGAATCAGGAGACGTCACGAAGATGCCGGCGCCCTGCGAAGACTCCACCGGACCCACGAAGCCGTGCGTCTCGAGCGGGCGCTGATTCTCGAAGCTGACCTGGGAATCGAAGCTATCGCCACGGCTCACCGCGCCGAAGTCGATCACGCTCGGGAGATCGCACTCACCCGACACCGCCTTGCCCTTCAGCGTGATGCTCGACTTCTCCTTGCCGACCTCGGTGTTGCCCAGGCTCATCGAGAGCACGGTCTCGTGGTTCACCTCGAGCGTGTTCTCGAGCACGGGCGGCGCGTAGGTGATGTCGAACTCTCTCGTCTCACCCTTCCCGATGGTGGTCTCGCCCTCGAACGCGATGGTGAAGATCGGGTTCGCCTCGTCGATCTCGCTGCCCACCTTCGCGGGATCTCCGCTGCTCTTGGTGAAGTGCTGGATCGTCAGCGGGCCGAGGCCGCCGTTCTGAATCACGAGCTTGCCCGGCACCGTCTTGCCCATAGGCACGATGCCGAAGTCGTAGACCCCGTCTTGATCGCGGTGCTCCACGCCATCGACCATGTAGACGATGCGGGCATCTCCAAACGTGTCGCCGACTGGGCGCGGGTCACAACCCCTGCAGCCCTGCATCAGCGTGAGGAACGCCCCGAAGACCAACAGGCTCGACCTGACCTTTTGAGTCGCTCCGCTGGACCAGCTCTGCGAGCCAGGCCCGTCCGCTTCGCTCCTGAGATTCATACGAACTCCACCGTGATTCCGAAGCGCCGGCCGCGCTCCGATCCGAGGCGCGGAGTCTATGCGCGAAATCCGCTGAGGCAGAGATCCCCGCTGCACGCGACACACGCGCACATGTGGGCCTAGGCGGGAGACCGACTCGGGGCTGCCCAGCGGATCACCGCGAAAGACGTGAGCGCCATCGCTCCAGCGAGCACGTTGAAGCCCACGTCGCGCAGGTCGTAGTGGCGATTCGGTAACAGTGCCTGGATTCCTTCGTCGAGCCAGCCCGCGGCGAGCGTGAAGAGCACCGCGGCGATGAACCGCCTCCACGCGATCCACTTCGGATTCATCGCGAAGAACGCGAGCACGCCGACCGCTCCGTACTCGAGGAAGTGCAGCTTCTCTTCGGGGCTGCTCATCGGAAAGACGATGGTCGCGTAGACGAGGGCGATGCCGAGCGTGGCGAAGATCGCGCGCGGATTTCTGAGCGCGGGAGTGCGGAAGATGAAGACCACCGCGGAGATCGCAGCGAGCGTGAACGCAGTGGCCACGGCCGCGCGCAGGTAGCCCGCATCTCTCAGCGCGTTGGAGATCGTCCGCGCGACGTAGAGCGTCGAGTAGATGCAGAGCAGCAAGGCGCCGAGGGCGATGCGAGCGGTCCGTGGCGTCACGCGGCGCAGTGTATGACTCACGAAACAGTCACTGCGATACGTCTCGTTGGTTCACTCGCGCGTCTTTCTGCCCACGCGGCTATGTCGCCGCACGTGACGAGGGCACGCATTCGAGTGGTGGCTTTGGTGATCGGCCTCGCGCTGATCCTTCTCATTGGTCATCTCACCGGCGCGCGCGAATGGATGACGCAGGAGCGGCTGCAGAGCGCGGTGAACTCCGCGGGCTGGTGGGGCGTGCTGGTCTTCTTCGCGGTCTTCTCCATCGGCCAATTCCTCCAGGTGCCGGGAGCGCTCTTCATCGTGGTGGCGCGCGTGGTGTGGGAACCGGCGCTCGGGTTCGCGATCGCCTACGCGGGCTCGATCGTCTCGGCGGTCTCGGTGTTCGCGATGGTGCGCGCGGTCGGAGGCAAGCCGCTCGGAGACATCACCTGGCCTCCGGCGAAGAAGATCCTCGCGGGGCTCGATCGCCGTCCCATCCTCACCATCGCCGCATTGCGTGCGGTGATGATGCTCGCGCCTCCGCTGACGTACGCGCTCGCGCTCTCGCCGGTGAAGCATCGTGATCACTTGATCGGCAGCGCGATCGGTCTCGTGGTTCCGGTCACCATCGTGGTGTTCCTCTCGGAAGGTGCGATGGCGTTGTGGAGGTCTTTCTGATGCGTGCGGTGCAGATGCAGGGCTACGGCGGACCCGAGGTGATGAAGCTCGAGGAGGTCGCGACGCCGACTCCGGGGCCTCACGACGTGCGCGTGGCGGTGCACGCGAGCTCCGTCAATCCGGTCGACTTTAAGATTCGCTCGGGTGGTCAGCGCGCGGTGGTGTGGCTGAAGTTTCCGTGGACGCTCGGGATGGATGTGTCGGGCGTCGTGCTCGAAGTCGGCGCGAAGGTGACTGAGTTCAAGGTGGGCGATGAAGTGGTGTCGTCTCCGAGTCACCGACGCATGGGGTGTTACGCCGACGAGGTGGTGATTCGCGCTGATGAGTGTGCGCTCAAGCCGCGTTCGCTCAGTCACCAGGAAGCAGCGACGTTGCCGTTGGTAGGACTCACCGCGTGGGACGCGCTCGTGAATTCGATGCGGGTGTCGCGCGGTCAGCGAGTGCTGATTCAAGCGGGCGCCGGTGGAGTGGGGACGATCGCGATTCAGCTCGCGAAGCACTTGGGCGCTGAAGTGCTCACCACGTGCAGCGCGGGAAATCTGGAGTTGGTGCGCAAACTCGGTGCGGACGTGGCGATCGACTACCGCGCTCGAGATTGGCGCGAGGTCGCGCGCGGTTGTGACGGAGTGCTCGACTCACTCGGCGGTGAAGCGATGACCGCGGCGATCACCACCGTGAAGCGCGGAGGACGGGTGGCGTGCATCACCCCGGGGCTTCCGGAGTTCACGGAGAAGTACGGAGCGGTGCCTGGCCTGGTGATCTTCGGAGTGTCGATGGGCGCGACGATGGTGCGCGCGCTCGTGGGGCGAGGTGTGAGGCTGTCACTCGTCACGCGGCAGGCGAACGGGAAGAAGCTCGGCGAGTTGATGAAGATCGTCGAGTCGGGAGCGATCAAGCCTGTGATCGATCGCGTGTTCCCGCTCGCAGAGACTGCCGAAGCCCATCGCTATCTCGAGACCGGTCGCGCGAAGGGGAAAGTCGTCCTCGCCGTTCGCTAATTCTCTCCCTCTCCCTTCGGGAGAGGGTCAGGGGGTTCTCACTCTCAGAATTTCCCGCGCACCGACGGCCACGCCCTGACACAAATGCCGCGAAGCGGAGTGAATGAGAGAGAATCCGCGCAGATCCACCGCGCTCCCCCAATTGCAGAGCACGCCCACCCATGCTCACTCCCCCGCGTCTCGTCCTCTGTGGTCTCGGCCTCACTTTCGTCGCCTGGAGCTGCTCACCTCCCTGCGATCCGATTCCCTCCAACGTGAACAACATCTGTCACGTGGCCGACGCCGGACCCATCGCCCCCAACGCCTCGTTCGTGCTCCAGGGCAGCGCGAACAACTTCGGCAGCACGTGTGACGTGACCATCACTGACGGAGGCATCGACCTGCAGGTGATCGGCACGAATGGCTGCAGCATCGGAGGCGCCGCCGGGGTGAGAGCTGCTCCGGGGCCGGTGAAGTGCGTCATCCCCGCGCTCGCGGCGGGCACGTACACGGTGAACTCACAACCCGCCCTCACCATCACCATCCCAGGCGACGCGGGAGTCCCCCCGTGTCTCTGACCTCCCGCGCCGCCATCCTCGCCGCCGCCCTTTTCCTCTCGCTCTCCGGCTGCGCGCCGAAGTGCGAAGACATTCCGTTCTCTGCGACTGCCGTCTGCCGCTCCGCCGACGCAGGAGCGATCGCGCCGAACACTCCGTTCGTGGTTCAGGGACAAACGAGTACGCGCACCGCCTGCCAGGTCTCCGTCGACGGAGGACTGATCAGCCTCTCGTTCACTGCGACCAACTGCAGCTCGGCCAACGGCGCCGCGGAGTTCGCCGATCCGGTCGCGCCAGCGTTTCTTCCATGCGAAGTGCCCGCGCTCGCCGCTGGCACCTACAGCTTCAATACGGGTACGACGTTCTCCGTCCCCGAGTCTGCCGATGCAGGTCTTCCCGTCTGTCCCTGAGGTCTTCGATGCGTGGTGTGGTTCTGGCGGCGGCGTTTTCGCTCGTGGCTTTTTCCTGCGGTCCTCAGTGTGAGCAGACGACGCCCACCGTGACCTCGGTGTGTCGAATTCCGGTCGAAGAAGGCGAGATTCAAGCCGGAGCTCCGTTCACCATTCGCGCGCTGCCCGAGATGACCGGCGGAACATGCACCGTGGCGGTCTCGGGATCCGCGCTGTCTCTCTCCCTCTCAGGCACCGTGTGCTCGAGCTCCGGCTCCATCCCGAAGCGTGTCCCGCCTGGTCCGGTGCTGTGCAACGTGCCGGCACTCGACGCAGGCACCTATTCGATTTCAGGAACCAACCAGTCGTTCACCGTGCCCTCCGACGGCGGAACCTCGTTCCCCGCCTGCCCCTGATCAGCCTCACGGGCAGGTCGCTGACGGCGAGAGTGGCGAGCTCCCGTTAGCGTCAGGGGGAGGGGTGCCCATGCTCGCGCGTGTGATGGTGTTGGCCGGACTGATGTGGGCTGTCTCGAGCTGCGAGTCGCCTTGCGACGTGGTGGTGAATCAGCCGAGCTCCGTTTGCCAGCAGACCGCCGGCCCCATTCAGGCCGGAGTTCCGTTCGTGCTCGAGACCAACGCGATCAGCAGTACTCCCGTCTGCGAAGTGCACCTGATCGGCAATGAGCTCGATCTCGTGATCACCGGGAACATCTGCACCAACTCCGGACCGGGAAAGTCTGATCCCGTTCCTCCTTCACCCGCGCCGTGCACCGTGCCCGGGTTGTCCCCAGGCACGTACACGGTGAGAGGCACCTCGACGACGTTCACCGTGCCCGGTGGCGGCGTGCCTTCGTGCACTCAGGCCGCGACCTTCTGATCGACGGACACGTTCGACGCCAGGTACGCCGCGGGATCTTCGATCATCGTGCGCAGCAGCTCGAGCGAGTGCGCGCAGTACAGGCCGTCTTCGATGCGCTCGTCGAAGGTGTACTTGATGGTGCAGACCTTCTTGCTGCTGACCACTCCGTTCTCGTCGGCGACCGGCACCATCTTCGAGCGGCCGAGCGCAGCGAAGAGCGGAATGTTCCCGTACTCGTAGAGGTGGTGGAACGCGGACTCGAGCTTCACGCTGCCGAGATTCGCGATGAACATGCTCGCGTACATCGGGTCAGGGTGAATGAACGCGCCGGGCAGCAGGTTCACCGAGTCGAGCCAGCGCACGATGCTCACGCCGATGCGCAGCAGGAACGCGGGGAGCATCATGAAGAACGCGAGTTCCTTGTCCATGTGGCTCTTCTTGTCGCTGCGGCCTTCCTTCACGTCACCATGCATGAAGGCCACGGTCTCTTCGAAGGTCATGGTCGGATCGAACTTGCGCTTGAGCACCACGATGGGCGAGCCGTCCTGCATCGCCTTCTTCGCCGAGTAGGAGATCCACACGCCGTCGCGCTGGTACACGCGGTTGCCCGCGACGAAACGATTCATGCGCGGACGAACGTGGAGCACGCGCGCCACCGCCCAGGTGAAGAGGTGGAACACGGTGATGCGCTGCGTGTGCGACGCGTTCCACTCGTCGATGAACTTCTGCGTCTTCGTGAGGTCGAGGTCCTGCTCGAAGTACACGGCGGACTCGTTCCGCGTGGGCATGAGGAACTGCATCATGCGGCGGAAGGGGGCGACTTCGGCGGCGAGAGTTCCATCGGGGCGCTTGAAGAGGGGCATGCCTCTCCGTTCTGCAGGTGGTGCGCCCGACCCCCGGAGTGCGAACTCAATGGGTTGGCCCGCGGGTGCGGTGTGCATCCTTCACAGGGCTGTGAAGCGCCCTGCACACGTTCGAGGTGCGCACTAGGAAACACGTAGGCGAGGTCGCTGATGCGTGTGGTCGTGGTGGTGGTGTTGGTCGTGTCTGGGTGCGTGACGGCGCCTCCTCCGAAGATGCCGACGGCTGAGGCGTTCGCGCCGGGTCCACAGGCAGCTCCGTTGCCTCCCGAGCAGTGGTCGCGACAGTTCCGCCGAGCGAGTGACTGCGAGGCCGCGGCCTACGAGTTGATTCCAGATCTCGGTCGCAACGCGGCGTGGAGCTACGCGATGGGCTGCGCTGAACGCGACGACTACACCGAGCTCGAGTCCCTCATCGCGCATTGGCTCCCGGAGCTGCAGACGAAGCCCGAGGTGGCGGACTTGCTCGCGCACGTGATGGCCGCTCGTGGGGCGCACCTCGAGGAAGATCTCGCGCTGCTCCATCGCAGTCATGTGCCGTTGTTCGATCTGCACACGGCGCTCGCGCAGACCGATGCGTTCAAGGGCCGCTCTCTCGTGTTCGTCGGTAAGTTCGTGGAGAGCAGAGGCGGCGAAGTGCTGCTGCTCGAGCAGGAGCTCTTCAGTGAGTCGTCATCGGTGATGGCGCCGACGCACTTCGGAACTCAGGGCCTCTCGCCGTGGGGTCCGTACGGCAGCGAGTCAGGGCGCATCGACACGCGCGTGACGGAGTTCTTCGAAGGAACGGGCGTGGAGATCGTCGCGCGACTTCGCGAGCCGGATCCGTTTCTCACCGTCGACAAGAACCTCGTGTTCCTGGTGCGGTTCGATGGAACGCGCGTGGATCACGACGAGGGTACGAGCGACGGACCAGAGCCGATGCACACGGCGCTGGTGACGCTGATCTCGTACCACGGCCTGTAGCTCCCGCTTCCTTCGGGAGAGGCTCGCGGTGAGGGTTGCCGCTTGAGTGCATTCGTGGTCGTCGCTGACTTTGATCGCGAAGGTTGTGCGCGTCCTCAAATCTTCTTCATTTCTGCGGCGATCCACTCTTCGGTCACGCCGTGACGCCGTCGCCAATCAGCGCTGAGAGCGGTCAGTGCATCGTTCAGCGTCTTTAGCGCGGCGCTGGCCCGATCGAGTTCGTCCAGAAGTGGCTCGCGGAGCGCTGAATTCTTGCTGCTCATTTGTCCGGCTCGTTCCCAGAAGAAGTTGTGAGCGAGGAAGTTTCGAAGCTCCAAGCCATCGCGGAGCTGCCTCGTAGTGAGAAGGGGCTGCTCGGGACTCTTCCTCTCAAGCTCTTTGACCAACTGCCCAAGTGTCCGCTCGAAGCGTTCATCCATCTGGGCCTCGTAGGCGGTGACTGACATGCCCACAGGCTCTGGACCGAAGGTTGTCGAGAGTGCACTCGCGAGTTCTCGCTCAACGCATTGCGCCCAGTACATCGCGAGCCCATACCGCGCGTAGATCTCTCTGGTGAGCTTCTGGTGCTCGTTCAACTGCTCGTCGTCAAACGTGCTCATTTGCTCGCCGACTTCCCGCAAGATGAATGCTGACCGCGGGCTGTGCACTTCCAGTGTCAACCCTCACCCCGACCCTCTCCCGAAGGGAGAGGGAGACATACGTGCGGACGGGCTCTAGCTGCGCATCGCCATGCGGATCACGAAGACGATCACGGCAATGATCACGAGGGCGACGTACGGGATGCCGCCGCTCTTCGCAGGCTCCGGAGTCACAGGCGCGGGAGCACGTTGAGCGGGTGGGGCGACGGGTGCGGGTGCGGCCGGCTGGGTTGGTTTCGAGGCTCCGCCGACGTTCACCATCCAGCGATGATGTTCGCGACCTGGATGCGTGTCGCTCCGGTGGAGCGCGGCCGATTCGAGGTTGAACTTGTTGCCGTCGCCGCTATCGAGAGCGACCCCGAGCCAGGGCCAGGGACCAAACGCCAT
>CBIHPJ010000223.1:0-11972 GCA_966211295.1 uncultured Myxococcales bacterium | reverse complement strand
ATCACCGTGAGCTTCAAGAGCGGCCACTCGACGCGCACGTCAGAGGTCACTCCGCCAGGGAGCAACACCGGCCGCTCGAAGGTGCGGAGCAAGGGCCCTCGCTCCACGCGGGTGGTCGAATCGATCGCCGTGCAGCTCACCACGTAGGGAAACAGCGCGAGCAGGACCAGGCGCTTCACGGGTTGCCCCCGAGGAAGACCACCACGTCGGGGCAGTTGCGGATCATCTCGTCGACGTATTCGCACGAGGGATGCGCCGCGCGGTCCGCGCTCTCACGCACCAGCGGGAGCCGGCAGGTCAGCACCTGATCGCGCGTGGGCGAGGTGAACGTGAACGCGGAGTCGTTGCAACCCGAGCGCGCTTCGAGCGTGGCGGCGCAGTCCATCGCCGGCAAATTGAGGCGCGTGGTCGCGTTCGGGCACTGAGGCTCAGCGCAAACCCTGGTGATGATGTCGCGACAGATCTCGTAGTCGGGCGCGGGAGGGCCAACACACGAAGCAAGCAAGAGGAAAATCGGGAGTGCGGCGGTCTTCACGGAGCCCCGGAGCTTACAGCGTTATCCCCTCACTCCGACCCTCTCCCCGTCAGGGGAGAGGGAGAAAGTTCTGATAGAGGCTGGGGCCATGGCTTGGTTCTCACTGACCGTCGACGTTCCTGAAGAGGAAAGCGAGCTCGCGCAGAGCGTCCTCTATGACCACGGCGCCGCGGGGCTCGAGGTGCGCGATTCCATGAATCCCACCGTGCTCACCGTGCGCGCGCCCGCCAAGGGCGAGGCGATCCTCATCGCGTACTTCGAGGACAAGGCCGACGCGGCCGACGCGCAGGAGGAATTGAAGGAGAAGATCGCTGGCGCCCGGTTCGCCATCGACGACGTCGTCGAGCGTGACTGGAGCGTCGAATGGCGCAACCAGATCAAGAGCGTCACCGTCGGCCGCCTCTGGGTCGGTCCGCCGTGGGAAAAGCCCACCGCGCCCAAGGACAAGGTGTGCATCTTCATCGAGCCGAAGATGGCGTTCGGTACGGGCGATCACCCCACCACCTCGCTCTGCCTCAAGGCCGTCGATACCTTCATGGCCGGTCACGAGGGCGCGAGCGTGCTCGACGTCGGCACCGGTACGGGCGTGCTCGCGTTCGCCGCCAAGAAGCTGGGCGCCAGCCGCTGCATCGGCGTGGACAATGACGTCACCTCCGTCGAGCTCGCGAAGGAGTGTGCTCAGGAGAACGGCATCGAGGGTGTCGAGCTGTCCACCAAGACGCTCAACACCATCGACGGGAAGTTCGATCTCGTGCTCGCCAACATCCTCGCCAACACGCTGGTGGAGCTGGCTCCGCTGATCGCGCCGAAGGTGAAGCAACGCCTCGTGCTCGCGGGCGTGCTGGTGCCGCAGGCCGAAGAGGTCACCGCCGCGTTCGTCGCCCAGGGTTTGAAGCCCGCGGGCACCGAGACCATCGGCGAGTGGATCCGCATCGAGCTCACCGCGTGATTCGGCTCCTCGTCCCCGGGGCGCAGGAGGGCGAGGTGACCGTGAACGGTCCCCGCCTTCATTACTTGCGGCAGGTGCTGCGAGTGCGCGCGGGCGATGAGCTCGAGGTGTTCGACGGTGAGGGGAACGCCTTCGACGCGAAGGTGGTTTCGCTCGGGGAATTGGGCGGAGTGCTGACGCTCGGTGCTGCGCGTGAAGCGCCGCGGCCGAGATCGATCACCATCGTCCAGGGACTGCCCAAGGCGGAGACGTTGGAGCTCGTTCTGCAGAAGGGCACGGAGCTCGGTGCGAGCGCGTTCGCTCCGGCGGCGTGTGCGCGATCGATCGTGAAGTTGGATGGGAAAGAGGAAGCGAAGCTCGCGCGGTGGCAGCGCATCGTCGAGGAGGCGGCGCGGCAATGCGGGCGGGCGAGTGTTCCGCAGGTGTTTGCTCCGCGGCCTCTCGCCGCCGCGGTCAGCTCCCTTCCCGGTGAGCCTGCGGTGTTGGTGCTCGATGAAGAGGAGAGGTCCCTTCCTCTCTCCACCGCGGTGGCTTCGCTTGGCTCGCGTTCGCTCGCTCTGGTGATTGGTCCTGAGGGTGGCCTCACTCGCGAGGAAGTGAGTGCGTTGGTGGCGAAGGGCGCGATCGCGATCACCCTGGGTCGACTCGTGTTGAGGACGGAGACGGCGGCTTTGGCTGCTCTCGCGGTTCTTCGGCATCTCGATGGGGAACTTGGGTAGCGCTCGCCCCTCTCTCCCCGCTTCGCAGGGCGAGGGAGTAGGTGGGAGAGTGTAGGTTTTCTTGATCAGGTAGCGGTCTCAGCGTCTCATTCGATCCGTGAGCAGCGACCCGAAGAAGCCCGGTTTCGACGCCCCGCCCGCGGGGACTCCCGATCTGTTGCAGAAGGATCTCAACCTCGATCGGCGCCAGCGCGCGCCCAGCTTCGAGCAGCTGCAAGCGCAGAAGGGCGACGCGCAGACCGATCCACTTCGTCCCGCGACTCCGCGGCCGCCCGCTCCGATTCCTCAAGCCACCGTGCCCGCGCGCCCTGGCAACCTCGACGAGATCACCCAGGCCGCTCCGCGCCACGTCCCTCCCGGGCTCGCACCGCGCCAGCCCGCGCTGCACATTCGCACTCCGACGCCGCCTACGCAGCCCGCGCGCATGGCGGTGCCGATCGAGGCCGTGCCCACGATGCAGCAGCCCACGGCGCAGCACCCGCGGCCGATGCCTCCGCCTCCTCCGCAGCAGCAGATGCAGGCTCCGCGTCCCACGATGCCGCCGGCCTCGCAGCAGCAGGTGCAGGCGCGTCCTCCGATGCCGCCCCCTCCGCAGCAGGCTCGTCCCCCGATGCCGCCGCCTCCGCAACAGCAGCAGACGCGTCCTCCGATGCCGCCGGCTCCGCAGCCGCAGATGCAGGCGCCGCGTCCTCCGATGCCGCCTCCGCAGCAGCAGATTCAGGCGCGTCCTCCGATGCCGCCTCCGCAGCAGCAGATGCAGCCGCCGCGTCCGCCGATGCCGTCGCAGCCGGTTGCAGCGCGTCCGCCTCCTGCCGTTCCTCCCGGACCTCAGACGAACACCATTCCCGTGCGCACTCCGGTGCCGCCCGCGCAGCCGAACGCCATGCAGGCTCCGCGTCCGCCAAACGAGGGCACGGGAGCCGTCTCTCCCCAGCGCACCGCCCCGCCCTCCCCCACGGAGTTCGCCCAGGCCCGCCCGCAGGTGATGCCCCAGGTCACTCCCGCGAAGATGATGCAGGGTGCGCTGGTTCCCGAAGGTCAGCAGGTGCCTCAGCCGCAGCGTCCGTCGCAGGCGGCGATGAACGCGGTGCCCGCTCTGCCCCCGCGCGCGATCGACGACGAGCCCGAGCCGCGCACCACGCCCGCGGGCAACGCCGCACCTCGCAGCTTCACGCCGCCCCCGGCCCCCGCGCCTGTGCCGCGTCCCGCAGGACTTCCTGCCGAGATGCTGGTGACGCAGCCCGGTGCGCCCGGTCCCTTCGCGCCGGGCCGCAGTGCGCCGCAGCAGCCGCAGATCGAGCTGGCTGCGCTGGGGGCCTCCACCTCGCTTCATGGAGCGCACGCTCCCGCCGAGCCCGTCTTCGAAGCGCCGAAGTTCGACGAGCCGCGCGCCGCCAGCAGCGACACCGTCACCGCCGAGCCCGCTTCCCTCTGGCGCCGCAGCGGCGCGTGGATCGCCGATCTCGCGCTCGTGGGCGGAATCGTCCTCGCCCTCCTGATGGCCGCGATGACGGTCATCGCGCCCAAGGCCCTCACCCCGATTCAGCAGCTCACCGCAGTCGCGATTCCCGGGGCCGCGCTGGGGGCCATCCTCGCGTTCGTCTACACCACGCTCTTCGCCTTCCTGTGGAACGGTCGCACCCCCGGCCGCCGCATCTTCGGCATTCACCTGGTGGACAGCACCGGCCACGCCCCCTCCTTCGCGCGGGCGATGTTCCGGGCCGTCTTTTCTCTGGTGTCCTTCGGCTTTTTCCTATCTGGCTTCTGGCTGGCGCTGTTTGACCGACACGGACAAACGCTCCATGACAAGCTCACGCGGACGTTCGTGGTGAAGCTCCAGGACGCCTGATCGAATGCCTCAGCGGCTCGCACAACACCTGATCGCGAGGGGACTGCTCCCTGCGCGCGTCGTCGACGAGGCGCTCCGGCGCCTGGGTCGCGAGGGCGGCACGCTCGACACCGTGCTGCTCGAGATGGGTGCGGTCTCTGAAGCGGGCATCCTCCAGGCGATCTCCGATGTGAGCGGAGTGCGGCTGGTGAACCTGGCCGACTTCGAGCCCAACGCCGAAGCCTCGCCGCTGATGCCGTTCAAGATGGCGCGCCAGCTGAACGTGGTGCCGCTCTCGGTGGATGGCACGTCGCTCCACCTCGCGTGCGCGTATCCGCTCCAGCAGCCGCAGCTCAAGGACGTGGGCTTCCTGCTCGGCCGCAAGTTGGAGCTCTGGGTCGCGCTCGAGTGCCGCGTTCGCGACTGGCAGCAGACGCTCTATTCGCAGAAGGCCGAAGGCCGGTACCAGCGGCTGCTCTCGCTGCTCGACCCTTCACGGCCCAAGCCGCCCAGGGAGATCAAGGAAGAGCTCAAGGAAGAGCCGCAGCTCATCGAGGGCGACACCGAGTCGCTCAGCACCGACGTGCTCGAGCGGCTGGCGCGCGGCATCGTCGAAGAGCCGGTGCTGCTCGACAAGCCGAAGAAGCCCGCCCCCTCGGCTCCGAGTGCTCCCAGGAAAGACGGTGCGAAGCGCCCGAAGATCGAGGTGCTCGACGAGCCTGCCAGGGCGCAAGTGGAAGTCGAAGTGGTCGCGCTCGGAGACGAGGTCGAAGAGTCGCGCACCTCGGTGCTCGAGCCGATCGCCTACTCGCGCTTCGCCCGCGCGGAGCACGGCTCGCCTGAGGTGCACTCGAACCCCGGCGTCTCGGCGCTCGGTGACGACGAACATCACTCCACCCGGGTGATGGACATCAGCGGCTACAAGAACTTCGCGAAGGAGATCTCGAACACGCCGAGCGGCGAATTCGTCGAGCCCCGTCCTTCCGCGCCGCCGCCTCCGCCGCCCCGCATCTCCTTCCCCGGAGGCGTGCTGCCTCCGCGCAACAAGGACTCGAGCAGCAACCTGCCGCCGGTGCGCAGCCAGGGACCGGTCGAGTACGTGCAGCCCGCTTCGGCTCCCCGCCCCAGCAGCGAGAAGGTGCGCCCCGCCGAACGCAAGGCCGTGCCCTCCGCGCCGAAGCCGGTGCGCGCGCCCGAGGCGCCGCCGCCGCCTCCGAAGCCCTCCGCTCCTCCTCAGCGCGCGGTCTCGAGGCCGCCCGTCGACGAGATGGACTTCTCCGACGTGAACGAGGTGGTCTCCTCGCCCGGCGAGCCGCCGTTCGTTCCGCCCGAGCCGCCCACGCCGCCCGACTTCACCAAGCAGGAGCACGCGCCGGCGCCAAAGCCCGTGCTCACGCCCGCGCCGGTGCAGTTGCTGGAGCGCGTCCCTCCCCGCGCCGAGCGCGTGGCGAAGCAGCTCGAGGCGCTCGAGAAGGCAGAGGCCATCGAGCAGGAGCGCCTCGCGCGCGAAGCGGCCGAGCAGCAGGCGCAGCTCGAAGCGGCCGCTCCCGTGCAGCCGGTGCAGGAGAACTGGGAAGCGCAGGGCGAGCTCGTCACCCAGCCTCCCAGCGCGCCCGTCGATTACTCGCAGGTGCAGGGCATCCTTCCCTCCCCTCCCGGCCTCGTCGCTTCGAGCGCCACCGAGTGGAGCCTCGCGCAGGCACGGACCGCGCTGCGTGAAGCGGTCAACGATCGCGAGCACCTCATTCAAGTGGTGCTCGAGTACGCGCGCCGCACCTTCGAGTTCGTGGGCGCCTTCGCGATCATGCGCGGCGCGGCGGTGGGCTGGGACGCGCGCGGTGAAGGCGACGTGAGCGCGATTCGAAACCTCGCCATTCCGCTCGACGCGGCGAGCGTCTTCCGCACCGTGGCGCTCACGCGCGGCAGCTACGTGGGTCCGCTGCCTCCCGACGCGCTCTCCCAGCACTACCTCGCGTTGCTCGGCCGCATGCCGCGCACCGTGTTCGTGTGGCCGGTGGAAGTGCAGTCGCGCCTGGTGGCGATGCTCTACGGCGACTGCGGCGCGCGGCCGATTTCCCAGCGGCGCCTCGCCGACTTCATCCTCTTCTGCCAGGACCTGCCCTCGGCGTTCCACGAGCTGATCCTCTTCCGCAAACAGAACCCGCGCATGCCGCAGCAGTTCGCGAGCTCGTCCGGGATCATTCCGGATCCCGGCTACGCGCAGGACGGCGTGGGAGCGGCGCACGCGCCCGACGACGAAGACTGGTTCCAGGGGTTGATCACGCTGCTCACCGGGCCGGATCCTTCCGAGCGCTCGATGGCGATGATGGAGCTGATGAAGCACCCGGACGTCGCCGCGAAGGCGCTCGCCACGTCGTTCCCCGGGCCGACGGGGTGGTCGCGGCTGCCGGTGGTCGAGCTGCCCGAGCCCGATGAGCTGGGTCCGATTCCCGGTGCGCTCGCGCGTCTGGGTCAGGCCGGTGCTTCTGCCATCGCGCCGCTGCTCGATCACACCGACAGCGACACGCGCTACCTCGCGCTGCTCACCGCGGGCAGCCTCCGCTATCCCGACGTGGTCGATGGGGTGCTGCGCGGACTGTTCGATTACGAGCCCGACATCTCTTCTGCCGCGCGTGCTGCCGCGGCTGCGTTGCGGTTGCTCCCGCACTTCCAGTCGCGACTCCCCGCGCTGAGGCAGGAGCTCGCTTCGTCCGATGCACTGCGGCGCTCGCTCACGGCGCGTGCGCTGGGCGTGCTGCACGATCGGTCGTCCGTCGAGGGGCTGATCAACCTCACTGGCAGCGAAGACGACCTCTGCGCGCAGTCGGCCGCCGACGCGCTCAAAGAGATCACCCGAGCCGGCTTCGGCACCAATCCTTCAGCCTGGTCGGCGTGGTGGGCGCGCGCGAGAGATCTCCGCCGCATCGAGTGGCTGGTGGAAGCGCTCGACGCCGAAGACTTCGACCTGCGCCTCTCTGCGATCGAAGAGCTCTCACGCACCTTCGGTGACAACTTCGGCTTCTTCGCCGATGGGCCCGAAGACGAACGCGCGGGCGCTGTCGCTCGGTGGAAGGCCGTCGTCGCCTCGCGGGCCGACCTCGATCTGTAATCTTCAGATCAGGAACGCGTTACCGAATCGAACATGCCCTCTGATGTGAGGGGTTCCAGTCACACTGACAGGCGCTTCTGGGGATCAGCAGCAATAGAACCCAGCGTCATGCCTGGCGCAGTTCTGAACTTTCCCACGACGCTCGAAGCGGAGCGGTTTCAGCAGCTCGTCGAATCGATCGTCGACTACGCGATTTTCATGCTCGATCCGCAGGGGCGGATTCGCTCGTGGAACTCGGGCGCCGAGCGGCTGAAGGGCTACAAGCAGGAGGAGGTGCTCGGGCGACACTTCTCGATCTTCTATCCGCCCGAAGCAGTGGCGCGGGGCTGGCCCGAAGAGGAGCTCGAGCGCGCCGACAGAGACGGTCGGTTCGAGGACGAAGGCTGGCGCGTGAGAAAAGACGGGAGCCGCTTCTGGGCGAACGTGGTGATCACCGCGTTGCGCAACCCCGACGGGACCCTCGCGGGCTTCGCGAAGATCACCCGCGACTTGAGCGAGCGGCGACGTCACGAGGAGCTGCTGCGCGAGAGCGAAGAGCGTTTCCGTCTCTTGCTCGAGGGCGTCAGAGACTCCGCGATCTTCATGCTCGATCCCTCAGGACTCGTGCAGAGCTGGAACAGCGGCGCGGCCCTCATCATGGGCTATCAGGCCCAGGAGGCGATCGGCCGGCACGTCGACCTCTTCTACCCCATCAGTGACGTCAATGAGGGCAAGCCCGCCGCGGATCTGGAGCAGGCGGTCGCGCAGGGCCGCACCGACGAGGAGGGCTGGCGCGTGCGCAAGGACGGCACGCGGTTCTGGGCGAACGTGACGCGCACCGTGCTGCGCGACGAGGCGGGCACGCTGCGGGGCTTCGCTCAGGTGATTCGCGACCTGACCGAGCGGCGCCGACTCGCAGAGCTGGAGAGCTCGAGCATGCGCCTCAAGGAGTTCCTCGCCATGCTGGCGCACGAGTTGCGCAACCCGCTCGCACCGATCCGTAACGCCGTCACGATCATGCAGCTCGAGCCTGGCCCCAGCCCCGCTTTGCGCAACACTCGCGACGTGATCGATCGTCAGCTCACGCACCTCACGCGGCTGGTGGACGATCTGCTCGACGTGGGGCGGCTCACCACCGGGAAGATCAAGCTGCGCAAGGAGATGTCGCCGCTCGCCCCCATCGTCACCCGCGCAGTCGAGGCGGTGCGGCCCCTGATGGAGGCTCGGCATCACTCGCTCACCGTCGAGCTGCCTCAGCGGGAGATCATGCTCGAGGTCGACGCCATCCGCATCGCGCAGGTCATTCAGAACCTGATGGTGAACGCCATCAAGTACACGCCGGAGCAGGGACGGATCACGCTCAGCGCGCGCACCGAGGCCTCCACGCTGATCATCAGCGTGAAGGACAACGGCATCGGGCTCACTCCGGAAGCGATGAGCCACATCTTCGAGCTCTTCGCTCAGGACGAAGGAGCGAACCGGGAGAGCGGCCTGGGCATCGGGCTCACGCTCGCGCGCTCGCTGGTCGAGATGCACGGAGGCAAGATCAGCGCCACCAGCGAGGGCAGGAACAAGGGCAGCACCTTCAGCTTCACCCTGCCGGGCGCGAGGAACGCTCCTGAGGGTCCCACCGCGCAGCCGTCTGAGCCTCGCTGCCTCGTGGTGGATGACAACCGCGATGCCGCCGACAGCATGGCGGAGATCGCGCGATTGCTCGGGTGGTCGGTGCGCACGGCCTACGACGGGAAGAGCGCGCTGGAGATCGCGGGCGAGTTCGAGCCCGAGGTGGTGCTGCTCGATCTCGGGATGCCTTCGATGAACGGGTACGAGGTGATTCGGAAGCTGCGCCAGCTGCCCGGTGGTGCGTCGATCTGGGTGGCCGCGCTCACGGGCTACGGGAACGAAGAAGATCGTAAGCGCACCACCGCTGAAGGATTCAACTCGCACCTCACCAAGCCGGTGGAGTTCACGGCGCTCGAGAAGTTCCTGAACAAGGCGCGAGAGACGAAGAAGGAGGGGTAGCTCAGGCTTCCCAGGTGGACATGGCGCGCTGCATCGCAGCGAGTCGTGCCTGCAGCTCTTCGCGGCGCGTGGAGATCATCACCATCACCACCACCACCACGAGGCCCAGGAGCGAGAGGAAGATCGCGCCCAGCCGCGGGGAGGCGAGGCCGCTGCGCACCAACGTGGCGAGCACGGTGGTGACCAGCACTCCGCTGCCCAGCACCACGTAGCTGCGGATTCGCCAGAGCGCGCCCAGCGCCACGCCACCAAGGCACACCAGCACGCAGAGCAGCAGCGCGGGGATCGAGGTCACCGTGAGCGGGCTCCACGCCACCGCCACGTACATGAGGCCCATGCCCCACGCGCGCAGCTTCACCATCGCGCCCGGGCTGAGTTCGTCGGAGAAGACGTGCGCGAGCGCGAGCAGCGAGAGACCGAGCGGAATGAGGAGGAGCTGGAGCTGATCGAAGCCGCTCCCCACCGCGGCGAGCAGCACGGCGGCGTTGAGCGCGAGCGCGGAGAGGATCGAGCCCAGGCGCTTGCTGCCGGAGCGGGCGATCCACGCGGCGAGCACCGAGACGCCGAGGAGCCAGGCCGCGCCGAGGTTCCACTGGCCCCACGGAACCACCACTGCGCCGAGCATCGGCCAGAGCAGCGCGCCTTGCCGCAGCGCCTTCGCCGAGTCCGCCCTGCCCTCGCGTCCGAGGAACTGCGCGAGCCCCGCGACCACCGCGGAGACACCGAGCAGCACCCACGCATCGGTGAGCTCGGGCATGGCGCCCATGCCGAGCACGCGCGCGGCCACTCCGCCGCCCACCACCGCGCACTGGAGCAGCCACGCCGCGCTCGCTTGGTCATCTTCCACGATGCGGCGCCAGCCGATGAACGCGAGCATCAGCGCGACGAGCACGCAGAGCACGGCTTCGCGCGGTTGAGCAGAGGCGAGGAGCGTCACTCCGGCGAGGAGCTCGGCGAGGGCGATCCACCCGAAGGCATGCACCGAGGCGTTGCCACCGCGCAGCTGGCGGAGGAGCGCGAGCGCGCCCATACCCGCGGCCCACCACGGGAGGATGAGGACCTTGGGCGCGCCGGTGTCCATCACCACGCCCACGAAGGCCATCACCACGTGCACTGCCACGCCGGTGGCGACCCACGCCCAGCCCTGCGCCTCTTCGTTCTCACGGAGGAGGAGCCAGGTGGTGGCCGCGCCCACGCTCCATGCGAGGGGCAGCAGCGGCGAGTCGAGGTGCGGACCCGCGAGGACGATGCCCAGCAGCGCGAGCAGCCATGAGGCGTGGCGCCAGACGTTCGAGACGCGCCACTCGGTGAAGCGGGTGCCCGCGTAGGCGAAGCCCATCGCGGCGGCGCCCACCACGGGAACGGAGACGCTGGTGGGCAGGAGCACCGCGGCCGCGAGCGCGGAGAAGGCGAGACCGAGTGACGCCTCGAGGCGGCGCGGGGTGATGATCAGAAGCGGCGCGATCCACAGTACGTGCACGTCGCGGTTCCAGAGGAGCAATGAGGCGAGCCACAACGCGCCCCAGAAGAGCGGTGAAGGCAGCGACGTGCCGGCTTCGCGACCGAGCCAGCGCCAGAGGGCCGAGGTGCGGGTCTCGAGCTCCTTCCACTGGAGGCCCACGGCGAGGAGCGCCGCGATGAAGGCCACGGGGAAGATCGCGGGCGCGGCGACCACTTCGCCCAGGCGCAGGCTCGCGCTCAGCTCGAGGCCGGCGCAGGCGATGGCAACGGAGAGGAGCGCGGGGACTCCGAGAAGTACCGCAGTGGCTCCGACGGTGACCGGGAGCATCCAGTGCGGGGCGAGCGAGGCCACGGCACCACCAAACGCGACACACGCCACCGGAGTGATCAACTTGAGCCACCGTCTCCCTCTCCCTGCGCCAGCGGGGAGAGGGGCAGGGGTGAGGGGCGCACTTCGTCCCAACTTCAGGATCGTAAGCAGAGCCACGGTCCCGAGCGCGAAGGGAAGCGCGATCGGAGAAGCCGCACTCGGGGCGAACAGCGCAAGCGACGCGGCGCCGAACATCGCGAGCAGGAGCGCGACTGGCTCCACGTATTGCAGCGAGCGAACTCCGAGCAGGCGCTTGAGCTGAGCCGGCACGTGCTGCGCAGCAGCGGCGAGCGCGACGAGCAGCCCCACCACCGGCGCACGCAGCGGCTCGAGCGGAACAGCGACGGCGACCGCCACCACGAGGCGAAGCGCAGGGAGCGAACCACCCATCAAGAGCAGCGCGGGGAACCAGGCGAGTGCGTGCTCCGGCTGCAGCGCCACGGAGACACCGGCCGAGCCAGCGGCAGCGACGAAGAGCGAGAACTCTTCGATCTCGCGACGAGACTTGAGCGTGGTCGTGTCCATCAGCGGCAACCCGAAGAAGCGGCGCACCGAGGCGAGCGCGAGCAGACGACCCGCGGTGACCGCGAAGATCGGCGCGATCCACCAGGGACCCACCGCGGCGACGAGCGCAAGACCCGGCGCGAGCAGCTCAGCCCGGCGCGTCGCGCGCGCCCACACCAACGGGAGCAGCGCCGTCACCAGCATCAGCGGAGGGCCCACTTCATCCGTGGCGGCGCGCGCGGCGAGCAGCGCGAGGATCGAGGTGATGGTGGCAGCCCAGGTGAGCGAGCCGCGGTTGAGGACATGACGCCACGACCAGTCGTGCTCTTCGAGGAGCGCCAGCAGCGCCGTGACGACCGCGAGCAGCATGAGCGCGTGCGGGACCGAGGCCCACGCCACTCCGACGAGGAGCGCAGCGAAGGGCACGGTGATCCAGGGCAGCAGCGCGGGCGTCGCGAGGAGCACGACGACGGCGATCGGCACCAACGTGTCGAGG
>CBIHPJ010000222.1:0-11979 GCA_966211295.1 uncultured Myxococcales bacterium | reverse complement strand
CCGATCTTGTCGAATGAAGCGCCGGTGAACGCGCCCTTCACGTGACCGAAGAGCACGCTCTCGAGCATCGTCTCGGGGATCGCCGCGCAGTTCACCGTGACGAACGGCTTCGACGCACGCTTGCTGTTGAAGTGAATCGCGCGCGACACCAGATCCTTACCGGTGCCGCTCTCTCCCGTGACGAGCACGGGAACGTCGGTGCTCGAGACCTGCTCCAGCTTCCGCTCGACCTCGTGCCACGCGGGCGAGAGACCCTTGATCACGAAGGGCCTGCCGCTCTCTCTCGTCTGCCGCGCAAGTGACGCGCGCCGCAGGTACTTCGCGGAGTCCGCCGCCACTTCCTCCAGCGCGGTCACGTGGCCGTACTCGAACGCTTCCTTCTGCGCGCTCGCCACCGTGAGCACGCCGATCGGCTTGCCCTGATACGGAATGGGCACCGCCAGCACCGACTCCACGTCGAGGAAGTAGCGCGCGTAGTTCGGATCCTTCGCGGTGTCGTTGCAGAGATACGCAGCGCCCTGCTCGAAGCACTGCATCGCGATGCCGTTCGCGCGGCCGTCACGGCGAGGACGGAGCACCGAGCCCGTGCCGGGCAGGGTGACGATCACGCCGTCCACCATGTGGAAGTCGACCGTGAGCCCCTTCGCCTTCGCGTCCCAGAGGAACACCGCGCCGTTGCGGCTCCCGGTCTTCGCGCACGCGACTTCGACCAGGCGGCGCGCGACCGACTCCATGTCGACCGCGTGAAGTTGGATGTCCGTATCGCTCACCGCAGGCTCCGGATCAGGGGAAGTTACGAACGTCGCATCACGAGTAACTCTTATCAGCATCAATGTTGCGCTGATGCAACATTGCTCGAGCCGGACTCAAGTAGAAGCGGTCACTTAACTCTCGTTGAAGCCGGGCACGAGGGCTGCACACATGGTCTGCATCCTCGCAGTTCCGAAAGAAAACCCCATGAACGCCCTCCGCACCTCGCTCCTCTCGCTGACCCTGATGCTCACCGCCTGTGGCCCTGCCGACGCGTACGTCGACGGCGAGGACACGCTCGACACGGCCGGCACCGAGGCGGATCTCACGTCGCAGACGGGCAAGTTCGAGACGTTCACGGGCAAGGACGGCAAGTTCTACTTCCACCTGCTCGCGGGCAACGGCGAGAAGATCCTCGCGAGCCAGGGTTACGCGACCCTCGCTGGCGCCCGTGACGGCGTGACCTCGGTTGCCTCGAACGCCACCAGCGCGACCCGCTACCTGTACCGCGAGGCGTCGGACGGCAGCCGCTACTTCGTGCTCACCGCGACCAACGGCCAGATCATCGGCGTCTCCGAGATGTACGCGACGGCGGCGAGCGCTGAGCGCGGCGCGCTGGCGGTGCAGGCGTGCGTGAAGAACATCGTGTCCTCGGGCGCGGCGCTCCTCGGCGACACCCGCTTCGAGACGTTCAAGGGCCTCGACGGCAAGTACTACTTCCACCTCAAGGCGAACAACGGCCAGATCGTCCTCCAGTCGCAGGGCTACACCACGGCGGCCAGCGCGGCGAACGGCGTCACCTCGGTTCGCACCAACGGCGCCATCGCGGCTCGCTTCCAGGTTCGCGCTGCTGCTGACGGCCAGAGCTACTTCGTGCTGAAGGCGGCGAACGGCGCGGTCATCGGCCGCAGCGAGATGTACGTCTCGGCCTCGAACGCGCAGACCGGCATCAACGCGGTCATCGCCCTCATCGGCGGCGCGAAGTAAGCGAAGTCGCTGCGAGGATTACCCCGAGGGGGAACACAACGCGCTCGAGGTGCCAAAGGGGGCACTTCGAGCGCGTTTGGTTTTGCGGGCTTGCTGATCAGCTCTTCACCTGCGAGCGCATCCACTCTTCGAAGTTCGCCCAGGCGGTCTTCGCGTTCTGCAGAATGTCCCCCGCGTCGCCGAAGTCGCGCTCGCCGTACTGCTTCTTCACGAAGTCCTTCAGCTGGGGACGCTCGTCGAGATCCTCGAGGCTCTTCGAGAAGAGATCGACGCCCTCGGCCACCAACGCCACGAAGGAAGCGAAGTCCTTCGCGAGCACGTGGAGCTCGCCGTCATCTCCGAGCTGCACCACCGGGTTGTCGAGCAGCTCGCGTCCCGGCTGGCGCCACAGCGTGAACTGACCACCCGCACCATCCATCGCGAAGGTGAGCATCTGCTGGTCGAGCGCCGGATTCCGCGCCCAGTCCGACGGCTTGTACTGCTCGTTGAACGACTCGTAGCCCTCGAGGTCTGCCTCGCCCGCGCCGCCGGAGTTCACCAGCTCGCAGAACGCCGCGACCTCGGGGTGGAACTCGAGGCTCACCTCGGGAAGCGGATTGTCCGCAGCGGGCGCTTCAGCGGCGACTTCGGTCTCAGGCTCAGGAGGAGACGGCGGCGGAGGCGTGGGCGCCTTCTTCGGAGCGGAAGGCGCGGCCGGCTTCTTCTTCGGAGCAGGCGCCTTCTTTTTCGCGACCACCTTCTTCTTGGGCGCGGGCTTCTTCACGGCCTTCTTCGCCGAGACCTTCTTCTTCGGAGCTGACTTTTTCGGAGCGGCCTTCTTCTTCGCGACGACCTTCTTCTTCTTCGCAGCCATTCAGAGCCTCCTTGCCTCGAGTTGTGGCGAAGGAAGCTGGCAGACCACCAGGGCGACGGCCATGCTCATGATCAGTTACTGAACTAAGAAGGCGCGCATGCCCTCCCGCGCCGCTGGTCGAGCTGCTCCGCAATCTCCTCGAGAGGTGACGCCAGCCGAACGCAGGAAGCCAGCACCCGCGAAGCCCGAACCGAAGCCCGAATCGGGGAAGCAGGGCTGGGGTCCCCGGGTCGGTGCGGTGCGTGCCTCCGTGGCGCCCGCGGCGATCAAGTCGGGTCCGGTCGGCGAGCTCGAGCCCATGTCGGCGATCGTGGTGGCCAACCCAGACGGTTTTGCACCCACGCGCCAGCTCCACGACGAGCTCGCAAAAGCGCTGCCCTCTTCGACCCGGCTGGTGGTGCTGCAGGGCAAGGATCACGACGACGCCTGGCATGGAGCAGCACCGAAGGGCGCGCTCGCGCTGAAGACCTCCGCCGATTCGCCCTGGGCGCGCGACTTCGCGCCGACCTTCGTGCGCACCCGCGAAGGCAAGCTGCAGGCGGTGGAGTTCAAGTACGGCTACGCCGGCGCTGACGACGTCGCCTCCAAAATGGCGAAGAAGCTCGGCGTTCCGGTGATCTCCTCGCCGCTGATCGTCGAAGGCGGAAATCTGCTCGCCGACAAGGGCCGGCTCTTCGTCACCGACAAGCTGCTCGAGAACAACAAGGGGATGACCAAGGCGCAGGTGGAGACCGAGCTCAAGCGCGCGCTCCAGCTCGACACCGTCGAGTGGATGAAGCCGCTGCCCAACGAGCCGACCGGTCATGTGGACATGTACGCGAAGCTCGTCGCTCCCAACACGATGCTGGTCAGCGACACCACGGTGCCCGCGCAGAAGAAGGTGATGGACGAGGCCGCCGCTCGCTTCAAAGCGCTCGGCTACGAGGTGGTTCGCGCGACGAACGCCCCCACCCGCGCCGCTGCTGGAGATCCGCAGGTGAAGAGCTACGCCAACGCGCTGGTGATCAACGGCACCGTCTTCGTCCCCCAATACAAATCGCAGTCCGACGACGCGAAGCTGGGGAAGGCGGTAGCGGCGGCCGACAAGAAGGCCCTCGAGGCGTACGCCAGCGCCGGGCTCAAGACCGTGCCCGTCCACGCAGACGAGCTGATCAATTTTCAGGGCTCGGTGCACTGCATGACCAACGCGCTGCCCGCCGAGGTGGACCCCGGGAAGCTGCGCTGACAGCTCCCCTTCACCCCGACCCTCGCCCAACGGGAGAGGAAGATAAGTGTCGAAAGACGGGTACGCTGCGCGCCATGGCGAAGTTCAAGCTGAACGGGCTCGAGCGGGAAGTCGACGCGCCCCCTGACATGCCGCTCCTGTGGGTGATTCGAGATGTCCTCAAGCTGACTGGGACCAAGTTCGGTTGCGGCATGGCGCTCTGCGGCGCCTGCACCGTGCACCTGAATGGCTCCGCGACGCGCAGCTGCATCCTGCCGGTGGGCGCGGTCGAGGGGCAGGCGGTGCGCACCATCGAGGGCCTGGCGAACGGCGACGCGCTCCATCCGTGTCAGCGCGCGTGGAACGAGCTCTCGGTTCCCCAGTGCGGCTACTGCCAACCGGGTCAGCTGATGCAAGCCAGCTCGCTGCTCGCGCAGAACCCCGAGCCGACCGACGCCGACATCAACGCGCAGATGAGCGGCAACATCTGCCGCTGCGGCACGTACCCGCGCATTCGCGCCGGCATCCATCGCGCGGCGGAAATGGCGAAGCAGGAGAAGATCGATCTCCGCGCCGCCATCTCTTCGGATCCGACTGAGACCGCGGACAAGAAATGAACGAGCTCTCTCGCCGCAACTTCATGAAGGCGGGGCTCGCGATCGGTGGCGGACTCCTGGTGGAGATCATCCCCGCGCAGGCACTCGCGGCGACGGAGCCTTCGAAGGCCAGCTTCACCCCCGGCGCCTTCCTGCGCATCACCGCCGACGACGTGGTCACCGTCATCCTCGCACGCGTGGAGATGGGGCAGGGCACGTCGACCATGCACGTGCAGCTCCTCGCGGAAGAGTTGGGAATCGATCCCGCCTCCGTGAAGGTGGAGCACGCGGGCAATGATCGCCGCTACGACAACCCCGCGATGGGTATGCAGCTCACGGGCGGCAGCACCTCCACCGCGCACTCGTGGGGTCCCTATCGCCAGGCCGGCGCCACTGCGCGCGAGATGCTCATCGGCGCCGCTGCGAAGAGCTGGGGCGTGAGGCGCGCGGAGTGCGTCGCGAAAGACGGCGCGGTCTTCCACGCGCCCACGCAGCAGCGGCTCAGCTTCGGCGCGCTGGCGGAGTCCGCGGCGGGCATGCCTCAGCTCGAGGTGAAGCCGCGCGAGAAGGACTTCACCCTCATCGGGAAGCCGATTCCGCGCATCGACTCGAAGCTGAAGGTGATGGGCCAGGCCGAGTTCGGCATCGACGTGCAGGTGCCCGGAGCGAAGGTGGCGGTGCTCGTGCGCACGCCCGTGCCCGGCGGCACCGTGAAGTCCTTCGACGATTCCGAAGCGAAGAAGCTCTCGGGCGTCTCGAACATCGTCTCCATCGGCCACGCCGTCGCGGTCGTGGGCGAGACCTATTTCCACGCGCACCGCGCCGCGCAGGTGCTCAAGGTGGAGTGGGACGAAGGCGCGCTCGCGAAGCTCGACTCCAAGGCGCTGACCGAGCGGCACCTCACCGCGCTCCGCGGCACCGACGGCAAGCGAGTGAAGGAAGTGGGCGACGCTCCCGCCGAGCTCTCGAAGGCGAGCGGAGTGATCGAAGCCGAATACCACGCGCCCTACCTCGCCCACGCCACCATGGAGCCGCAGAACGCGACCGCCTGGTGGCGCGACGGCAAGGTGGAGATCTGGGCGCCCACGCAGGGCGCGATGTTCACCGCGGAGCAGGTCGGCCGCGCGCTCGACATTTCGCAGACCGACGTCACCGTGCACACCACGTGGATCGGCGGCGGCTTCGGCCGACGCATCGAGCAGGACTTCACGATCGAAGCCGCGAAGGTCAGCAAGGCGATCAACGGTCCCGTCAAAGTGGTGTGGAGCCGCGAGGACGACATGCGGCACTCGCCGTACCGCCCCGCGGCGACGCATCGGGTGCGTGGCGTCATCGACTCCGCGGGAAAACCGCTCGCCTGGCATCACCGGGTGGCGACGCAGAGCCTGCTCTCTCAGCAGATCGGCGGCATGGCGGGAGCGGCGCTGCCTCCTGCGCTCCACTTCCTCCGCGGCGCGTTGGAGTCGATGGGGAAGGGCGCGATCGGCTCACGCGATCCCAGCTCGGTCGAGGGCATCGATTCGCTCCCGTACGAGCTGCCGCACCTCGCGGTGGACTTCGTGCCCGTGGAGTCGGGCGTGCCCATCGCGTTCTGGCGCAGCGTCGGTCACTCGCACACCGCGTTCGCCACCGAGAGCTTCATCGACGAGCTCGCGCATTCGGCGAAGCAGGATCCCTACGAGTACCGGCGCTCACTGTTGATGAAGCAGCACCGCATTCGCTGGGTGCTCGAGCTGGTGGCGGAGAAGATCGGCTGGACCACTCCGGCGCCCGAGGGAATGGGACGAGGCATCGCGGCGCACAAGAGCTTCGAGAGCTACGCGGCCGCGGCCGTGGAGGTGGCGATCGAAGACAGCGCCATCGCGGTGAAGCGCGTGGTGATCGCGATCGACTGCGGACGCGTGGTGAACCCCGACATCGTGAAGCAGCAGCTCGAGTCGGCGACCATCTTCGGACTCAGCGCGGCGTTGAAGCAGAAGATCACCTTCGAGAACGGCAAGGTGATGCAGTCGAACTTCCACGACTACGCCCCGCTGCGCATGGCGGAGTCGCCGAAGATCGAGTCGTACATCCGCGAGAACGAGGCCGCGCCGACCGGCGTGGGTGAGCCCGGACTTCCGCCCATCGCGCCCGCGGTCGCCAATGCGGTGTTCGCGCTCACCGGAAAGCGGCTGCGTTCCCTCCCGCTTTCTCTTGAGACCTAGTCGCTCCCTCCCCCTGCGAAGCGGGGAGAGGGTTGGGGTGAGGGGCGCACTTCGGAAATCATTCTCGCGCCCGAGCGTTTGGCGGGCATGCCGACGGTACGTTTACTCCTGCACGTCGCGCTGGCCGGGGTGTACGTCTTCCTCACCTCGCTCACGCTCCTGGTGCAGCTCGCCAGCTCGGACGCGAGCGTCACCGGAATGGGCGTCCTCACCCTGATGGGGGCCTGGGCCGGAGCGAGCTCGACGCTGCGCACCAGGGAGAGCCTCATCGCCGCGGGTGCAGGTGTCGGACTGCTCACGCTCCTCGCGCTGCGCGGGCACGCGTTCAACTTCTACCTAAGCCTGTGGGTCGGCGTGGTGATGGTGCCTCTCGCGCTGATGCTGTTGCTGATCGTCGCGTGGCGTCGCATTTCAGATGACGAAGAAGTTCAGACGTTGCCCGCGACCCACTGACTCATCGTCGCCGCCGGCATCGCGCCTGACTTTCGCGCGGTCTCATGTCCGTCGCGGAACACGATGAAGGTGGGAATGCCCTGGATGCCGAGTCGCTGTGAGGGCTGCGGATTCTCGTCGGTGTTCAGCTTGAGCACGAGCGCCTTGCCCGCCTGCGCACGCGCGACCTGATCAACGATCGGAGCGGCCATGCGGCACGGCCCGCACCACGGCGCCCAGAAGTCCACCACCACGGGCACCGGAGAGTTCGCGACCGCGCGCTCGAAGGAAGCCGCGTCGACCTCCTGCGGAGCGCCGGAGAGATCGAGCGACTCTTTGCACCTTCCGCAGGTGGCCTCGCCGGCAGGACGATCGTTGGGAACTCGGTTGAACGCACCGCACTTCGAGCATCGGAACATGCTTCATGGATAAGGCCGTCGCGCGGAAAGTCCAGACGGGCCGTATGATGGGGCAATGCCTCGCTTTTTCCGGCTCGGCTCGACGGACGACCAAGCGCGCTTCACGCGCGAGTTCCTAGCCACGCTGACCCCACTCCAGTGCCTGCAGGCCGTTGAGGAGCTTCGCCGTGCCGCGCTCTACCCGGATGGACCTCCCGAAGGACTTTCTCGAGCTGCTTTCGTGCTTCGACAAGGCCCGATGCCGGTATCTCGTCGTGGGCGGACACGCACTCGCCGCAGCGGGGCATCCACGCTTTACGCAGGATCTCGATCTCGTGGTCGAACCAACTCGGGCAAACGCTCGAAGAGTGGGAGCAGCACTCGGCGCGTTCGGATTTCCGGAACACGCAAAGGCCGTCGTTGACCACTTCGTGCGTCCAAAGCGGATGGCCACCATCGGTCTCCCGCCTTTTCAGATCGACATCATGACGTCTCTGAGTGGCGTCTCGTTCGCCAAAGCTTGGAAGGGCCGAACCGTTGTGCGTGTGGGCCGCCTCGACGTTCCCTTCCTCGGGCGTACCGAACTCATCAGGAACAAGCTCGCGAGCGGGCGTGCGAAGGACCTCATTGACGTCGCGATCCTGCGCGAGGGGAATGAGTGACCACAGCGCTCATCCCCGCGGCCGGCGAGAGTGCTCGCCTCGGCCGGCCCAAGCAGCTCGTGAGGCTCAAAGGGGAAACGCTCGTTCATCGCGCCGCGCGAATCGCGCTCGAGGCGGGCTGCACGCGGGTGATCGTGATCGAAGGCGCGATCCCCCTCCGCGACGCGCTGAGCGACTTGCCCGTCGAGCTCGTCACCTGCACGAACTGGAAGTCCGGTCCCGGCGCCTCACTCAAAGCCGGTGCCAACGCCGCGGGCGACTCATCGCTCCTCGTACTGCTCGCAGATCAATACGCAGTGACCGCTGAACATCTGCGCACGCTCATGAACGCGAAGGGCGAAGTTGCCGCAGCGCATTACGCCAACGTCCTCGGAGTGCCCGCCCACTTCAGCGCGAAGTACGCCCACGTCCTCCGTGAACTCCCCGATGGAGCCGGAGCGAAAGCGTGGCTCGCGGGACACCCGGACCTCGTCACAAGGGTGCAACTCCCTGAAGCAGAGCTCGACCTGGACTCACCCGATCAGCTCGGAGCCTTTCAGGACTGAATTGCAGATCTGAAGTCCTTCAAGCGTGCAGCTCATCAACTGCGTGGATCCACGGACAACTTCCGCTGGCACGCCCCTCGCTCACGGAGCGACCACCCATGATGAGTCGGCTCCAGCTTCTTCGTCCCTTCGGCTTCGAAAACGATGTCACCCCACCTCAGGCGCAGGTGTGGGATTGCTTCAACAAGGGCCAGGTTCTCGCGGCTGCGTTCGAAGTTCACGAAGCGGCCATGCACGCGGGCTTCATGCCCGACGAAGCGACCACGCTGTCCCTGTCCCTCGCTGAGCTCGCCACCAACTCGGTGAGCAGTTCGCGTGGAGCGGTGGCCTCGGTGTTCTTCAACGAGACCGGTTGGCGTCTCGAGGTCGCGGACACCGGTCCGTCGCTCGAGCGCTACCAGACGCCGGAGCTGAACTCGGAGCTGCCCCGTCAGCTCACCTCGCTCCGTTCGCGTCCCGCGGGTCCCGGCAAGGTCGTGATCGCTGAGTACGAGCGCGAACAGAACGCGTGATCGCCTGAACCGCGTGATCTTCGTCGCGCGCTGAATCAAGCTCGGTGAATGCTCGAAAAGGTCGACCTCTCGCGCGCATTCACCAAGGAAGAAGCTGAGCCCAAACTGAAGAAGCTGCAGGAGCGCCTGCGCATTCTCCAGCAGGCCGCCCTGAACGCGCCCCTCGCGGTGACGTTGGTGCTCGAAGGGTGGGACTCCGCAGGCAAGGGCACGCTCGTGGGCAAGCTGGTCGAGCGCCTCGATCCCCGCGGCTTCAAGGTGCGCAGCACGCACGCCGCACTCGAAGAAGAGCTCTACCGTCCGTGGTTGTGGCGCTTCTGGATGAAGCTCCCCGCGTACGGAGAGATCGTGGTGTTCGATCGCTCCTGGTACGGCCGCGTGGGCATCGAGCGCGTGGAGAAGCTCGCGCGCAAAGACGAGGTCGAACGCGCGTACCAGGAGATCAACGACTTCGAGCGTGCGCTCACCGACGACGGCCAGGTGCTGGTGAAGTGCTTCCTGCACATCACCAAGAAGGAGCAGCGCCGCCGCTTCGACAAGGCCGAGGACGACTTCAAGACGCGCTGGAAGATTCAGCCCGAAGACTGGCGCCGTCACGGCCAGTACGCCGAGTACCACCGCGTCTACGAAGAGATGCTCGAGCGCACGAGCACCACCGACGCTCCGTGGACGGTGATCGAGGCGATGGACAAGCGCTGGGCCACGGTCGCGGTGTTCACCGTGCTGGTGGAGGCGATGGAGAAGCAGCTCGAGGCGATGGGCAAACTCCCCGGCGCGACCAGGCTCTCGCAGGTGATCGCGAAGCCTCCCAAACCGAAACCGAGTGCGAAGCCGATGGCGGCGAAGAAAGGAGCGGCGTGATGCTCAGCTCCATCGATCTCTCGCAGAAGCTCGAGCGCGACGACTACGACACGCAATTGCCCGAGCTGCAGGTGCGCTTGCGCGAGCTGCACTGGGAAGCGTTTCAGCGACGCGTGCCGGCGGTGTTGATGTTCGAAGGCTGGGACGCGGCGGGGAAGGGCGGTGCGATCAAGCGGCTCACCCAGGTGCTCGATCCGCGCGGGTACTCCGTGGTGCCGATCGCCGCGCCGCAAGGAGAAGAGAAGCGGCACCACTATCTCTGGCGCTTCTGGAAGCACCTGCCGAAGGCCGGTCACTTCACGATCTTCGATCGCAGCTGGTACGGCCGGGTGATGGTGGAGCGCGTCGAGGGCTTCTGCCACGAGTCCGCGTGGAAGCGCGCGTTCCGCGAGATCAACGAATTCGAACAGCAGCTCTGCGACTTCGGCACGGTGGTGGGGAAGTTCTTCCTGCACATCGATCAGAAGGAGCAGCTCAAGCGCTTCGAAGAGCGCGGCAAGGATCCGTACCGCTCGTACAAGCTGACCGAGGACGACTGGCGCAACCGCGAGAAGTGGGGCGTCTACGAGTCGGCGATCGACGAATTGCTCGAGCGCACCAGCACCACCTACGCGCCGTGGACGGTGGTGGAGGCGAACGACAAGCTGCACGCGCGCGTGAAGATTCTGAAGACGGTGGTGAACGCGCTCGAGAAGGCGCTCGACGGGCCCGACGTGTCGAAGCGGCTCAAGAAGGTGGAGAAGAAGTTGGCGAAGCTCGCGAAGGGCTAGCGCTCGTCGAGCTCGCGGTAACGCGACTGCGCCTTCAGATAGAGCTCGCTCTCCATGTCGGCCAGCTGCATCACCTCGCGGAACATCCGCTTCGCCTCGCCGGGGTGCGAGTCGCGAATCGCGTACGCGCGCAGATAGGTCTCGCGCGCCTGAGTCTCGAGGTCGTCCCTCAACCGAATCCCCGCTTGATTCGCCGGGTCGAGCCCGAGGAGCCGCTTCACCAGTGAGCGAGAGAGCCCGTAGTTGCCCTGCGCGCGCGCGACCGAGGCTTCGAAGATCAGGTTCGCGACGTTGTCCTGGTAGTTGACCGGCTTGTTCACCTCGACGTCGATGGTGGCCCGCCCGCCCTCGGTGAACCACACCAGCACGGTGGTCTTGCCTGCCCCGTGACCGTCGAGGCGCAGCTCGCGCGTCCGCAACACGTTGATGTCGGCGATCGCCGGATCTCCCACCGCGACGCGAGCGATGTCCTTCTCGAGGGCGATGATGGTGTGTCCGCCGGGCACCAGCTTCACCGTCTCGTACTCGGCGCGCGACGCACCGAGGACCTCGATGGTGAAGGACGAGCGAACATTGTTGATGTCCCAGACCACGACCGTGGTCTTCCCCACGCCGTAGCCCAGCACCAACAGATCCAGGTGAGCGGTCGTCCCGATGAGCTTCACGTCGGCGATGGAGGAGTCTCCGAGCGCGAAGCGGCTCACGGCTTTGCCGAAGGTGACCACAGCCTGCTCACCGAGGCCGAGCTTGACCAGGTCTCCGTCCCTGATGAGCACCGCCTTGGAGTCAGCCTCGGCAGCGGGCTTCGGCAAGCCCACGGGGCTCGCATAGGGCTGATAGTCGTCGTCGCTCCGTGCGGCATCGAGGATCGCCTTCACCTTCGGGAAGTACTCGTCGTCGGGCGGAGCGACCTCGAGGAAACGCTCGTACGCCTCCTTCGCCTTCACCATGTCGCGCGCGGACTGATCGCGAGTGGCGAGCGAGGCATACGCGCTCCCGAGCAGCCGGTAGCAGGGGTGATACGAGGGAGCGACCTTGATGCACTTCTCGATGCGAACGACAGCGCGTTCGAAGTTCTTCGCGCGCTTCTCCGCGTTGGCCTCTTCGAAGAGCTTCTTGGCCAGGGCGAGCGCCTCGGGGCTGTCAGACGGGCGGGGTGCAGCGGCCTCCTGGAGCAGGCGACGCAGCGCGGTGTCCTGACCATC
>CBIHPJ010000221.1:0-11983 GCA_966211295.1 uncultured Myxococcales bacterium | reverse complement strand
GGCGCCGTGCTGCATACGCTCAATCCGCGCCTCTTTCCCGAACAGATCGCCTACATCACCAATCATGCCGAAGACCAGTACCTGATCTTCGAGCTGACCTTCCTGCCGCTGATCGAAGCGGTGGCGCAGCACTACCTGCAGGACTCCTGGAGCATGGGCCACTTGTGGGAACGGTGGGGCAGCTCTTCGCTCACCTTGTTCCCCGGCGCGACCATCGACGAGAAGCGCGATCGCGCGGTGCTCACGGCGCTGGTCTCGGGCTTCTTTCACGGAGCGCGCGGAGTGCTGCAGGCGCTTCCGTCGTGGACCACGTTCGACGTGAACGACGCGATGTGCGCGCCGTGGGACGGCGTTCGCTTTCAGCCCGTCGGCGGAGACATCACGCGCGGCGTGGGCGATGACTACCTGAGCGTCCTCACGGGGGACCCGACGTACGAGGCGCAGAGCACGATGTTCTTCCAGTGCTCGGTTTCCGGATTGCTCGAGGTCTACAGCGCCGCGGGCGAAGCGCACGGAGTGGCGATGCCCGAAGGTGGCTTCGTCTCCATCGATCCCGCGAGTGACAAGTGCTTCGGGCAGCGCGCGACGAACCAGGCGATCGCGCTCGGTGCTGCGATCAACTTCAAGGTAGCGGGAGCGCAGACGTCGCTCCCGATCGACGCGCGCTTCGTCAGCATGATGTTGCCGAAGGTGGCACGTGGCTCAGGCAAGGTCGAAGTGGGACCGAAGATCCGCAACGAGTTCCGCTTCGAGTTGCAGCGCGCGGTGACGGTGGCGCGGCTTCGCGCGAAGGACGATCCTCACGGCACTTCGCTCGCGACCGGCGGGTGGGGCACGTTCATGGGAGCGAAGCCCAACGGTCAATACTCCGGCATCGCGAGTTACATCGATGCAGCCTGGCCGTGGGACGAGAGCAGCGATCGCACGCAGTACGTGAGGCGCACGTTCAACCGCGCGCACGCGACCGAGTTCTGCGAGTCGACCACGGTGGCGGACATCGATTTGCTCCGCACGCGCGCTCGAGACATGCAGCTCCCGGTGGAGGATCGCGTCGCCGCATGCACCGCGTGCACCGAGCTCACCGTGCGTCACCTCCGCATCGGCACCGGCCCCGGGTCGTACGACGACACGCAAAAGCCGCTCTGCGACTTCCTCAACAACAATCCGGCGCACGTCTATCACCAGGTCTCGGGAGTCACCGATCCGCTGGGCATCGCCACGCGCTACTGCTGTCAGTAGCCGGAGTCAGAGCGAGCTTTCCCTTGCGTCACCTGCGCTCAGCGTGGTGAGTGCAAGGTCATGAGTCAGAAGAACCCGAAGGCGCCTGCGGCTCCTGCTGTTTCTGAGCCCATTGATGAAGCTGGAGCCGAGCAGCGGCTCTACAACGAGCGTCTCGCCAAGACGAAGGCGCTCAGCGAACTCGGCGTCAACCCGTATGGCAACGGCTTCGCTCCCGACTCGCTCGCCGGCGAGCTTCACGCGCAGTACGACGCCGTCGATCAGGCGAAGCTCGAGACTGACAAGCCGGGCCCCTTCACGATCGCGGGCCGCATCGTGCGCGTCGGCGACTTCGGAAAGGCTGCGTTCGTCACCCTGCAGGACCGCAGCGGAACGATTCAGGCGCACCTGAAGCAAGACGTGCTCGGCGAGGACACGTTCAAGATTTGGAAGCTCGTCGACATGGCGGACTTCATCGGCGTGAAGGGCACCCTGTTCAAGTCGAAGACCGGAGAGCTGACGATCGCAGCGACCGAGCTCCGCTTTCTGGGGAAGGCCCTTCGAGGCCTCTCCGGCAAGTTCAGCGGCGAAGACAAGGTGAAGCTCAACGACGTGCAGAAGGCTCGCGTGAAGGAGGCCGCTGAAGCAGTGCTGGTCGCCGTCAACGCCGCCACCGCGGAAGGGCGCGCGAAGGTCCGCGCGGCGCACTCCGACGAAGATCGCAAGAAGGCCGAGACGGCTGCGAACACGGCGACCGAGAAGGCGCGTGCTGCGGCGATCGCTGAGCAGAGCGAGAAGCTCAAGGACAACCCCAACCTGGTGAAGGCGCTGCCGCACGCCGTGAACAAGGCGTGGGCCGAATCGCAGGCGCTGCAGGACACCGAGGAGCGGTACCGCCGCCGCTACGTCGACCTCCTCTCAAACGCCACCACGCGCGACACCTTCAAGAAGCGCAGCAAGCTGGTCCGCTTCATCCGCAACTATCTCGACTCGCGCGACTTCCTCGAAGTCGAGACGCCGATGATGCACTCGCTCGTCTCGGGCGCGGCGGCGAAGCCCTTCAAGACGCACCACAACGCGCTCGACATGGAGCTCTTCATGCGCATCGCGCCTGAGCTCCACCTGAAGCGCCTCGTGGTCGGCGGCTTCGATCGCGTCTACGAGATCAACCGCAACTTCCGGAACGAGGGCCTCAGCACGCGCCACAACCCGGAGTTCACGATGCTCGAGTTCTACCAGGCGTACGCCACGTACGAAGACCTGATGGACCTCACCGAGGACATGATCTCCAAGGCCGCGGTCGAGGTCTGCGGCACGTCGGTCGTGAAGTACGGCGAGCACACCATCGACTTCAAGAAGGGCTGGCCGCGCATCTCGATGATCGACTCGATCGTCCAGCGCGTGAAGGACCTGAGTGCCGCTGACTTCGCTGACGCCGAGAAGCTGCGCGCGGTCGCCCTCCGCCGCGCCGACGAGAAGGACAAGGCCGCCGTCACCACCATGAACAAGGGCGAGCTCATCGCCACGCTGTTCGAGCAGTACGTCGAGCACGACCTGGTGCAGCCCACCTTCATCACCCAGTTCCCGGTCGAGATCAGCCCGCTGGCACGCCGCAACGACGCAAACCCTGCGGTCACCGATCGCTTCGAGCTCTTCTGCGTGGGTCGCGAGATCGCGAACGCCTTCAGCGAGCTCAACGATCCCGTGGACCAGGCTCAGCGCTTTCAGGCACAGCTCGACGCCAAGGATCGTGGCCAGCAGGAGACCATGGACTACGACCACGACTACATCCGTGCCCTGGAACACGGCCTCCCGCCCACTGCCGGCGAAGGCATCGGAATTGATCGCCTGGCCATGCTGTTGACCGACGCGCAGTCGATCAAGGACGTCATTCTCTTTCCGCTGCTCAAGCCGACCAGCAAGTGACTCGCAAAAGTACCCTCGCGCTGGCGACCATCCTCCTCCTGCTCGGACTCATCGAGCTGGTGGTGGGCCTCATGCGCGGGGAGCTCATTCAGCTCGCCGCGGGCGACCTCTCACTGCTCGCGGTGGGGTGGGGCACGGTCGTCGAAGTGTTCGGTGGCATCGGCACGGTGCTGAGCCACGCGGACCTGGTGCAGAACCTCAAGTCCTACGGCTCGCCTGAAGCGCTCAAGATGGGCGAGCTGCACCTCATCATTGGTGCGGTCGCGTGGGTGGTCGGTTGGGTGATCCTCGCGATCACCCTCGTCGCTCCGAAGTCGGACTCCACTCCAAGCCCCGCTCACGGCAGGCCGCTGCACCCGCGGCTCGCGAACTTCGTCGACTTCCACTGGGGCACGCTGGCGGCGTACGGCTTCGGCTTCCTCCTCTCCGAGCTCGTCTTCATTCGTCTGTACCTGGCGATCGTCGGCAAGGGCACGGTGCAGGGCGGGGTGGTGCAGGACGGCCTGTCTCCCGTCGTCGCGTTCCTGGTGGCCTTCGCGGTCGCGCTCGCCGTCGCCTTCGCAGGCGGCTTCCTCGGTTCGGCGAACTCGAAGCGGCTCTCCACTCCGGAGTTCACGCTCGCGCTGATCTACTTCGGCCTGCCGGTGCCGATCCTCCTCACGGCGATGCACGCGGTGCCGAAGTTGATGATCGAGATCGGCATCAAGCTGCGCGAGATCATCTATCTCTCGTCGCTGCTCGGAGAGAACCGGCCCGAGCTCGGCTACTGGCTGCTCTTCTCCGCGCTCGCGCTCAGCTTCTTCCTCGGGCGTACCGTCGGCTTCGTCAGCACCTCGTCGGGCCGCCTCGATCTCCGCACCTCGTACGAGTTCTTCATCGCCTCGCGTCACGTGGCGGTGTTCCGTCCGCGGCTGCTCGGTGGCGTGTTCGGAGTGCTGATCCTCGGCATCGTGCCGCCGCTGATCCTCTGGGCGATCATTCAGGCCGCGGAGAAGATGGTCGAACGCACGCGCGTGAAGAAGCTCGGCCAGAAGGATCCGCTCCTCGCCGCCGAGGCGCTGCATCAGATCAAGCTCGACGAGCCCACGCCCACCGAGCTGATGACCGAGCTCTCCGTCGGTGGTGTCGGCGTCGGCGTGATGGCGCTGATCATCGTCCTCTCCGTGATGAGCGGCTTCGAGGCCGACCTGCAGAAAAAGATTCTCGGCACCAACTCGCACGGCGTCGTCATGAAGTACTCGCCCGAGATGCCCGAGTACGAAGACGTGCTCACCAAGGTCGAAGGTGTGCGCGGCATCGCGGGCGCGACTCCGTTCATTCTGAACGAGGTGATGATCTCCTCCGAGGGCAACATCTCGGGCGCGATGATCAAGGGCATCGATCCCAAGACCGTCGGCCGCGTGACTGACTTGCCCGAGTACCTGCAGGAGGGCGGCAAGCTCGAGTGGCTCACCGATCCCACGCAGATCTCCAAGAAGCACCTCGCTCCGTTCGGTGATCCCGCGTTCGACGACAGGCCCGCCACGCCCGACGAGGTGAAGCAGCCCGAGAAGACCGACATCGAGCGCGATCCGCTCCTCGAGCTGCCCGACAAGGACAAGGAAGCCGACATCGTGCTGCCCGGCATCATGATGGGCCGCGAGCTCGCCGCTTCACTCAAAGTGGTCGTTGGCGATCGCGTGAACGTCGTCTCGCCCATCGGAGGCGAGCTCGGCCCGCAGGGCCCGATGCCGAAGAGCCGGCCCTTCCGCGTCGCGGGCATCTTCTACTCGGGCATGTACGAGTACGACTCGAAGTTCGTCTACATCCACCTCAGCGAGGCGCAGACCTTCTTCAACGTGAAGGGCGCGACGGGCATCGAGGTGAAGGTGACCGACATCGACAACGCGCGCGGCACCATGAAGGCCGTCTACGACACGCTGCAGGGCTACCCGTACCGCACGAAGGACTGGGGCGAGATGAATCGCAACCTCTTCGCCGCGCTCCGCCTCGAGAAGCTGGTGATGGGCATCATCCTCTCCATCATCGTGATCGTCGCCGCGGGTCTGATCGTCGCCACCGTGATCATGCTCGTGCTCGAGAAGCGCAAGGAGATCGCCGTGCTCAAGGCGCTCGGCGTCTCCGATGGCGGCATCGTGAAGATCTTCCTCACCGAGGGCCTTCAGATCGGAGTGGCCGGCGCGATACTCGGCCTCATCTCTGGCCTCGCGTGGTGCTTCTTCATCGAGCGCGTGGGCATCAAGCTCGATCCGCAGGTCTACTACATCCCCTCGTTGCCGGTGCGCATCGAGCCGTTCCAGACCGCGCTCTCGGTGGTGATCGCGATCCTCGTGACCTTCCTCGCCAGCGTGTACCCCGCGCTCAAGGCCTCGCAGGTCGAACCCGTCGATGGGCTCAAGTCCGAATGAGCGCGCCCTTCCTCGAAGTGGTCGATGTGTACAAGTCGTACTTCCTCAACGGGAAGCGCATCGACGTGCTGCGCGGAGTGTCCGTGCAGATTCAGCAGGGCGAGCTCGTCTCGCTCATCGGCGCGTCGGGCTCGGGCAAGAGCACCTTCCTGCACGTCGTCGGGACGTTGGATCTTCCCGCCACCGGGAAGATGTTCTTCCGCGGCAAGTCGGTGTTCGACATGAACGACGGAGAGGTCGCCGATTTCCGCAATCGATCGATCGGCTTCGTCTTCCAGTCGCACTACCTGCTGCCCGAGTTCACCGCGGCGGAGAACGTGGCGATGCCGGCGCTCATCGCGCGCCAGGACTCCAGGCCCACCTTGAAGCGCGCCCGCGAGCTGCTCGACCGCGTCGGCCTGGGTGAGCGCGCCGATCACCGCCCAGGTGAGCTTTCCGGCGGCGAGTCTCAGCGCGTGGCCCTCGCTCGCGCGTTGATGCTCAAGCCCGACCTGTTGCTCGCGGATGAGCCCACTGGAAATCTGGACCCCAGCACTGGTGAGGGCATCCACGCGCTGCTCCGGGAGCTCAACAAAGACCTCGGGATTACAGCGGTGGTGGTCACCCACAATGAGGTCCTCGCGAAGTCGATGCCGAGGCGTCTGCGGCTCAAGGACGGCGCCGTGATCAACGCGGATGACGCGTAACCGTCATCGGCGCATGAAATAGCGCTCGTTTTCGCTCGTATCGGCGACCGATTTGTCCTCTAAGGGCGCCGCTCTTTGCCTGTGATCTCGCGTCTCTCCGCCATTTTGTGGTTCCTGCTGGCCGCCTCGGTGACGGCGACCTCTGCGCGCGCGCAGGTGTTGCTCGATGCCCCAGCCCGCGAAGACGCCGATCGCATCACCGAGATCCGAGTCGAAGGGAATCGCCGCGTCGAGGCCGCCGCCATCGCTCGCTCGCTCAAGCAGAAGGTCGGCGATCTCTTCAATCCCAACAAGACCGGGGACGATCTCCGCGCGCTGTGGGGGCTCAAGTACTTCAACGACATCCAGCTCCTCGTGCAGCGCAGCCCGCAGGGCATCGCGTACGTGGTGCGCGTGACCGAGAAGCCCGCCGTGCGCTCGGTGAACCTGGCCGGCAACGACGAGCTCTCGAAGGACGACTTCAAGGAAGTCATCGACATCAAGCCGTTCACCATCCTCGACATCGCGGCGGTGAAGCGGAACGAGAAGAAGATCCAGGAGAAGTACGTCGAGAAGGGCTACTTCCTCGCCGAGGTGAAGGCAGAGCTGAAGCCCGTCGGCACCGAGGGCAACGAGGTCGAGCTCGTCTTCAACATCAACGAGCACGCCAAGGTGATGGTGAAGGAGATCATCTTCCTCGGCGCTCACCTCGTGCCGGCTGAAGATCTCAAGGCGGTGATGGTCACTCAGGAGGGCAGCTACCTCTCGTTCCTCACCAACCAGGGCACCTATCGCGAAGACGCGTTCCAGCGCGATCTGCAGGTGATCCAGATGGCGTACTTCGATCGCGGCTTCATCAACATCCGCGTCGACAAGCCCATCGTCACGCTCTCGCCCGACAAGCGGAACATCATCATCACGCTCCGGGTGGAGGAGGGTGAGAGCTACAAGGTCGGCAAGCTCGACTTCTCCGGCGATCTCCTCGTCAGCAAGGAAGTGCTGCACCGCCTGATGACCTCGAAGGAGAACACCACCTTCAATCGCTCGCTCCTCGGCAAGGACATTCAGTCGATCACCGACGTCTATTACGACACCGGTCACGCCTACGCGAACATCACTCCCGTCACGCACGTGAACGCGGAAGAGAAGACCATCGATCTCACCTTCGACGTTCAGAAGGGGCCGAAGGTCTACATCGAGCGCATCGACATCGTCGGCAACACCAAGACGCGCGACAAGGTGATCCGCCGGCAGCTGCGCGTGTACGAAGGCGAGCTCTTCAACGGCACCGGCATGCGCCGCTCGAAGGACAAGGTCACCGCGCTCGGCTTCTTCGAGACCGTCGAGGTCACCCACAAGCCTGGCAGCGACGGCGAGCACGTCGTGGTGCAGGTCGAGGTGAAGGAGAAGTCGACCGGTACCTTCCAGGTCGGCCTTGGCTTCTCCAACGTCGAGAGCTTCATCTTCACCGCGCAGATCGCGCAGCAGAACTTCCTCGGCTGGGGTCAGTCGGTCTCGGCGAGCGCGCAGCTCTCGGGTCTGCGGAGCTTCTTCCAGCTCAGCTATTACGACCCGTACTTCCTCGACTCGAACTTCATCTTCAGCATCGACGCGTACCGCACGCAGCTCGACTACTTCGGCTTCGTCCGCGACGCGTTCGGTGGCACCGCGAGCTTCGGTTACTACCTCGTGGCCGACGAGATGAGCGTCAACCTCGGCTACACGTACGAGAGCGTGAACGTGCAGGCCGCCAGCCTCACCTCGTACACGCCGCTCGCTGGCCAGTACCGCAGCGGCACCACCAGCGCGATTCGCGCCTCGTGGATGTGGGACAAGCGCAACAACCGCCTCTTCGCGTCGTCTGGTTGGTTGAGCTCGTTCACCGTCGAGTCGTCGCCGTTCTTCCTCAACGCGGCGGCACCCGAGAAGCAGTACAACTTCAACCGCTACACCGCGAACCAGCGCGTGTACTTCCCGCTCCCGCTGGGCGCGGTGTTCAAGATGAACCTGCAGTTCGGTTGGTTGCAGGAGCACTACCCGGGCAACGCCGAGCGCCAGCTCCCCATCAGCGAGCTCTACTTCATCGGCGGCATCAACACGCTGCGCGGGTATCCGCTGCGCCAGGTCGCTCCGTCCGAGCTGATCAACTCGTCGGGTGCGCCTGAAGGCGCGATCTCCACGCTCAAGACCGGCGGCAACAAGCAGATCATCTTCAACGCCGAGCTCGAGATTCCGCTGCTCGAGAAGGTCGGTATTCGCGGCGTGATCTTCTTCGACGCCGGTAACGTGTTCGGCCGCGACGCGGGCTTCTTCGACGTCAGCGATGACGCCGTGCTGAGGGCGATGAAGCTGCCGCTCGGGCTCCTCTACTCAGTGGGCTTCGGTGTTCGCTGGTTCTCGCCCATCGGGCCGCTGCGCTTCGAGTGGGGAATTCCGCTCACGCCGCGTCCGGGTGACCTGCCGATTCAGTTCGAGTTCACCATCGGCAACTCGTTCTGACAGCGAGCGCATCAAAGCGAGTTCATCTGAGCATCAACACAGCAGCGACGATTCCAAGCAGCGTGAGCGCGACGCCTGCGCTCATCAACCAGGTCTCGAGGTTGATCGGCTTGCGCTGCGGTTCGGGATCGTAGGGACGCTGCGGCTCCGCGGCGTGCGGCACCGGAATCGGAGCGGGCTCGAGCGGCTTCACGTCTTCCGCCACCACCACGGTGTGCTCTTCGGGGGCGCGCTCGGAGGCGTCGAAGCGGAGGATCGTCTGACCGACTTCCACCACGTCGCCGGTCTTGAGCGCGGTGTCCTTCTTGAGCAGCAACCCGTTCACGTAGACGCCGTTCATCGACGAGGCGATCAGCTTGAGCACGTACTGCTTCGCGTCTCGCTCGAGCCGCACGTGGTAGCGGCTCACGGCGCGATCCCTGATGCGAACGGCGACGTCATCTGCGCGGCCGATCACGTTGTCGGCGAAGGGAATCGGAAACACGCGGCCGCGATCGAGGCCGGTCACGCAGGTCAGCGTCGCAGCGCGGGTCTCTTCGGCGTGAAGATCTCCCTTCAGCAGCTCTTCCGCGACGAATGCGGTGCCCACCAGGCGGCGCGAGTCGCGCTTCTTCTGATCGATCACCCGGCGAATCACGATGTCGTTGGGGAGCTCCAGATCTTCGCCCGCCACCAGCAGCCTCGCGATGCGCGCCGGGAAGACCGCGTCGCCCACGCGCACCGAACGTTGCGCGGTGACGCTCAGCTGGTCTGCCACGAGCCGTAGCGTGAGCAGGCCGACCGGGAGTCCGTCGAGCCGAATACCGTCCTCTTCACCGCCGCCCACCGTCGCGATGCCGTCCGCGAGATCCACCGTCGTCGTGACCTGATTCCAGATGATGTCGATGCGCATGGGCGCATCCGAAGCACGGAGAGTGCCTCCCTCAAGTGGCTGGAAAACCTGACCTTTTCTTCTGCGACGGTCTCTGTGGGGAGGCGTAGTCTCCGCCGCCCGATGCGCCTTTTCCGACTGTCTTTGCTGGTGGTTGCCGCTCTCGCTGGTTGCCGTGACGAGCAGGCGGGGCCCAAACCGAAGGCACCTCGCGGTCCAGCCGCCGCTCCACTGCAAGGAGGGCAGGTGAGGACGCTCGACGCCGCTCCTCCCAACCTCACGTTCCCCAGCGGCGCCACGTGGGCGGGCGGAGCAGTCACCTATCTCGGCTCGATGATGGAACCGGCGAAGCCGAAGGCCGGCGATCAGGTGCAGCTGCGGCACTACTTCCGCCAGGACGGCGCGGTGAACGGCCAGTGGAAGTTCTTCATGCACGTGATGGACGAGTCGACGCGCCAGCAGATCGGCAACCTCGATCACGAGTTGCAGAACGGAGCGGCGCCGCTCGGCACCTGGCCGCAGGGAAAGATCATCGAGGACGTGCACGGCTTTCAGATGCCGAACATCCAGAGCTCGCTGCGACTCTTCCTCGGCTTTTGGAACGAATCGGGCCGTCTTCCGGTCGACACCGCCGCGCTCTCCGATGGTCAGGGCCGGGTGATCGGGCCGAAGATCGAAGGACCTCCGCAGGCGCCGCTGCCTGAGTACGTCACCGTGCGCGCGGCGAAGCCTCCGGTGATCGACGGGAAGCTCGATGATCCCGTCTGGCAGACCGCGAAGGAAGTGACGCTGAATCGCAGCTTCGACGGCGGCCCGGTGAGCCGGAAGACGACCTTCCGCATCGTGTACGACGACCAGTACGTCTACGTGGCGTTCTTCTGCGAAGACCGCGACGCGTGGGGCACGCTGCGGAACAAGGACGACGCCATCTACAACGAGGACGCCGCCGAGGTGTTCTTCGACGCTGACGGCGACGGCAAGACGTACAACGAGTTGCAGGTCTCACCGCACAACGTGAACTTCGACGCGAGCTTCGTGGCGCGCCGCAGCGACCTCGCCGAAGCGATGAAGTGGGAGTCGGGCATGAAGACCGCCGTCTTCGTGAAGGGCACGCTCGACGACGACTCCGACACCGACGAGTTCTGGACCGCGGAGATGCAGATTCCGATCGCGAACCTCACCGCGGTGCCGCACGTGCCGCCGCAGAAGGGCGATCGCTGGCGTTTCAACGCGTATCGCCTCGAGCACATCGCGCGCCGCACCAACGTGGAAGGTCAGAGTTTCTCGCCGCTCTTCATCGGCGACTTCCACGCGCTGCCCCGCTTCGGCTACTTGGTATTCGAGTAGCCACCCTCTCCCAACGGGAGAGGGTGGAGGTGAGGGGGCTCAACTCGGCAAGAGGCCCGTCGAAGGCCGTTACTCGTCCGCCCCCGGAGGCATCGGAGCAATCCCCCAGATGTCCTTCGCGTACTCGCGAATGGTCCTGTCCGAAGAGAAGAAGCCCATGCGCGCGACGTTGATGATCGCCGAGCGCCACCACTGCTTCGGGTCGTTGTACTTCTTCGCCACCGCCTCCTGCGCCTGCGCGTAGGCGTCGAAGTCGGCGAGCACCAGGTAGGGATCGTTGTCGAGCAGCGAGTCCACCAGCGGGCGGAAGAGGTTGCGATCTTCCGGAGAGAAGAAGCCCGACGCGATCAGATCGAGCACTTCCTTCACCGCGGGGTTCGTCTCGTAGATCTGCCGGCCGCGGTAGCCTGCGGCCTTGGTCTTCGCGACCTCCTCGGTGGTCTGACCGAAGAGGAAGAAGTTCTCCGGGCCCACGAGGTCGCGGATCTCGATGTTCGCGCCGTCGAGCGTGCCGATGGTGAGCGCGCCGTTCATCGCGAACTTCATGTTGCCGGTGCCCGAGGCCTCCATGCCGGCGGTGCTGATCTGCTCCGAGACGTCGGCCGCGGGAATGATTCGCTCGGCGAGCGACACGCGGTAGTTCGGAATGAAGCTCACGCGCAGGCCGGTGTGCTCGGCGTCGCTGTTCACCACCTCGCTGATGCCGGTGATCAGGCGAATGATCATCTTCGCCGTGCGGTACCCAGGAGCCGCCTTCGCTCCGAAGAGGAACGCGCGCGGGTAGCCGATGCTCTTGGGATCCTTCCGCGCCTTCGTCCACAGGTGAACGATGTGCAGCGCGTTGAGCAGCTGGCGCTTGTACTCGTGCAGGCGCTTCACCTGCACGTCGAAGATCGCGCCGGCGTCCAGGCTGGTCCACATCACGTCGCGCAGGTGATTGGCGAGGTCGACCTTGTTCGCCTGCTTGGCTTCCTTGAACTTCTGCACGAACACCGCGTCGTCCGCGAACTTCTCGAGCGCGTTGAGGCGATCGAGATCCTTCGCCCAGC
>CBIHPJ010000220.1:0-12013 GCA_966211295.1 uncultured Myxococcales bacterium | reverse complement strand
CTCTCGCAGCGTCCACTTGATGCGTGCCACCCATTCGAGGTGCCGAGGCGCGTCGAGGACAGGGCTCGTGCTCACCGTGTTTCCACTCAGCCGCTCGAAGATCCGCCGTGCGCGGGGCAGGTGATAGGGGTCTGACACGAGGATGACGTGAGCGCCGCGCGGCAGTTTCTTCCTCATCAGCTCGAGCGAGAAGACCGCGTTCTGAAGTGTCGAGTGACTCTGCTCTTCGAGCAGACATTGCTGCGGCTGCACGCCGAGCTTCACTGCGAGGTCTCGTGCCACTGAGGCCTCAGAAGGGCCGAAGGTCCCCACGCCACCGGAGAAGAGGATCAGGCCCCCCGGCTTGAGCACGCTCACCGCGTGCTTCACTCGGGCTGCGAGCATCGGAGACGCGGACCCATCAGGGTCGACCCGTGCGCCGAGCACGACCACCACATCCGGACCGTCGACTCGGTACATGTCGCGGGTCGCGACTCCTTCGCGGTCGATGAACAGCGCGACCACCACGATCGCGGCCAGACCCACAGCGACCGCGGCAAGGGCACCACGCAGCCAACCCATGCTTTTCGACTTAGCAACCGCTGGGCCCGACCGTTCACCCCTTCAATTGGGCGGGAGGCCTACATTCGCTGCAAGGGCTTGGGGCCTCGGGCGTAGAGTGACGTGCCCTCACCCCGACCCTCTCCCGAAGGGAGAGGGAGACACTTCATGTCCGCCGCCCTCGCCGTGAGCCAGCTGGTCAAGACGTACAAGGGGCTGTTCGGTCCTGAGCAGCACGCGCTCCGTGGACTGACGCTCTCGGTGCCCAAGGGTGCCGCGTTCGGACTCATCGGACCCAACGGTGCCGGCAAGACCACCTTCATCAAGGTGCTGCTCGGCGTGGTGCGCCCCACCTCAGGCGACGTGACGGTGCTCGGCGGCGATCCTCAGGACACTTCGGTGCGCGCGCGCATCGGCTACCTGCCCGAGCGCATGCACCTGCCCGCGGCGCTGCGGAGCCGCGACTTCCTCCGCTCGGTCTCCACGCTCAAAGGCATCACCCCGTCCGACACTGACCTCGATCAACTCCTCGAGCGCGTGGGACTTCGCACGGGCTCGCAACGCGTCGGCACGTTCAGCAAAGGCATGCGTCAGCGCCTCGGACTCGCGGCCGCGATGCTCGGACAACCTGAACTCCTGATCCTCGACGAGCCCACCGACGGCATCGATCCCGTCGGTCGCGTCGACGTGCGCACGCTGCTCCTCGAAGAGAAGAAGCGCGGCGCGACGATCCTCTTGAACTCACACCTCCTCGCCGAGACCGAGCGCATCTGCGATCGCATCGGCATTCTCGAGAAGGGGCAGCTTCGCCTCGAGGGCACGCTCGACGACGTGCGTAAGTCCGCGAGCATCTGGATCGTTCGCTTCGAAGGTGAAGTGCGCGGCGACGAGGTGGGCTTCACGCGCGCCGAAGGCGGCTGGTCGTTCGAGGGTGACGTGGAAGGACTCAACCAGGCGCTCGATGCCGCGCGTGCGAAGGGCTTCAGGATGATCGCGGTCACTCCGCAGACGCGCGATCTCGAAGACGTGCTCACCTCCTCGCTCACCACGAGGGAGGTCGCGTGAGACAACTTTTCCGAGTGGCCTTCGATCTCCTCCTCGAGGCGGCGCGCCGGAAGTGGTTCCTCGCGTTGTTCGGCGCGATCACGCTCATCCTCCTGGTGCTCGGCTTCTCGCTGCAGCTCGAGGTGGTCGACGGAGCGATCGCGGGCTCGAAGTTCTTCGGCGCCTTGCTCTTCGACGACATCGTCTCGACGAACCAGGTGATGAGCGGCGTCTACCAGGTGACCGCGTTCCTGAGCTTCTACGGCGGCGCGTTCTTCCTCGCGATCGCGTGCAGCGACTTCGCGCCTGAGCTGCTCGCGCCGGGCCGCATCGAACATCTCCTCTCGTTGCCAGTCGCGCGCTGGCAGCTGCTCTTCGGCACATACTTGGGCGTGATCGCACTCGCTGCCCTCGGAGTGCTCTACGGCGCGGGTGGACTGACCGTGCTGCTCGGCGTGAAGACCGGCGTGTGGAATCTGCAGCTGATGCTGGGCAGCGGAGTGGGGTGGGTGGGCTTCTGCGCGCTCTACGCCGTGATGCTCACCAGCAACTTCTTCGTGCGCAGCGCGGCGCTCTCGGGTGCCCTCGGCGTGGTCACGCTGATCCTCGGAGTGGTCGCCAGCTACCGCGAGTCGATCGCCATCGCGATCAACGAGGGCTTCGGCCGCGAGTTGTTCACGTGGGCGATGTTGCCGATTCCCCGCCTGGGAACGCTCGCGACGGTGGCCTCTCGCATGGCCGCTTCCGAGCCGGTCGAGGCTGAGCTGGTGAGCCGGCTCCTCGTTGGCTGCTTCATCTTCAGCGGCGCATTGCTCTCCGTGGCGGCGTACCGCTTCGAGCGGAAGGACTTCTGACGATGGCGCAAAAACGGCGAACTCCGTGGGTGTGGTTGATCGTCGCTGCGCTGCTGCTCGCGGGAGGCGCGTGGTTGATGCGTGGCGCGGAGCCGCCGACACGCGAACCTCCGCCTCCGGTGCGTTTGCCCACGCGCATGAACAAGAACGAGCACCAACGCGCGGACAGTCGGAAGACCTGGCTGCCGGTCGTGCTCCCGGATGCGGGTGTAGCGACCGCACCGCCGCCCGCGAAGGATCCCGTGCTCGCGCTGATGCCCTCCGAGGTGAAGCGCGCGGCCGTGGTCGCGGAGGTGAATGCGATCGTGAACTCCGATCTCGGCGGCTTGATGACCGAGTGTCTCTTCGGAGACGAGGGCGACTTCCTCCAGGAGCTGAAGGACGCGGGAGTGGATCCTCTCAATCAGATCGATCGCGTCGCGATGATCGACGACTCGATGGTGGTGACGGGCGACTTCAGGAACTCACAGTGGAAGCGCTTCCTCCCACAGCAGTCGGTGAAGAAGGACTACGGCTCAAAGGGCGAGGTGATCGAGGTCACTACGTCCGACGGCGGCGTGCAGACCTTCGCGGTGTGGAACGGCCAGATGTTCATCGCGGGCGGCACCGAGGCGTCGCAGAAGCAGATCCTCGATCGACTCGACGGCAACGCGCCTTCCACGGGCACGCCCGTGCTCAATGAGTCGATGGCCTACGGAGAGGTCTACGGCGTGATCGCCGGCGAGATGCTGGCGCGGATGGTCGGTTCCGAGGACCCGCGGCTCGGCGAAACGCTGCGTCAGTCGGCGAAGTCGGTACAGCTCCACATGGACGTCTCGCACGACGTCGGCCTGGTGGCGGACATCGAGTCGAGCGATCCGCAGAAGACCGAGGAGCTTCGCCGCACGCTCGGGAGTGCGCTTTCGCTCGCGCGCATGAAGGCCACTGCCGAGGGGAAGAAGGAGGAGGCCGATCTGCTCGATCTCGCGCACGTGCAGAGTGCCAAGGGCGGCACCGATTTCCGCCTCGAGGCCGGCGTGCCCTACGAGTTCATGGAGAAGGCGTTCACGCAGTGCATCGCTGATCGCAAGGCACAGCGAGAGAAGAAGCAGAACGTCGAGGTCGAAGCCGAGGCGAAGACGCCCTGAACTGAGCAGAGTCTGCGCAGCTTTCTGCGCAACGTTTCTCCTCAGTCCACGGGTTGCGCGCGGCGTGCTTTCTGCTCTCAAGTCGGGGCCGATGCGCGCCCTCACGCTCGCCTTGATCGTGGTCACGGCCCCGGCCTTCGCGCAGAGCGCAGGCGGAGAACTCACTCCACCGCCGATGCCGCCGCTCGAATCACCGAGCTACTTCCAGCGGTGCTTCGCGGTGCCAGCGCAGGTCTGGGTGCCCACGGGAGGCGGGCGCTACTACGCAGTGTCCGCGTCGAACTCCGCTCCGCTCTCGAGCTTCGGAAGCTCGGGTGGATCCGCGACTCCTCCTCCGCCACCAACCGGCTCGTCAGGTGGCTCGAGCGGAGGAGGCGGCGGAAGTCTCAACATCGGCGACGGCAAGGCGCTGCTCATCCTCGCGGTGGTCGCGCTCGCGGTGCTGCCGATCATCGTCTACGCGGTGGATGACGACGCGCCCGCAGTGGTCGAGCAGCGCTTTCACTGCCCGACCTTCGGCTTCGACATGGTGGGCGGCGTCGATCTCGGAGACGCGATCGGCACGCGAGGCAGCGGCTCAGGCCGACTCAACTTCGGCGTCGGCTACTTCGGCAGCGACTTCCAGTTCGATCTCTCCGCAGGCTCGATCAACTCGTGGGCGGGACACCTGTTGCTGCGAATCGCTCCGAAGAATCACCTCGAGCCAAACGTGGCGCTCGGCTTCAAGAGCATGACGCTCGGCAACACCACGCACCTGGGCCTCGAGTTCGGAGTGCCGCATCGCTACGTGCTCTGGCGCGAAGGTCTCCGTCAGTTCAGCCTCGAGCTTCGCCCGATGTTTCTCGTCGGTGCGTTCGGCTTCGACGTCGGCGTCGAGGGCGCGCTCGTCATACCGCTGGTGGAACCGCTTCATTTGCGCGCAGGCGGCAAGGTGCAGTCGTTCGGCAACCAGATCATCGGCACCTTCAACGCGGGTCTCTCCTTCGTGCTCTGAAAACTCCCTCCCTGCGAAGCGGGGAGCGCGAGCCGTCTCGCGGCGCCGCGTCGAGGCAGCAGCGTTCCGAGGAAAGAGGGTCAGGGGCGAGGGGCGAGCACTCAACTGAAGTACTTCGCAAGAAACGGAGCCGTGCGACTCGCACGACTCTTCGCCACCTGAGCCGGAGTCCCAGTCGCAACGATCCGGCCTCCCTCAGCGCCCGCACCCGGACCGAGATCGATCACCCAGTCACTACTCGCGACCACACGCATCTCGTGCTCGACCACCACCACGGTGTTCCCTTCATCAACGAGACCATGCAGTTGCTTCAGCAACTTGTCCGTGTCCGACGGATGCAGACCCGTCGTGGGCTCATCGAGCACGTAGAGCGCATCACCCCGCTGCGCGCGCTGCAGCTCGGTCGCGAGCTTGATCCGCTGCGCTTCTCCGCCCGAGAGCTCGGTCGCGGGCTGACCGAGCCGCAAGTAGCCGAGCCCGATCTCCTGCAGCAGACGCAGCGACCTACTCACCTGCGGATCGTCGACGAAGAACTCGCACGCGTCATCGACGGTCATCTCGAGCACCTGCGCGATGTTCTTCTCGCGGTACGTCACCTCGAGCGTGCGCGCGTCGTAGCGAGTGCCGTGACAGACCGGGCAGGGCGCGAAGACGCTCGGCATGAAGAGCATCTCCACGCTGACGAATCCTTCACCTTCGCAGCGCGGGCAACGCCCCTTGCTCACGTTGAACGAGAACCGTCCTGCGTCGAACTTCCGCGCGCGAGCCCCCTTCGTCTCCGCGAAGCGACGCCGCACGTGATCGAACAGCCCGGTGTACGTGGCGAGGTTGGAGCGGGGCGTGCGGCCGATCGGCTTCTGATCCACGCGCACCAGGCGCGAGAGCTTCTCCGCCCCGCCTGAGAGCCGGCCACTCGTGGGCCCGAGCGGGGTTTCTTCGTCCTCATCCTCCTCGGGAAGTTCGTGTCCCAGCTGCAATGACACCAACTCGATGAGCGCCTGGCTGACGAGGCTCGACTTGCCTGAGCCACTCACACCGGTCACCGCGCACAGACAGCCGAGCGGAAACGCCGCGTCGATCCCCGAGAGATTGTTGCGCGTGACTCCACTCAAGGTGAGCCAGCCCCGCGGCGCGCGCACTTCCCGATCGTGAGTCGCGGGCGGTGCGAAGAGATACCGGCCCGTGTGCGAGCCCTCGAGCTTCCGCAATCCCTCGGGAGGGCCGCTGTAGAGCACTCGTCCGCCGCGCGTACCCGCATCCGGTCCGACGTCGACGAGCCACGCCGCGTGACGCATCACATCGAGATCGTGCTCGACCACGTAGACCGAGTTCCCCGCTTTCGTGAGCGCATCGAAGGCGTCGAGCAGCGAAGCCCCGTCCGCGGGATGCAGACCGGCCGACGGTTCATCGAGCACGTAAACCACTCCGAACAGATTCGAGCGGATCTGCGTGGCGAGCCGCAGTCGTTGAAGTTCTCCGGGCGAACACGTGGGGGTGCTTCGCTCGAGCGTCAGGTATCCGAGTCCGAGCGCGAGCAGCGTCTCCACGCGCGCCGAGACGTCCTCGACGATGCGCTCGGCCACCAGCTGCTTCTCGATCGAGAGCTTCTCCGTCGTTCCGCCCTCGAGCACCTGCCGCAACTCACTGAGCGGAAGCCGCGACAGTTCTCCGATGTCGAGTCCGCCGAACTTCACGGCGAGCGCCTCGCGCTTGAGCCGCTTGCCCTCGCACTCAGAACAGACCGTGCCGATCATGTACTGCGACACGCGCCTCTTCATCAGCGCGCTCTGCGTGGTGGCGAAGGTGTGGAGCACGTGCCGCTTCGCGCTGGAGAACGTGCCCTGGTAGCTGGGCTCCATCTTGCGCCGCTGCGCCTCCTTCGTCTCCGCGGGAGTGAGCCCGGCGTAGACCGCCACCGTCGGCTGCTCATCGGTGAAGAGAATCCAATCGCGCGTCTTCTTCGGCAGCTTGCGCCACGGAGTGTCCACGTCGATGTGCATCGCCACCAGGATGTCGCGCAGGTTCTGACCTCCCCACGCCAGCGGCCACGCGGTGACGGCGCGCTCGCGAATGGTCAGCGAGTCGTCGTGCACCATCGACGCTTCGGTGACCTCGTAGAGATGACCGAGCCCGTGACAGACCGGGCACGCTCCCTGCGGCGTGTTGGCGGAGAAGTCTTCCGCGTAGAGCATCGCTTGCCCGCGCGGATAGCTGCCGGCGCGCGAATACAACATGCGCAGTGAGCTCGAGAGCGTGGTGACGCTGCCCACCGTCGAGCGAGTGCTGGGGGTACCTCGTTGCTGCTGCAGCGCGACCGCTGGAGGCAGCCCTTCGATCGAATCGACCTCAGGCACCGCCGCTTGATCGATGAGCCTGCGCGCGTAGGGAGCGACCGACTCGAGGTAGCGCCGCTGCGCCTCGGCGAAGATGGTGCCGAAGGCGAGCGATGACTTCCCCGAACCTGAGACGCCGGAGAAGACGACCAACACCTCTCGTGGCACGTCGACGTCGACGTTCTTCAAGTTGTGCTGCCGGGCCCCCCGAACTCGAACGAAGGACTGCCGATCCATGCGGTGGGTGAGCTGCAACCGGGGTGCCGCCTTTCAACGAACTGAGCCGTTCAGTCAGTTCTTCACCGAGAGCGACTCGTCGATCGGTACCCAGATGATCTCGCACGCGTCGAAGCGGCTCCCGCACGCACGATCGAGATCGCCACGCGTGTCGCAACCTGGCTTGTCGTCGGCGCACGTCTCGGGGAGGTAGGCCCAGACGATCTGCAGCACGTTCTTCCGCTCATCCGGGAGCGCCGCGAGGAAGTCGTCCTTGTGATCGCGGAAGAGCACCGAGAGCTTCACGGTCTTGCCCTCGATGGCGACGTGATCGCGCCGCTGCACGAAGCGTCGCGTGGCGTCGTCGAGCTGCGGGTTGATCGACTCGGAATCGAACGGCGCACCGTCGAGCACGCCGCGGCCCTTCGCGCCGGTGAAGATCGAGAGGAAGACCCGCGCGTCGCCTGACTGACTGAGCATGCTGCGGAAGATCGAGTACCGCGTCATGCGATGCCCGCCGATGGGCCACGCGTCGAACGCCGTGCGCCAACCCGAGACGGTGTTGCTGCGGGTGTCGAGCAGCTCCATCAATGCGAGCGCGTGGTACGCGTTGAGCCAGTACGCGAGCTTGGCCTCCACGGTGGGGAAGAGCTCCGGCGAGGTGTCAGGCGAGTACGCGGCGAGCGAGGCGACGAAGGTCTCGAGGCTCGCGTGACGCTTCTTGAGCTCGGTGAGATCGACCTGGCCTCGACTGTCCACCGAGCGGAGCGCGTCGACGAAGTCAGTCACCTTGTACGCAGGCGCGTCCGACGGAACTCCCGCGGGCAGCTTGCCGTTCACGTGCAGGATCATCACTGCGACGGCCATCATTCCGGCGGCCATCAAGTAGACGACTTTGCGGAAGAAGCTGCGCACGCGGCCCCGAACTTCGCACCGGACCCACGCGGTCAGAAGATCTTCTTGTCCTCGCGGAGGGAGTCGAGGTGCTCCATGAGCTCTTGCTCGGTCATCTGCACTTCGCCCTCAGGGAGCGGACTTCGCAACCAGCTCGAGTCCGAGTGGTCTTTCACCGCGCGACGGATTCGCATCCCCGCCGACTTCGACGAGCGGCTTCTCCAGCATGATCGCGATCAGCGACTTCTCTTCCTTGGGAGTCATTCGCTTGAAGACAAACGAGCACCGGGCCACCTGACTCGAGGCAGCCCGGCGCTCCTCAACTCCTCAGCGGTTCTGCGGACGTCGGCCCTGCGCGGTCGGCGGCGCACTCGCCGGCTCCGACTTGGGATCGGCCTTCACCTTCTTCACCGCGACCGTCGTCGGCCCGCTCACCGTGAGAAAGCCCTTCAGCTTCTCGAGCTTCTTCGCGCCGAAGCCCTTCACCTTGCGCAGGTCGTCGATCTTCGCGAACGGCGTCTTGGTGCGGTGCTCGATGATGCGCTTCGCGGCCTTCTCACCGATGCCCGGCAGCAGATCGAGCTGCGCCGCCGTCGCGGTGTTCAGGTTCACCACGCCGCTCACTTCCTTCTTCATCACCGGCTTGCCCGCCAGCGCGCTGCCCGCGGTGAGCGCCAGCACCGCCACTGCGACCCAACCCATCGTCTTCGTTCCAGTGTGCTTCATCTCAGTGTCCCCCCATCGAATCGGCCAGACCGGCCTCGTTCATCGACGAACCATTCGCCGACGTCGTCCTGCTGTTGCTGTTGTTGTCTGCACGCTTGTCCTCGACGGCTTCGCGCACGTGGAGCCGCCCATCGAGCGGGAGCACGTCGAGGTACACGTTCAGGCTTCCGTCTCTGTTGAGAAACGCAGAGCCCGCCTTCACCCACACCGTCTTCTTCTCTTCGTTCGGCTTCTCGGGGATCTCCTTGATGGAGAACACCTGGAGCCGCTTTCCTGGACTGAGCAACGCTGCCTCCTGTTCGCGCCGGCTTGAGTGCCGGCGTGCAGGGGCGCATCGCAGCGGCCATGCCGTGCGCGTGGAGGAGTCAGATCAACGGAGTGCGTGAGGCGAACCTCGCGCGGGAGCGATGGGGCGCGGACGCTCCGTGAGCGCTCTCAGCCGTCGAGGAGGAACGTGTACGTGTACACGATGGTGGTGCCCACGGCCTCGCCGCCCTTCATCGCGGGCTTGAAGCGGAACTTCCGCATCGCCGCGAGGGCAGCCTCGTTGAGGCCGTAACCGGGGCCGTTGATCACCGCGACGTCGGTGACGTGACCTTCGGGATCGATCGTCACCTTCATGCGCACCGAGCCCTCGATCTCGTTCTTCTTCGCCTCTTCGGGGTAGGGCACCTTGATCTCGCCCAGGCTCACCGGGTCGGTGTCTGCTCCGCCGGGCGGCACGTACTTGGGCGCGGAGTAGGGCTTCACGTTCGCTGCGTCGACGATCTTGTCCGACGCCTTGCCGTAGGTGGTGTTGCCCACTTGCACCGCGAAGCCACCTGCAGCCGTGGTGGACGACATCGAGATGCCGACCACGATCGGCACCGGCTTCTGCGGAGTCTCCGGAGGCGGCTCCTCGTTCGGCGGGGGAGGAGCTTCTTCCTTCGGCTTCGGCGCCTCGGCGACCTTCACCGGTGGCGGCTTGATCTTGATCTTCTCCACCGGCTTCGGCGGCTCAGGCTCTTCGACCTTGGGCTCAGGTGGCGGAGGAGGAGGCGGAGGTTCGTAGAACTCCATCTCGGTGGCCTTGGGCCGCTCGGCCCGCATCATCGCCTCGGGCAGGTAGCGAATGGTCGCGGCGTGAGCGATCAGCGAGAGCGCAAAAAAGCCGGCAAGGAACCAGAGGCTCTTGTCGTCGTCTGAACCGAACTTCCGGTTGGCGCTCATCGTGTCCACGGAACCTCAGGTTTCGACGCTCGAGCGCGCCGTCCCGGTTCCCCTCGTTACTGGGTCAAGGCGAAGCTTTGGGCTTCGCGTCCTTCTGAATATTCAGGGCGAACTTTCCGATGCCCGCGTTCTTCACCTGGTCGATCAGCGCCATCACCTTCCCGTAATTCAAGGTCTGGTCGGCGCTGATGATCGCACGCACCTCTTTGTCCTTCGCGACGGCCTCCTTCATCTTGGCCATCAGCACGTCGCCCTGCACCTCGGCGCCGTCGAAGTAGACCTTCTGGTCCTTGTCCATGGTGAGCATCACCGGACCCTGGACCGTCTTGTCTTGTGTGTTCTTCGCGTGCGGCAGATCGACCTCGACGGTCTCCTTGGTGATCATGTTCGCGGTGACCATGAAGATGATCAGGAGCACGAGCACGATGTCGACCAGCGGGGTGACGTTGATCCCCGTGATCTCGTCGCCATCGTCTGGAGTTCCGCCGCCGGCCATGCGCCTATCTCCTCACTTCGCCGTGGAGCGGAGGTGGCCGACCAGCGCGTGACCGAGCGCGGTGGCGCGGAACGCGGTGTTCTTCACCGAGCGCTGCAGCACGTTGTACCCAACGACCGCGGGGATCGCGACGGCGAGGCCGACCGCGGTGGCGACGAGCGCCTCGGAGATGCCGGTCATCACGGTCTCAGCGCCGCCCTTCGCGCCGGCCATGCCGAGATCCTTGAACGCCTTGATGATGCCAAGCACCGTGCCGAAGAGGCCGATGAACGGCGTGGAGCTGCCGAGCGTGCCGAGGAACGAGAGGAACCGCTCATAGCGGGGACGCTCGCGCGCCATCGTGGCGTTGATGATCTGCTCGACGGAGTCGGGGCCCTTGTCAGCCCAGCCGAGGCCCTCGCGGAGCACCGCGGCCTCCATGCCCTGGTGCTCGCTCACGTCCTTCTTCACGCCCTCGAGATCGCCCTTCGCGAGCTTGAGCACCACGTCGCCGCTGTTCGGCAGGCGGTGCATCATCAGGTACACGGCGCGCTCGAGCATCACGGCGATCGAGATGATCGAGAGCCCGGCGAGCAGCCACAACACCCATTCGGCGTTGCCGGTGAGCACTCCGAGAAGACGGAGCGTGAGCCAACCCTGGTGCGGTTCTGCGGGAGCTGCGGCCTGCGCCAACAAGAGAAACGGAGTCATGGATTCGAGCGGGGCGGGGACTGGTGAAGGGCCTGAAACGAGAGGGTGATCTCGTGGTTGGGGTGCCGAATGTCAACCAATTCGGCCGGATAGCTAGCTGAACGCAAGGGCCCCCCCGCTGATTTCACAGAGGGATGACAAAACTCGAGGCGGTCAGCACGACTGCAGCGGCGAGGGACTTCAGGTTGACCCGCCTGGCCTGCCAGCGAACCTGGTCGAGCTCCTTCGAGTCGCCGATCTTCTGCTCTCCGGTGTCCATGTCGCGCAGACCGCGCGACGCAAGACCGACTCACGTCTTGTCCCGGGCCTGGAAGTAGCCGGTCGCCGCGAGGAGGAAGGGGAGGAAGAGCGCCAGACGCCACGTGGCGGGAGCTCCAGCGGCGATGAGGGCGACGAGCCCGGCGAGCGAGATCGCGAGGAGCACCTGACCGAAGCGCATGCGCTTCTTTCGCTGCCTCGGCCCGATGTTCATCACGCAGACTTCGCCGTCGTTCACGCGGCCACCCTCACACCTTTCGAGTCGACGGCAAAGCGCCGCAAGCTGACTCAGGAGTCGTTGACCCGTGAGTCAGACGGCAGCGCTCTCAGCGCGAGAGCTTCACGGGAGCTGTCCGGGCCCGTGCGTTGCCCTCCGCGGGAAAGGTGAGCGTTCCCACGAAGTGATCGCCATCGAACGTTCCGCTCACAGTGACCGAACCTTCGGTCACCCACGACGCGTCGTGCTTCTCGCGCTTTCCGCTCAGCGTGCCTTCGGGCTCGAGCTGATGACTGACCGGGTCCTCCCAGAACGTGCGTCCTGTGAGCTGGCCGTCGCGCTCTTCGATCGTGAAGCGCACTCCGACGGAGTTCGGTGACTCGAGTCGGCCGGTCCACGTGCCCGAGATCGTCGC
>CBIHPJ010000219.1:0-12032 GCA_966211295.1 uncultured Myxococcales bacterium | reverse complement strand
CGCACAGCGGCGTACGCCATCACTCCGTCGATCACCGTGATGTCAGCGGCCCTCGCGAACGACGCGCGCACCGTTCGGCTCACCACGGCCGCGCATGCGAACGGGCGCTACCAGGTGAGCGCGACGGGAGTCGACGATGGCTCGGGCAACCTCTCCTCGAGCGCCGCTTCGTATGAGGTCGTGTCGTCGATCATCCTCACCAGTGGATCGGTGCGCTACCTCGTGCCGAGCGGTGCGACGCCCCCGGGTTGGCAGGACCGCTCGTTCGACGACACCACGTGGAGCTCGGGTCCGCTGCCCATCGGCTACGGCTCGAGCATCATCATGACCAACGTCTCGCTCAGCAGCGAAGTCACGCTCTACACGCGCGCGCACTTCACTCCTTCCGTTGCGCTGGCGCGCCTGCGCGAGCTGACGCTCGAGCTCGATTACGACGATGGCTTCGTCGCGTACTTGAACGGCGTGGAGATCTCGCGACAGAACGTGCTCCCCGCGCAGACCAGCGCCACGCTCGCAGGTGCTTCACGTGAACGCGGGGTGCTCGAGCATCGGTTGGTGCGCGCTCCTCCGCAGGCGGTGCTCGTGCCCGGCGACAACGTGCTGGCGATCGAGGTCCACAACGTCAGCTCGACCTCGAGTGACCTCGTGCTCACCGCGCAGTTGCGCAGCATCCTCGATGATCCGTTCGACGCGGGCGTGGACGCCGGACTCGATGCGGGAGTGGATGCAGGCATCGACGCAGGTGCGGACGCGGGAAGCGACGCTGGTGCAGATGCTGGGATCGAAGACGCAGGGAACGATGCCGGCGTCGATGCAGGTCCTCCCGATGCCGGCGCTGATGCGGGCACCGACGCAGGCGCGGATCCCGTCCCCGTGGATGCTGGCGTCGACGATCCCGGTCCGATGCCGAATGGGTGCTCTTGTCAGTCGCCCGGTGTCGAGAACATCTGGATGGCGCTGACGCTGATCGCGCTCATTCACCGCCGCCGCGTTTCGTGACTCCGAACTCGTAGAGCGGCGCGTCGGTGCACTTGCCCGGCCATTGAGTGAGATCGGTCGGAGCTCTCAGCAGCACGCCCGAGAGCAGCCCCTGCACGAAGCCGAGGTGCTCGAACAACGCGAGCGGACCCGGGAGACTCGCACCCACGCGAACGAGCGACTGGTGCGCAGGCAACATCTTCTCGAGCCGCTCCCACAATCCCGGTGCGTCGTCGGGCCGCGTGAAGCCAATCCACGGACCCGATTCGCGGAAGCGTTGCTGCCACGGCCCGTGCGCCAGCTGCAGCACGTCGAACGCAGGAGGCGGCTCGGTCCACCACGCCTCCATCCACGTCCACGCGAGCAGCTCGAGGCAGTGCGCGTACCAACCGGTTGCGATCATCGGGGCGCGCTTGAGCTCGAGCGGCCATTCCTTCGCGAGCTTGAACCCATCTTCCTGGGCGAGCTTCACGGCCCGCGGGAGCTCGTGCATCACGCTGGGAAGCTCTCGACCCACGCCTTCGAGCCCGAGCCGCGCCAGCGCGAACGCGGCGGCCATCGGTCCCTCGACGCGCACGAGCAGGTTGCGCTCCTCGGCGGGAGGCAGCGTCCACACCAGCCCGCCACCAGCGCAGAACTCGGCGAGGCGCGGATCACTCGCGGACAGCGAAGTCACCAACAGCGCCTGCTGAAACTCAGAGACGCGGGCGAGCGCGAGGGTGGCGTTGGGCGAGAGCTCCTGGCTCAGGATCACCAACGTCTGACCCTGTTTCCGCACGTCGTCAGCGATGAACGCGGAGAGCGGCACCTGTGTGACGCGAATGCGCAGCTCGTGTCGGAACCACGGCTCGAGCGAACGAGTCACCGCTTCACTCGCCCCGATGCCCGTGAGCACCACGCTGTTCGACCCGAGCTGACGAAGTCCCTCAGGCGGCGCGATGTCGAGCACCTGCTCGAGGATCGCCGGCACGCGGCGAACGCGCCTCTCGAGCTCGAGCACGGACTCGTGCATCAGTGCGCTCCGGGAGTGACGTCGATCTTCTGATCCTTCATCGACGCGAGATAGGCCAGCAGCGAGCTCAGCTCGTCTTCACTCAGCTGCGGAGAAGGCGGCATCACCGACACCCGGAACGCGAAGGGATTCCGAATCCACGCGCGCAGGAACGTCTCGTCGCGATACTCGGTCACGTTCTTCGGCACGTTGAGCTCGGGTCCCACGCGCCCGCCCTGCTGGTTGATCGCGTGACACTTCACGCACTGCTGCCGGAAGATCACGAAGCCTTGCTGCACCTTCGGATCTTTCGAGTGCGGCACCACGAGCGGGAACACCGCCTCGAACGGCTCGATGGCGATGCTGTCGAGCGCCCACGGCCGCGGATGCGTGGAGAGATCGCCCTGCGTCTCGCCCTTCCACACGAGGTACCAGGGCGAAGGATCCGCGTGGTTGGTGCCGATGGGCTGCCACGGACCTTCTGCGTCGGCGAACGCGAGGTACGCGCCGCCTTCGAGCAAACGCGCTCCTGACACCGGCACCGTGTAGCCATCGCGCGCGCGGAGGGTGAATTCCTGCGTGTGCAGATCTTCGCGAGGGAAGGCGAGCTCGAGCACGGGCTCGAGCGGCAGCGCGCTCCATCTCTTCATGCGCTGGTAGTAGGGGTCGAAGCCGCTCACGTTCTCCGGCGGCACCTTCTTCTTCAGCTGCGCGAGCGTGAACATGCCTCGGTCAGCGCCGTTCTCTTTGAAGTGCAGCGCGGCGCCATCCTGACCGCCAGTCACGGGGCTGTGCGCGCACGCCAACAGCAACAAGATTGGAGCGAGCGCCCTCAAGCGATCGCCTCTTTGGGCGCCTTCACCGCCGCGAAGATCAGGAACAGGCCGTAATAGAGCGCGTTGGGCACGAGGCGGAGTCCGTAGCCGAACTCGAAGCCCGAGAGGATCAGAACGTCACAGACCACCCACAACGAGTACTGCACGAGGAAAAACACCACGAGGCTCGTCGAGTACCACGCGAGCTCCGGGCTCTTCGCTGCGCGTGACGGGTAGCGGAGTGCGAGCAACACCGCGGCGAGCGCGACGAAGAACGTCTCGTACACGAGGTAGATCTTCCGCATCTCGTGGAAGCTGTCAGGCGCGGCGCGAATGGCGATGGCCTGCGCGATGGGCACCACGAAGCTGAAGACCACCGCGAGCGCGATCGCCACCGTCCAGCGTCGATCGTTGCGGAAGCGCTCGAGCAACACGAAGAGCCGCAGGTCTCCGAGGATCACGAAGGCGATCGACACGTTCTGCGCGAGCTGGCTTCCTGGAGGGAGCGGCATCAACGGGCCGGTCATCCACGCATCGAGCGCGGTCATCGCCGTGAAAGCGAAGAGCGCGTTGCGCAGCGGACTCTTCGGTACACGCACCGCGATCACCACGGCAGCGACCGCGCACAGGGCGAACGCCAGCCCGGGGTGATGCCACGCACTGTCTGAAATGCCCCTCCACTCGACTGCCATGTGGGGCCCTCATAATGCGAGGGGACCGGGTGTGCTCGGACCTTCTGTGCTGCTTTCAGGGCGACGCGAGCGTGCGCTCGATCGCCCCGACCGCCTCCTCCAGGCGCCAGGGCTTCACGAGGACCTCGCGAATTCCGAGGCGTGCGAGCGCCGCGTCGTCGAGTGCATCAGGTCGTCCGGTCGAGACGATCACCGGCATCTTGGGACAGAGCTGCCGGAGCTTGAGGACGAACTCCTCTGGCGTCAGGTCCGGCATGTGGAGGTCGGTGAGGATCGCGTCGAAGTCGCAGTTCGGTTGGAGCGCCACGAGGGCGTCTTCCGGATTCGAGAAGGGAATGGCGTCATAGCCAATCGACGACAGCAGTCGGGCTGAGACATCCGCGAGGCGAACGTTGTCGTCGACAACCATGAGACGGGGCCGCGCCGCGCTGCTGGTACCGCTACAACTCATTACGGGCGCCATTGAGTCGCACCAGGAGCCCCTCAACAACCTTCGCGAAAAGCGGGGAGCGCAGGTAACCGAATCCGCTCCTTCTGGAACCGCGCTGCTACCGAAAGACCGCATCGGCTCGCGGCCCTTCGCGTCAGGTGGAAGCGCAGGTAACGCTGGGTCCTCGAACCCCAATGCGGGGAGTGAAATGTCACCAGCCATCTCTGTCTTGATCATCGAGGACGACGTGCTCGTGGGCGCGGTTCTCAGACGCGCATTCCACGCCCTCGGATGTGCCGTGCGCTTCTTGAGCGATCCGCGTCAGGTCGAAGCGGAGCTCGAGGCCCATTCACCGGCGCTCATCGTCTCCGACCTGACGATGCCAGGCGTCTCCGGCGTGGAGGTTCTCTCCATCGCGAAGAGGCGTTGTCCCACGAGCGTGCGCTGCCTCATGTCCGGTTCACTCGAGGCATTGATGGCCGAGGATCTGCCGCGCATCGAGCCGTGCGTTCTCCTCTCAAAGCCCTTTCGACTCGAGGAGCTCGAAGCGCTGCTCAGGATGGCGAGCCCACGTCACCTCGAGGTGAGGAGCGCTTCAGCGAGCTGATCGAGGTCGTTGCAGCGGTACTCCACGGGCCGCTGCGGCAGGCAATCGCGCACCGTCTCTCTCCACCTCTTCGGGATCGCGTTCTCACCGAGCACGGAGCCGAGGAGCGCACCTGCGATCGCGGCATTGGTGTCCGTGTCGCCGCCCGTGAAGATCGTCTGCACCATCGCTGCTTCGAAGTCGGTCGAGCGCTTCAAGTGGAAGAACGCGTGCTGCAACGCGACGCGCACCCATCCTTGATTGTCGCCGTCTGATTGCGGCAGCCCTTCACCCGCGGCGATCAACGTGTCGTGCACCGGAGAAGAAGTGTCCTTCGCGAACTGCACCGCGCGCTCGAAGAGCCGCGGACCAGCGAGCCCCGTCTCGATCGCATCAGCGATGGTGGTGACGAACACCGCGCACGACGCCTGGCAGACCGGATCGGGGTGACTGAGCGTGCTGTCGTCCATCGCCGTGCGGGCGAGCGCCAACCGCGGAAACGTCGCGCCGAAGATCCCCAGCGAGCTGGAGCGCATCAGCGACCCATTGGCCTGCGTGGTCTTGCTCGCGCGATGCCTCATGCGCATCGCGAGATTCGGTCCCGGAGTGAGCGAGCCGAACGCCTGATTGGTCGCGTTGCCGCAGTCGAACGGTCCCGAATTGCGCCAACGCGCATACGAAGCCGCGACGTCTTCCTCGTCGTACTTGCCCTGTCTCGCCAGCGAGCGCGCCAACGCCAACGCGAGCTCGGTGTCGTCGGTCACCTGTCCGGGGATCAGATGGAATGGGCCTTGTCCGATGATCTCCCGAGGCCACTCGTCCTTCGCGCGCGTGGCGATCGACTCCGCCCACGAGAACTCCACGGTGGTGCCCAACGCATCGCCCACCGCTTGTCCCCACAAGGCGCCCCTCGCTCGCTCCAGCTTCGTGGTCATGAAGATAGAGTCACATGGACTCTAGTGCGCGTCAATCCACCCGAACCTGATTCCAAGGTATCTGACGGCTGTCATTGGTCAGCGCTTGCCCACGTAGTGTCCCAGCGGTAACCGGCCGCCATGAGCTTTGACGTCGCGATCGTCGGAGCGGGACCCGGTGGGGCAGCTGCCGCCGTGGCGCTCGCGCAACTCGGAATCACCAACGTAGCCCTCCTCGACCGCGAGGGTTTCCCGCGAGACAAGACCTGCGGCTCGGGCCTCTCGCCCAACGCCTTGAAGCTCATCCAGTCGCTGGGCATCGGCGACGAGGTGAAGCGCCTCGGCTACCCCATCAACGCCGTGCGCATCGTGACGCCCGGGGGCCGCGAGCTGAACATCTCCAGCGACGCCGCTGCGACGGTGCTCCTGCGCAAGCACTTCGATCACCTGCTGGTGCAGCGGGCCACGAGTCTCGGCGTGAAGCTCGACACGCCCTTCCGCGCCGACGCGCTCATCGAAGACGGCGGCCGCGTGCGCGGCGTGAAATCTTTCGACGGACGCGAAGTGATCGCGAAGTACGTGCTCTTCGCCGACGGCGCGCACTCGATGTTCAGTCTCGACAAGCGCCCCAAGCGCAGCATCTCGACGCTGATGGGTTGGTGGGAAAACTTCGAGAGCGCTCCCAACACGCTCGACATGATCTTCGACAAGGACGTCGCGCCGCTCTACGGGTGGATGTTCCCCGAGACCAACGAGCGCGTGAACATCGGCATCTGCATCGACGGCCAGGACGAGTCGGGCGAGAAGTCGACCAAGAATCTGCGCTCCGTCTTCGAGACGTTCCTCGAGCGCCACTACGGCACGCGCCTCAAGAACGCGAAGCAGCTCGGCAAGTGGAAGGGTCACCCGATCGTCTACACCACGTGGATCGGCGAGATGACTCGCCCCGGCGCGCTCTACCTCGGAGAGGCCGCGCGCATCACGCACAACGCCACCGGTGAAGGCATCAGCCAGGCGATGGAGTCGGGCATGTTCGCCGCTGAAGCGATCGCCTCCGTGCTCAAGAAGGGCGTCACCGAAGAGAAGGCGTGGGGCGGGTACGTGCAGCGTCACCGCCGTCGCTTCACCGGGGCATTTCTCGCCGGCCACGCGCTTCGCGCAGTGATCGACTCGTCGGCCCTCGACAACGTGGCAGATGTCTACAACCAGCCCCTCGTACGAAAACTAGTAGTGAAGCTGCTTGGCAGCGCACTCGCGGGAAGCACGGTGAACGAGAGAGCGGTATGAGCCGTTGATGAGCGAATTGAAGCCAACGCCCGTTCGCGTGGGCGTGATGGACTCGAAGCGCGAAGGCACGGTGGTGGATCTGGGAGTGCAAGTGCTCACTCCTTCGCAGCGCACCATGCGCGGCATCACGCACGGCGGGCTGGTCTCGTTGTTGGGCTTGTTGCTGATCCCGATACCTCTCATCCACTTCTGCGTTCCTGTCGTCGTGCTGGTGGCGGGACCGATCGTCGGTGTGTTCGCCTGGAAGAAGGCGGCCGTGATCGGCGCCGGTCAGACGCTTCCGTGCGCGAAGTGCAACGAGCCCCTCACGATTCCGAAGAACCTCGCGGGCTGGCCTGCACGAGTTCACTGCTCGAAATGCGGAGCGATGGTTGAATTGAACCCGGCATGAGGAAGCGCGGGGTGATGATCGGTCTCGTGGTGGCGGTCGCCTTGATCGGCGTCATCGTCACTTCGCTGATGGACGCTCCTCGAAGGCCCCGGCCCGACGGCTACCGCAAGGAGTGGGACGCGCTCCCGCTCTTGAAAGAAGGCGACTGGGCGGTCGACACCGTGAAGCGCGGAGTGGTGCAGGGTGAGTTCTTCGTGAGCACCGACGAACTCGCGCACTGCGTGCAGAAGTTCGGAGGCTCGGGCGCGAACGTGAAGCTCGAGCTCCTGGTCGAGACGGAGCACGGCGGCACGCACCTCGAGTACGTCGACTCCGAGCCACGCACTGATTTGCCCGGTGGGCTGATGCCCTGCGTGACCCGCGCCCTCGAGGGAGCCGAGCCCATCCCCACGCCCGCGCTGCCCGAGGGGCTCAAGTGGCGGCTGGAGCTCAATTTCCTCGTACCTCCCATTTCGGACCTGCCCAAAGTGAAGTGGTGGCAGCGGTTCATGCCTGAGCGTTGGCGGGGTCCTCCCAACACCGGCCACGTGGGGTGAGCGCGCGGTACCGATTTCCGGTATGGCTGATCAATGAGTCAGCAGCCGTCCGATTTCTCCTCGCTTGGCCTCACCGCAGCAAGCCTCACCGCCCTCAATCGCGCCGGGTATCAGAAGCCCACGCCGATTCAGGCACAGACCATTCCTCACGCGCTCCAGGGCAAAGATGTGATCGGCTGCGCGGCCACCGGTACCGGTAAGACCGCGGCGTTCGTGTTGCCCATCGTCGAGCGCCTCGCGAACAAGAAGGGCCTCCGCGCCCTGGTGCTCGCGCCCACCCGTGAGCTCGCGCTGCAGATCGCCGAGCACTCCACGAGCTTCGGTCAGCCCCATCACGTGCGCACCGTGGTGCTCATCGGTGGCGTCGGCATGGGGCCGCAGACCGAAGGCCTCAAGCACGCGCAGCTGTGCGTGGCGACTCCGGGCCGTCTGCTCGATCACATGAACCAGGGCACTGCGTCGCTCGCGAACATCGAAGTGCTGGTGCTCGACGAGGCCGATCGCATGCTCGACATGGGCTTCAAGCCGCAGCTCACGCGCATCCTCGCGAAGGTGCCTCGTCAGCGTCAGACGCTGCTCTTCTCCGCGACGATGGCGGGTGAGGTGTCCGACTTCGCGAAGACGCACTCGAAGGATCCGATGCGCGTCGAGGTCGCTCGCAGCGGCACCACCGCCGCCCGCGCCACCCAGTGCGTGTACGAGGTGGGGCAGAACGACAAGACCCCGCTGTTGCTCTCGCTGCTCGCGCACGGCGAAGAGAGCACGCTGGTCTTCACCCGCACCAAGCGCCGCGCCGACAAGCTGATGAAGTCGTTGATGCGCGCAGGCCACGAGGTGGAGCGCATTCACGCGAACCGCAGCCAGAATCAGCGCAAGTTCGCCCTCGATGGCTTCAAGTCGGGGAAGTTCCGCGTGCTGGTCGCCACCGACATCGCGGCGCGCGGCATCGACGTGGCGGAGATCGGCCACGTGGTGAACTTCGATCTGCCGCACGTGCCTGAGGACTACGTGCACCGCGTGGGTCGCACCGCGCGCGCGTCGGCGAGTGGTCACGCTTCGGCGTTCTGTGCGCCTGAAGAGAGGGTGCTGCTGAAGGACATCGAGAAGCTGCTGCGTCTGCCCGTGCCGCGTGCGGAGGTTCCGAAGGACGATCCGGTATTCAAGGAAGCGGTCGCCGCCGAGCGTTCGCGCCAGTCGGATCCTGGTCCGCGTGGTGCGGGTCACGGCGTGTCGCAGCGTCCCGCCGGAGCTCCGCTCGGCCGTCACGCGCGCACGCACCAGAAGAAGCACCACGCTGGTGGTGGTGGCGGACACGGTGGAGGCGGACACGGTGGAGGTGGACACGGTGGAGGTGGTCACTCGGGTCACGGTGGCGGCAGCTCGAAGCCGAGCGGTCAGGTCGTCTTCAGCGGCAGCCCGCGCGGCCGTCGCTAAGGAATCGACGGCATCTGAGTCGAGATCAGAGTGAATGGATCTCCTCCTCCGGAGACCATCCACTCGTCCGTCACCGTGATGGCCGCACCGGGATCAGCAATCGCCACGAAATCCATCGTGGTGGGCGTCGGCTGGTGCGGCAGCATCACGAAGCCTGGGCTGAGGAACCGCGCACGCTCCACCATCAGGAAACGGGTGAAGAGTTCCGTGGGTTGTGCGGCCTCGAAGAGCACGTCCATGAAGCTCGAGGGGCCTCTGCCGAGTGCCAGGGGGCGCCGAGTGACATTGAGGTGCGCCACGGTGACGTCGCCGATGCTGGTGTGGCGGCCAATTGACCAGATCCGTTGAGGGTCGATGGCCAGAACGCTGTCGAGGGTACCGCTCTGGCAGAGCCGAACTGGTTCGCATTCCGCCACCGAGCAGCCACGCTGAATCTGGCATCCCTGCGGCAACCACGTCTCTGCGCCCTGCGTGACGATGACCTGATCGAAGATTGGATATCCATCGGCGATCGTCGTCGAGCTCAGCGTCGTGCCATCCCACTTCGCTTCGATCACGCGCCGGGTGTCTCCTCGAATCGCGGACCCCGGCACTGTCATTCCTTCGGGCCCGATCTGAGCGAGCGGAACGGATCCGTCGAGGCGAAGTGATGCTGGGAGCGCGGTGCGATGCTCGAGCACGCCGTCGACCCAGGACCACACCTCGTCGGCGCGCACGGCCAACTGGAGGCCGGGAAAATACTCCTGTAGTTGTCCGCCAGCGCCGTACGCCCAGATCTGGGCATTGCGCTGGCAGAGCATGGTTCCCGAGTTCGTGCGGAAGGGCCCGCGTTCGCAGTTGTCCATTCGATCGACGAAGCGACGGAGCACGCCCGGTCCCGAGCTGATCCTCTTGACCACCAGCACGTCCCGTCTTGTCTCTCCGGTGGTCGACCACTTCGCCGTCAGATTCCAGACTCCCGGCTGGCTCGCAGTGAAGCGAATCGCCGCTCCACGCAAACTCAGCGGAATCCCCTCGGAGGACCGCAAGACCTCTACGATGTCCACGCGGTTCACGGGGACCTTCGTTCCGTCCGGAGCAGTGAGTTCGACGTCGACCGTCGCCGCGTGTCCGCAGAACATTCCCGGTCCGCCGAGCGTCGCGAGCACTTCGGTGCCTTCGACGACCGGCTGAAACCCATCGACGGTCTCCATGACCGGGCAGGTCTGGGAGCGCCCGCCACCGCATCCGAGGACCAGCACCATCACGCCGCCGGCGAAGTACTTCGACATGCGCACGGTTTACTGAATCTGGTGCACCGCTGCCGAGAGGCAGTCCGTAAACTCCTCGCGATGACGGTCTGGAACCTCGGAGCGAGCTTCGTTTGCACCTCATGTCTCTCGCGAGGTGTCTGGCGCCGTTGTCAGAACTGCAAGCGCGAGACGATCGATCTGCGTCAAGGCACCGAGCTCTTGCAGCAGCGTTGGTCTGCGTGGCCTGCGTTCGCTGCGGGTCGAGCGCTCTACTCGCCGCGCGTGGTGCCCTCGTTTCGAGTGCTGAAGTGGATCACCACGATCGCGACGCTCGCCACCGCGCTCGCGCCCATCATCGGTCCATGGGCGAAGAGCGGCCATCCACCCGAGGGCCTGGAGCTCGGGATCTCGATCGCGGTGGGCCTGATCATGATCCCAATCGTGTTCTTCTTCTACGCGGGCTACTTCCTCTTCATCGCGCACGTGTTCCGCGGAATGAGCGCGGGCCTCGGATTCCTTGCCGACGTGATGCCGATCGGTCGCGCGCGCTTTCAGATCACCGCGAAGATCTCGCGCTTCCTCTCGCGCCCGCTGCTTCCGCAGCTCGAGCTCGCTGACTCAGGCGAGTTCACGCAAGGCAAGAGCCGCGGCGTTCTCACCGAGCCGCTCACGCTCGACTTCATCCGCGACAGCTGGGGCCTGGTGGAGCGCTTCGATGTGATCGCGAGCGCACCAGCGAAGGTGAAGCTCGACGGTGGCGAAGAGACCGTGGTTCAGCTCGAGCATGGAGGCGTCAGCTACGAGCAGTCGATGAGCCGCCGCTCAGACTTCGCGGGTGCCTTGCCCGCGTGGCTGCACGCACCCGGTCGCGACGGAGTTCGCTTTCGCCGCGAGTTCCCCGCCGGCACGCGCGTGACTTTCGGCCGCGAGCGCGAAGAGCACGACGACGCGCGCGTGCTGTTCAGCCTGGGGTGACTACTGGCAAGCGACGATGCTGTCGCCGAAGCACACCGCCACCACCAACGCCCGAATCACTTCCCCGCCTCCAACTTGTCCTTGATCACGGCGCTCAAGACCTTCGGATTGAAGCCCATCGACGCCGCCTTGCTGCGCGCGTCCTCGGCCGCGGCCGCGTCACCCCGCGACGCCGCGACCACCGCGAGATTTCCCCACGGAACTGCGTAGCCAGCGTCGTGCTGCAGCGCCGCCTTGAAGTGCGTCTCGGCGTCCTCGAGGCGGCCCTGCTCGAGTCGCACTGCACCGAGCGTGTTGCGAGCGGCCGCGAGCGCGCTGAAGGTCCACAGTCCCACCGCGGTCCCCGCGAGCGTGCGCTTCCACGGCACCTGGGCGATCGACGTCTCGAACTCCGCGAGCGAAGCGGCCGCGTCTTCGTACTGCTGCTTCTTCAGCTGACCGCGCGCGCGATGAAACGGACGCGCCACCCACAGCGCGAGCACCATCAACGGAAACACGGTCGCCGTGATCGCCCACACCACGGCGTCGTTCAGGCGAGGCGCGCTCGCGAACGCGACGATCACGAACGCAGCGACCAGCAGCCGGTTGCGCAGGATCCGCGTCATCTTGCTCCGCTCATCGAGTCGATCACCCTTCTGACGCCAGCGCGCCGTGAGTCACTCGAGTCCATCGCGCCCCGGCATCAGAAGGGCATCGACTCGAGTGAGCTCGATCAAAGCGGAATGTTGCCGTGCTTGCGCGGAAGATTGTCCTGCCGCTTGTCCTTCAGCA